>DATHUV010000074.1:0-44411 GCA_035461905.1 Acidimicrobiia bacterium | reverse complement strand
CATCAGCTCCGACATCCGCCGATCGACGTCGTCCGACGCCGACGCCCGCACCATGGATACGACTCGGAAAAGGGCAATCGTGAGGCCGATGACCACGACGACGAGGAATCCGACGAGTACGTACGTCACGATGGTCCACATCCTGATCTACTACGCGTGTTGCTGACTGTTTTGCTCACGCGTTCAGCGTAGGTCCAGGGTGTGACAGAAACGCGGATGGCACCGCCTGGGACGTGGATCGGGGGATCCTCGGCGATCGTCAGCCGAGCCCGGCGGCCGTTGCGACGGCGCCCGCGGTGGCCGGAACCGAGTCGGGCAACACGATGTCGCGCGTCGCCGTCGCCGGATCCTTGAGGCCATGGCCCGTCACCGTGCACACGATCATCCCTTCGGGGAGATCGGCGCGGTACTTGATGATCCCTGCGACGCCGGCCGCCGACGCCGGTTCACAGAAGACCCCGACGGACTCGGCCAGGAGTCGATACGCATCGAGGATCTCGTCGTCGGTGACCGCCTCGATCCTCCCGCCTGATTCGTCGCGAGCCGCGACAGCCCCGTCCCACGAGGCGGGATTCCCGATGCGGATCGCGGTCGCGATCGTTTCAGGCTCGTCGAATACTTCGCCGAACACGATCGGCGCGGCGCCCTCCGCCTGGAATCCCCACATCGCAGGCGCAGTCTGGGCCTCTGTGTATCCCTTCCAGTACGCCGTGATGTTCCCTGCGTTCCCGACGGGCAGCGCGTGGACCGCAGGAGCGTCACCGAGGGCATCGATGATCTCGAATGCAGCCGTCTTCTGCGCCTCGATCCGATAGGGGTTCACCGAATTGACGAGCTCTACATCGAAGTCGGCGGCCAGGTCCCTGACGATGCGGAGCGCATCGTCGAAGTTCCCCTCGATGGGCACGACGGTCGCGCCGTGGACGAGCGCCTGGGCGAGCTTCCCTGCAGCGATCCTGCCCGCAGGAAGGACCACGATGCACCCGATCCCTGCCCGCCCCGCGTACGCAGCCGCCGACGCCGACGTGTTGCCGGTCGATGCGCATGCCACGGCACGAGCACCCGATTCGACTGCCTTCGACACGGCAAGCGTCATTCCACGGTCCTTGAAGGATCCCGTCGGATTCATCCCCTCGAACTTGAGCAGGATCTCGCGACCGACGATGACCGACACGGCGGGAGCAGGGATGAGCGGGGTGCCTCCCTCGAGGAGTGACACGACGGGAGTCTCGGCCGTTACCGGGAGGCGGTCCCTGAACTCCTCAATGACGCCGCGCCAGGTCACGACGTGGCGCCGAGGACTCGGATGACCGAGGCGACCTCGATCACGTCGTCGAGGGCTCGGAGGTTCGCCACTGCGACCCGTTGGTCCCTCTCCATGGCGCGATGGGTGACGATGACGAGCGCTGCCTCGTCATCTGCTCCCTCCTGCCACACGGACCGGATCGAGACGCCTGCGTCCCCGAAGACCGATGCGATCCGTGCGAGGACGCCGGGGCGATCCTGGACGAGCAGTCGGACGTAGCGAGCGGTCGATACGTCTTCGAACGGGACGATGTCGCCCGGGGAGAACCGGATGCGCGGAGCAACCTGGGCACCCGCGAGCATCTCGCGTGCCGCGTCGATCACATCCCCGAGAACCGCCGTCGCCGTGGGTTCACCACCGGCACCGGGACCGGCGAACAGGAGCGAATCGATCGAAGGGCCCTCGATGAACACAGCATTCGTCGCCCCCCGGATCGCCGCGAGCGGATGATCCGTGGGGATGAGGGCCGGGTGGACCCGTGCGCTGATACCTGCGGGCGTGCGCTCGCACACCGCGATCAGCTTCACGGCGTATCCGAACTCCGCGGCGAACCCGATGTCGACAGCATCGATCGACTCGATGCCCTCGCGGTAGACGTCATCGAGCCCCGTCCACGTGCCGAAAGCGAGCGAGGCGAGGATGGCGGCCTTCGCTGCTGCGTCGGCTCCTGACACGTCGGCGGTCGGGTCCGGTTCCGCGTACCCGAGCACCTGGGCACCGGAGAGTGCATCAGCGTACGACTCACCGAACTCCGCCATCTGGGTGAGGATGTAGTTCGTCGTGCCGTTCACGATTCCCAGCACGCGGGTGATGGACGCCCCTGCGAGCGTCTCTGACAGGGGTCGGATGATCGGGATGCCGCCCCCTACCGAGGCCTCGAACAGGAGGGGAACCCCAGCACGCTCGGCAGCGGCGATCAGCTCGGGTCCACGAGCCGCGATCAACTCCTTGTTCGCCGAAACCACCGGTTTGCCGAGCTCGATCGCTGCGAGGATCAGGTCTCCGGCGGGATCGCGCCCTCCCATGACCTCGACGATCAGGTCGACGGTCGGGTCGTTGACGACGGCGAAGGGGTCGTCGGTCAGCAGGCCATCGGACACGGGGAACTCCCTGGTTCGATGGACGTCGCGAACTCCGATCCTCCGAACATCGAAGGTGAGGCCGGTCTTGAGTGCGATCGCAGCGGAGTCACCGATCAGTCGACGCACCAGCGCTCCGCCCACGGTGCCTGCGCCGAGCAGGCCGATACCGATCGTTCGTTCCATGACGGGCGACGATAGCCGCAGGGAGGCTTCTCCCAACCACCGCCGGCGGACCCGGACCGGCACTTCCCTTATGGGCGCTTCAGAAATCCGGGTTTCGTGCCGTTACCAGTACGCATGGGGTTGGACCGCAGTCGGCTGGGCGCGATGCTCGTGTCGGTCGTCGTCGTCGCGACGGCGTTCGGCTCCGTGCCCGCGCACGCCGACGATCATGACCACGCCGACGACACGACGGACACCGTGACGTCGGAAACAACGGACACCCCCGTGGCCGTAGACCCGCCGGACACGCCGGACACGCCGGACACGCCCGTGACCGTCGCCCCCGCACCCGGGCCACGGCGCACATTCACACCGGTGAAGCGCTACAACGTACTCCGCAAGCTCGTCTTCCCCGTGGTAGGACTCTCCAAGTTCTGGTCGGGATTCGGCGATTGCCGCGACAGCTGCACGCGGGAACATCACGGCATCGACATCTTCACCTACGGGTACAAGGGTTTCCCGATCGTCGCCGCCCACGACGGGACGGTCACCAAGGTCACGTACGACGAGGGCAACCCCGGATGCTCCGTACGAATCCGGAGCAAGGACCGATGGGAGACCCGGTACTACCACCTCAACAACGATGTCCCTGTCCCCGGAACGGACGAGATCGGGGCTCCATGCCCGGCTCCTGGCATCGAGGTCGGTACCGAGGTCGTGGCGGGCCAGATCATCGGGTACATGGGTGACAGCGGTAACGCCGAGGACACCCCGCCCCACCTGCACTTCGAACTCCGGAACAGGAGCGGATACCCGATCGACCCATACCGGTCTTTGAAGAACGCTGCGCGGGTCACCTACGAGTGGTTACCGACGGATCCCCAGGTGACGACCATGCGGCTGTCGGAGGCCTCCCACACGTCGGCACGGATGCTCACGATCATCGATTCTGAGGACATGCACCGTGTGGGTGCCAGCGAGGCAGGGGCGACGTTCCTCGAGAGCCCGCTGCTCGCCATCGATCGGACAGACCCGACGTGGGCGATCTCCGAGATCAAGAGGTTGGCACCTGAGCGCATCCTCATCATGCATGACGACCCTGGAAGCTGGCTCGAGCAGCTCGCACGACCCCTCGCGCCGATCGTCGCCCGATGGGAGATCCCCGACCCGCATGCCCCCGTACTGGCCGTGACGCCGGACGCGGTCGTGCCCGTACCCTTCGAGTACAACCCGCCCGATCGCTTCACCACGATCATCGCTGGTGTCGTCGACCGCATCCACCGATCACGTGTCGAGACGTTCGAGGCGTACGCATTCGATCACCTGTCGATCGTCCTCACCTCCGAGACCTGGGCACCGCACGGAATCGGCGAACCATCGCGGAGCTGGCCAGGCAAGGGCGCGGACCAGACGCTGCTGTGGTGGCACACCGGCACGGGGTGGGTCGGAACATCGACGATCGACGAGGCACCACATCCAGGCTTCGCCTATGTCACGGAGAAGCTCGCCCAACCCCAGACACTGAACTTCCTGTCCAGTCTCGCCGAGCTGCCGCCCCACCCCGTGTGGTTGTCCCCGTGATCGTGCGTCTGGGCTGATCACGTTCTGAACTCGCACTCGCTGGGACGTCCCCGTATGCTCGACGGATGACCACTCGGCATCGTTTCGGCCGGATCTCGACCGTCCTCACCATCGCCGTCCTCGCGCTGATGGGGTCGGTGGGCGCGGCTGAGGGAGCTGACGACGCCAGCGGCGCGGCCACCGGGTCGGTCGAGAGTCCCGTTGCCGAGGCAGTGTTCGATCCAACCGATCCGATCCAGATCCTCCGTCCGCTCGTGTTCCCCGTGGTCGGCACCAGCTCGTTCTCCCCCACATTCGGAGCATGCAGGGATGGGTGCACGCGCCTGCACGAGGGCGTCGACATCATGACCTACGGGTGGAAGGGCGTTCCCGTCGTGGCCGCCCACGATGGCGTGGTCACATGGGCGCACGTCGGCGGAGAACTCGCAGGGTGCGGAATCATCATCACGGCGACCGACGGATGGTCGACGGTGTACACCCACCTGAACACGGATCTCCCGGGGACAGATGTGAACGAGGCCCCGTGCTTCGCTCCGGGGATCACGGTCGGCACCGTGCTGGCGGCGGGTACCGTCATCGGATGGGTCGGCGATGCCGGCAACGCGGAGGAGACGCCGCCCCACCTGCACTTCGAGGTCCGACATCCCAGCGGTGTCGCCGTCGACCCGTGGGTCTCTCTCGTCGCAGCGGAGCGCATCGACCACCACTGGATCGACGCCACCGACCTGGCCACGGTTGCGAAGGCAATGCACACCGAGGCGCGCACCATCTACGTCGTGTCGGTCGACGTCCTCGCCTCGCTCGCCAATGCCGACACTGCCCAGGCGACCTACGACGCCCCCGTGATCCCCTACGACGCCAACGATCCGGGGGCAGTGCTCGATGCCGTCCGTGACTACGGACCCGAACGGATCATCCTCTTCACGGGTGATTCGTCATCGGAGTTCATCTCCGGTCTCGTCACCGCAGCTCCGATCGTCGCCATCGTTCGGGTGGGCGAGGAGGCCGACGAGGTGGAGACGAGCGGCATCGCACCCGCGGACGCCGCAATACTCCCGACACCGATCGTCGAGAACCCTGAGGTCCCAGTGACTGTTCACGCGCCCATCGAGAACGAGACCATCGTCATCCTCGCCACGAAGGGGTCACTGCCAGGACAGGTCTCACAGAACCTCGATGGGTTCCCCGTCATCGTGGTGTCGGGTCGCAGCGGGAACGTCGATGCTGGCGTCAGTGTCACAGGCAAGCCCGACGACAACGCGAATCGCAACGGCCTGTGGTGGCTCACCGCTGATGGCTGGCGGATGACCAACTCGATGGAAGATCGGCCGCTGCAACCGATGGCATATGTGACCTCACCCGACGCCAGGCCGTGGACGCTTGCATTCCTGACGAGTTCGGCGTCCGCGCCACCAATGCCTCTCTGGCACCATCAGCCGACATCCTTCGCGACCATATCCCGGTAGGTCTCACGCTCGACGACCACCCTCGCCGTGCCTCCTCGAACGAAGACGACGGCTGGACGCGGCACCTTGTTGTAGTTCGACCCCATCGAGTGCCCATATGCGCCGGTCACCGGCGTCACGAGGATGTCACCGACGACGACATCGGTAGGGAGCCGTGCGTCACGCACGATGAAGTCGCCCGACTCGCAATGTTTCCCCACGACTCGCACGGCTTCTGGCCGTTGGGCGCCAACGGCCCTGGCCAGGAACGCCTCGTACCCGCTCCCGTACAGGACGGGCCGAGGATTGTCCGACATCCCCCCGTCTACGGCAACATACATGCGCGTTCGGGGAATGTCCTTGATCGTGCCGATGGTGTAGGCCGTGACCGCTGCGTCAGCGACAATGGATCGCCCGGGCTCTGCACTGATGCGGGCAGTGATCCCCTCCTCGGCGGCAGCGTCGTGGACAACCCTCCCCCACTGTGCGATCGAGGGGCTCTCCTCGCCATCGACGTAGGCAACACCGAGTCCTCCGCCGATCGAGACCTCCTCGACGTCGGCACCGGCGATGAACGGCGCGATCGCCGTGATGGCCCTCGCGAACGACGCCACATCGAAGACCTGGCTTCCGACGTGGACATGGAAGCCCGCGAGCGTCATCGATGGCGATTGTTCGATCGCCTCGATGGCTCGATCCGCGATGCCGTCGACCATTGGGAACCCGAACTTCGAGTCGATGGCACCTGTCTGGAGGTACTCGTGCGTGTGGGCCTCGATTCCCGGATTCAATCGCAGGAGGACCCGGAGGGGTGCAGAAGCGCTGGCGATCGATCGGATTCGATCGATCTCGTCGAATGAATCGACCACGATTCGTCCGATTCCCTCGTCGATCGCGTATGCGAGCTCATCGTCGGACTTGTTGTTCCCATGCAGGACCATGCGGGAAGCGGGGACACCCGCGACTCGTGCCACGAAGAGCTCACCTCCCGTTGCGACATCGATGTCCATTCCCGAGTCGTATGCGAGGCGCGCCATCGCCTTGCAGAGGAATGCCTTCGATGCGTATGCGACGCCACCGGGGAACGCGGCGACCGCTTCGCGACACCGGTCGATGAGATGCTGCTCGTCGTACACGAAGAGGGGCGTCCCGAAGCGCTCGGTGAGTTCGATGACGTCGCATCCCCCGATGTGGAGCCTGTCGCCCGGAGCACTCGCCCCAGAGGGCAGCAGATGCAGTGGGATTGGCCCTCCCGCGATCACATACGCTCCGGAACGTCGATCCCCAACAGATCGAGAAGCAGCGCGAGGGTGCGCAGGGTGGTGTCCACGAGCGTCAGCCATGAGGCCTGACGCAGCCCGTCCGGCTCATTGAGGATGTGGCAGTGCTCGTAGAAACGGCTGAAGTCGGTGGCGACGTCGTACGCGTACTCGGCGATCACGTTCGGGCCACGGAGATCCGCTGCCCGCTCGAGGATCTCGGGGAGGCGGATCAGCCTCAGCATCAGCGCACGTTCCGAGTCCACCGACGGGGCGACGATGGGCCCGGCCACGAGATGGGCATCCGCTGCCCTCCGGAGGATCGACTTGATCCTCACAGCCGAGTACTGGAGGTAGGGGCCCGTCTTGCCCTCGAACGCGGAGAACCGGTCGATGTCGAAGACGTAATTCGATGTGCGATGATTCGAGAGGTCGCCGAACTTGAGTGCCGCGAGCCCCACCTTCCTCGCGATCTCCTCCTGCTCATCGGCGGGGTAGTCGTCCGCAATGTGCGCTTCCCTCAGCCGTGACCGTGCAGCATCCGTGACGAGCTCGATCAGGTCACCGAGGCGGAGCACGCCGCCTTCGCGCGTCTTGAACGGCTTTCCGTCGACACCGTTCACGGTCCCGAAGCCGATGTGCTCGAGCTGCACCCCGTCAGCGGCGATGCCGGCTCTCCGGGCGGCCCGGAAGACCTGCTCGAAGTGCAGTCCCTGGCGTGCATCGACGACGTACAGGCCGAGGTCCATCCCCATGTCGGTCACCCGCATGTCGATGGTGGCGAGGTCGGTCGTCGAGTACAGGTAGGAGCCATCGGAGCGGGTGAGAAGCAGCGGGGGAAGCTCCTTCTTGTCCGTAGGCTCCGCGACATCCACGATCACCGCCCCATCGCTCACACGTGCAATTCCTCCGGCGAGGAGATCCTCCACCATCGGCTCGAGGCGTTCGTTGACGGTCGACTCCCCGTACCAGACATCGAACTCGACGCCGAGTTGCTCGAAGTCCTTCGTCTGTTCGGCGACGGAGACGTCGTGAAAGTGCTTCCACAGCGCGAGGTACCCCACCCTCCCGTTCTGGAGGTCGAACGTCGCTCTTCGGGCCCGTTCCGCGACTGCAGGATCCTCGGCACACCGACGCGTGATCGTCGGATACATGTCGGAGAGGTCGTCGAGGGTGACGGGGGAGTCCTCGGGAAACGGCCCATCGGATGCGGCGTCGTAGGTCTCGTCGAAGTACGGGAGGCCCGGCATGCGATCCTCGAGTTCCACGATGAGCTGCCCGATCGGCATTCCCCAGTCCCCCATGTGGATGTCCCCGATGGTGCGGTGACCGAGGAAACGGAAGAGCCGCTTGATCGACTCCCCGATGACAGCCGCCCGAAGATGGCCGACGTGGAGGGCCTTCGACATGTTCGGACCGCCGTAGTCGACGACGACGGTCAGGGCTGGGCTCACGGCCGCCACACCGAGCCTCGGATCGTCCGCCATCTCCGAGATGGTGGACCCGATGGTGGCGGGGCGAAGGACGATGTTGATGAATCCCGGGCCTGCGATGGACACCTCGGCGACGTCTTCGATCCCGACGCTCGCAACGACATCGGCCGCCAACTCCCTCGGCGGTCTGCCGACCTGGGTCGCTGCACCCATGGCGCCGTTGCACTGGAAGTCCGCAAGCTCCGGGCGCTGGGACGCGACAACCTCGCCGAAGGCCCGGTCTGCCCCATGTGCGGCGAACGCGTCGGCGAAGCGCTCGGTGAGGATGAACTGGATCGACATGGCCTCGCTCGGTCGGGCACCCGCCCCCGAGGGCCGGTGGCGGATGCGCAAGGTTACAATCGGTGGGCGCCCCAGTAGCTCAGGGGATAGAGCATCGGCCTCCGGAGCCGGGAGCGCAGGTTCGAATCCTGCCTGGGGCACGTACGGCGCGGCTGGTCCTGCTATTGACTGTCGAGCGTCTCGCGGACGATCCGGTTGACCAGGGCGCCATCGACGTCCTCACCCGACTTCATGACGGAGCCGATGACCTGGCCGATCGGTGTCTCCGATGTAGCACCCATGTCGGCGATCGTTCGTTCGATGAGACTTCTGGTCGCAGCTTCGTCGAGCTTCACGGGAAGGAAGCGGGTCAGGTACTCGATTTCGAACGCGAGCTCGGACGCTTGCTGCTCACCTGCACCCCCCATGGCCTCGTACTCGACCCTGGACTTGTCGATGCGCTTCACGTATGTGGTGATCGTTGCGATGTACAGCTCGTCGTCGACCCGACCCGAGAAACCCGGGGCGGACTTCGCCATCGAGACCTCGGCCTGAACGGAACGTATGGCGTTCAGCGTTGGCTTGTCCTTCGCCTTCATCGCCGTCGTCTGGTCGGCGGCGAGGCGCTCCTGGATCGTCATGGATCGACTCCGTTGGCTCGACACGTGGGGCGAAGCCTAGATATCGGTCGCTCACCGTCGCCCTCGCGCCATCGCACCGATGGCCACGGGTCGAACGCTCCCGATGGGTCCCAGAATCAAGAACCGTTTGACACTGCCGGAGGTTTGTGAAAAACTTCACATTGCCCCGCCCCAACCACGCCAAGGAGACGCTCCGTGCTCACCGTCACCGATTGGAGAGAGCTGTCAGCCTGTCGCGATTCAGATCCTGACATCTTCTTCCCCGTCGGAACCACTGGACCTGCGATCGACATGATCGAACGTGCGACTGCGATCTGCAGTGCGTGCACCGTCGCCGAAGAGTGCCTCCTCTACGCACTCGAGACGAATCAGGAGGCGGGAGTGTGGGGTGGACTTCCTGAAGACGACCGTCGCCGGTATCGCAAGCGTTGGCTGGCCGAACGGCGCAGGGCCCGCCACGCGAGCTGAACGGCTGACCACCGTACACGGACGAAGGACCCGGTATCTGGAACCGGGTCCTTTCTGTTTGCGCTGAGGTGTCCGATCTCAGGATCGGCCGAACCCCACTCCGCGCTCTTGGGGTTTGTCGAACTCGATGAAGGCGATCGACTGGACGGCGACACCAAACCGATGGCCACGCGCATCCGTGATCCACAAGACGGGTTCGGACGTCTTGACGGCCTGCGTGTACGCGTCGATGACGACCTGGGTCTCGGTCACCTCGAGTTCGAGTTCACGGGCCGAAGCCACACCGATCCTGACCTTGAACTTCTCGCTCATTGGCGGTCCTCTCTTTCGGACACGATGCTACCCGTCACGAGATGACGAGCTCCGGGTGTGATCTGAGCCTCGGGCCCCGTGCGACGACCTGCTCAGCGAGGGCCGTGAACGCCTGGGCGGCCTCTCCACCGGGATCGACGACGGTGATGGGACGGCCATCGTCTGCCCCTTCGCGGAGGGCCGTCACGAGCGGTATCTGGCCGAGCATGGGCACCTCCAACTGATCGGAGAGCGACTGCCCTCCACCACTGCCGAAGATCTCATATCGCTTCCCGTCGTCTCCGGTGAACCACGACATGTTCTCGACGATCCCGATGATGTCCTGGTTCACCTTGCGAGCCATGAGCCCTGCACGCGCGGCAACGCGCTGTGCCGTCGGCTGGGGAGTCGTCACGACAAGGATCTCGGACCGTGGCAGGTACTGGCTGATCGAGATGGCAACGTCACCGGTACCCGGAGGCATGTCGATCAGGAGATAGTCGAGGTCACCCCAGTGGACGTCGACGAGGAATTGCTCGAGTGCTTTGTGGAGCATCGGACCGCGCCAAACCACGGCCTGGTCGGGTTGGACGAAGAAGTCCATCGAGATCACGGCGACCCCATGCGCCTCCGGGGGCAACAGCATGTCGTCGATGACGGTCGGGGGTCGGTCCACCCCCAACATCTTGGGTATCGAGAAGCCCCACACGTCGGCGTCGATGATTCCGACCCTGAGGCCCTGTGCTGCGAGGGCGACGCCGAGGTTCGCAGTCACGGAGGACTTGCCAACGCCACCTTTGCCCGAGGCGATCCCGATCACCCGAGTCTTGCTCCCAGGCTTGCCGATCGTGACCTCACGGCTTTGTGCCGCGCCGCCACGGAGATCTGCTGACAACGCCGCGCGCTCCTCGTCGGTCATCGAGGTGAACGAAACCTCAACGCCTTTGACCCCTTCAACGCCCATCGCGGCAGACGTCACATCGCCGTTCAGTTGGTCCTTGAGCGGGCAGCCGGGGATCGTGAGGGCGATGAGCACGGAAACCAGACCGTCTGTGACCTCGAGCTCCCGCACCATGCCGAGGTCGCCGAGGGATCGATGGATCTCGGGATCCTCGACGCGTTCGATGGCCGCTCGCACGGCTCCGACATCTGGCATGGTCATCAACTCCCATCGGGTGGCATCGGGGAGGGTAGCGATGGGAGGTACCGAGGAACCCGCCCTCGCGACCCACGGTCGGGTGCTCACAACCGTATGATTCGGTTGAGGAGACGACATGCGATCGAACACGTTCGATGCCCAGATCGAGGAGATCACCGGCGCCCTCGGCGATGCCACTCGGCGCGGCATCTATGTGATGATTCGCGAGTCCCACGAACCCCTGACGGCAGGCCAGATCGCCGCAGCCTTCGAGATCCATCCCAACGTCGCACGGCACCACCTCGACAGGCTCCACTCGAACGAGTTCATCCGGATCTCGGACCGGCCACTCGCGTCACCGACGGCAGGTCGACCAGCGAAGCGATATGAGGTGACGGACAAGTCCGTCTCCGTCCAGTATTCGGCAGCCAAGTACGACGCTCTGGCAGGGTTGCTCACCACGATCATCGACCGGCTGGATGACGGTTCAGCGCTCGCAGTGGCCGAGGAAGTAGGACACACCTACGGACGGTCACTCGGTGCCGAGATCGGCATCCCCGAGGACGAGGGCTATGAGACTGCAGCCATGGCCGTCGCCACGGCCATGATGGGTCGGGGCCTCGGGACGTCGACGATTCCCGGCGAGAACCGCATCGTCGCTCACTTCTGCCCCCTCGCAGACGATGGGGACGAGATGTCGGAGGTCATCCGACGAATCGACCAGGGGATCATCCGCGGACTCCTCGAGTCCGCTGCCGAGAGACCGGTACCCCTCGAGGTCGGTCACGCCACCGGCGCCTGAGCAGCGCCCGGTTCGGGGGTCAGCGCAGCTCGTGCGTGCGAGTGTGGGCGAGGACCGCTACTTCCCACTCGCCATCTGCCTCACCACCATGTGCAGGATCCCCCCGTGGCGCAGGTAGTCGATCTCGATCGGGGTGTCGCATCGGGCGATCGCATGGAACGAGGTCACCGTACCGTCTCCCGACATCGCCCGAACAGCGAGCTCCTGTTGTGGTACGAGGGAGTCGTCGACGTCGATGTCGAACACCTCAGTTCCGTCGAGACCGAGGGACTCGGCGTTCTGTCCTTCCGGGAACGTGAGCGGGAGCACGCCCATCATCACGAGATTCGACCGATGGATCCGTTCGAAGCTCTCAGCGATGACTGCCTTGACACCGAGGAGGAAGGTTCCCTTCGCCGCCCAGTCACGGGATGAGCCCATGCCGTAGTCGACGCCGGCGAGGACGACGAGCGGGACCCCGGAGGCCTGATACGACATGCTCGCCTCATACACCGACTTGACCGCCCCGTCCGTGAAGTCGGTCGTGAATCCACCCTCGGTGCCCGGTGCGAGCTGGTTCCGAACGCGGACGTTGGCGAAGGTGCCCCGGGTCATGACGCGGTCGTTGCCGCGGCGGGAACCGTACGAATTGAACATCCGCGGACTCACGCCGGAATCGATGAGGAACCGGCCCGCAGGCGTGTCAGGTCCGATCGCACCGGCAGGTGAGATGTGGTCGGTCGTGACGGAATCCCCGAGCTTGAGCAGGGCCCGGGCGCCCTTGATCGGCGAGATCGGTGTCGGATCGGGCCCGAGGTCGAGGAAGAACGGTGGTTCCTGGACGTAGGTGGAACTCGGGTCCCACTCGAAGAGGGCGCCGCCTGACGTCTCGATCGCCTTCCATTGACCGGATCCCTCAAACACGGATGCGTACTGGTGGATGAACTGACCGCGCGTCACGGACGCCGCGACGGTCTCATCGATCTCTCGCTGCGTGGGCCAGATGTCCGCGAGATACACGTCATCACCGTTGTGGTCCGAGCCGACCGGTTCGTTGGTGAGGTCGATGTCCACCGTTCCAGCCAGCGCGTATGCCACGACGAGTGGCGGGCTCGCCAGGTAGTTCGCCCTGACGTCTGAGCTGATCCTGCCTTCGAAGTTCCGGTTGCCGGACAGGACAGAGGTCGCCACCAGGCCATTCGAGCGCATGGCCTCCGCAATCGGATCCGGGAGGGGTCCCGAGTTCCCGATACAGGTCGTGCACCCGTAGCCGACGGTGTAGAAACCGACCGCTTCGAGGTCGGCGAGGAGCCCGGACTTGGCGAGGTAGTCGGTTACCACCTTCGATCCCGGGGCGAGGGATGTCTTCACCCAAGGCTTTCGGTTGAGGCCGCGCTCCCGTGCCTTGCGGGCAACGAGTCCTGCGGCAACCATCACGTCCGGATTCGAGGTGTTGGTGCAGCTGGTGATCGCAGCGATCACGACGTGGCCATCGGACAAGGTGAAGGTCGCACCATCGAAGGTGACGCCCTCGACGGCGCCCTTCCCACCAGCGGGGCGGAGGTGGCTTTCGAGGTCGATGTGCCACTGCTCCTTCATGGCGGGCAGTTCCACACGGTCCTGGGGGCGCTTGGGGCCAGCGAGGGATGGCACCACGGTCGACATGTCGAGTTCGAGTTCCGCGCTGTAGGTGATGGAGCGTTCGTCGTCCCTCCACATCCCCTGAAGGCGGTAGTACTGCTCGACGGTCGCCAGGAGCTCCTCTGACCTCCCCGAGAGGCGCAGGTACTGGATGGTCATCTCGTCGACGGGGAAGAACCCGACGGTCGCTCCGTACTCGGGGGCCATGTTCGCGATCGTCGCCCTGTTCGCTACCGGCATCGTGGCGAGACCGGGGCCGTGGAACTCCACGAACTTGCCGACCACACCGTGTTCCCGGAGCATCTCGGTGACTCGGAGCACCAGATCCGTCGCTGTCGCTCCCTCGGGGAGTCGTCCCGTGAGGCGGAAGCCGACGACCTCGGGGAGGAGCATGTAGATCGGCTGGCCGACCATGACCGCCTCTGCCTCGATCCCCCCGACTCCCCAGCCAACGACGCCGAGGCCGTTGATCATGGTCGTGTGGCTGTCCGTACCCACGAGCGAGTCCGGGAACAACACGCCGTGCTCATCCCATACGACCTTCGCGAGATACTCGAGATTGACCTGATGGACGATGCCGGTCGCAGGGGGAACGACCGAGAAATTGTCGAACGCAGACTGTCCCCACTTCAGGAACTCGTACCGTTCCTGGTTCCTCTCGAACTCGAAGTCCGAGTTGATCCCGAGGGCATCAGGTGAGTTGAACGCATCGACCTGGACGCTGTGGTCGACGACCAAGTCGGACTGGACCTTCGGGTTGACCTTGCCGGCCGATGCCTCGTTGCCGGTGATGCGGACGATCGCCGCGCGCATTGCTGCCAGGTCGACGATCGCGGGGACACCGGTGAAATCCTGGAGGACGACACGAGCAGGCTTGAAGGCAACCTCCGTCGCACCGACCTTCGACGCGTCGTACTGGGCGACGGCCCTCACGTCCTCGTCGCGAACGACGTGGCCATCGTGGTTGCGGAGCACGGACTCGAGGAGCACCTTGATCGAGTACGGGAGCGAGTCGACGTCGCCCATGTCGCGGAGCGCATCGATACGGAAGACCTCCCGGGACCCGAGGGGCGTGTCGATGACGTGTCTTGCGGCGAATGGATCGTGCGTCACTTGGGCTCCTCGGATGGGTGTCGCGTTCTTATCGTTCCAGCATCCAAGATTAGGGGCTGGAATTCAGGGAGATCGTCCGACAAGTCGAACGACGATTGACGATCCCGACAAAGGAATCGCATCTTGCGCCACGACGGATCGTCACCTTCGCTGCGGTCGAAAACGGCGTCCTTCTTGCGTCGTCAATCGCCCCAGTAGCGCTGCTCGGCGAAGGGATCACCGTACATGTGGTAGCCATTCCGCTCCCAGAACCCGGGTGAGTCCTGCGTCAGGAGCGTCAGGCCGCGAACCCACTTCGCCGATTTCCAGAAGTACAGGTGGGGCACGACGAGGCGCATTGGATATCCGTGCTCGGGAGTGAGGGGCTCGCCGTCGTATCTCAGGGCGAACATCGACGTCTCCGCGAGGAGGTCCTCCACGGGTAGGTTCGTGGTGTAGCCGTGCTCCGCTCTGACCATGACGTGGGTGACGTCGGCGCTGGGTTCGATGAGGTCCCAAACGACCCTCGTGGGGATCCCCTCCCACGTCGTGTCCAACTTCGTCCACTTTGTCACGCAGTGGATGTCGGTCGTGATCGTGGACGTCGACAAGTTCATCATGTCACCCCAGGTCAACCGTTTCGGTTCGACGACCGATCCGTCGATGAGGAAGTCCCATGTCGCGAGATCGAAGTCCGGCACGCTCCCCTCGTGGAGAACGGGGAATCGTTCCGTGTGGTACTGCCCTGGCGGTAGGCGCGCCGGATCGATCCCGAGCGCCACGAGCTCTTCGCGTTTCCTGGTGAAGAACGACACGGCATCGAGGCTAGACGACCCCACACGGCGTACGCGACGAGACGCATATCGCCTTCAGTGCTAGTCGCCCTGCCGACCTACCGTATCGCTATGAATTCCGCCGCACGCCTCATCATGCTCGCCGCCGCATTCGCATTGACGGGCGCTGCGTGTACCGTTTCGACCGACGCTGCGTCACCCTCCGCCACGACCGAGCCGAGCGAGATCGCACCCATCTTCGCCGTCGAGACCATGGACGGCTCGTTCTCCCTCTCCGACCACCTCGCAAACGATGGACGACCGGTTTTCCTGAACCTGTGGGCGTCGTGGTGCTTCCCGTGCCGTGAGGAGATGCCTGCCATCGACCGTTCCTCGCTCCAACACCCCGACATCGCCTTCATCGGTGTGTCGGTTCAGGACAGCCGGGAGGACGCGATCGCCTTCGCCGAGGAGATCGGGGTGCGCTACACGCTCGGCTTCGACGATGACGACTCGGTGGACGGCGCATACCGGCCGCTCGGCCTCCCGGCGTCGTACATCATCTCGTCCGAAGGCATCATCCTCGAGCGCATCTTCGGGAAGATCACCGAGGACGACCTCGCCGAGAAGTTCGAGAAGCACTTCGGCTGACCCGGCCCGACCCCGGAGCATCGCTACTAGCTTCGTGCCTTCACGCCGCTGAGGGGATTGGGGCATGGACGAGACACTTCGGGCACCGACATGGACGGACGGAGTCCGCGCCGTCTCCCCGCTCATCCTCGGGGTGGCCCCGTTCGGCCTGATCTTCGGTGTCACGGCCGTTGCGGCCGACGTGCCTCCGATCGCTGCATGGGCGTCGTCCTTCCTGGTGTTCGCAGGCGCGAGCCAGATCGCGATCGTGGAGATCCTCGGAAGTGGCGGCAGCGCCGCCGTCGCCTTCATCACCGCAGTGATCATCAATGCGAGGCTGTTGATGTACTCGGCGGACATGGGCAGGTACACGGTGGATCTTCCGTGGCGGACGAAGGTCTCAGTCGGCTACCTGCTCACCGATCAGGCGTACCTCACGGCTGCCCTTCGGTTTCCCGACCCCGCTTCACGCAACGGGATCGTCCCGTTCTACTTCGGCGCAGGGCTCGCTCTGTGGACCACGTGGCAGATCACGACGACGACGGGGATGCTGCTTGGCACGGCCGTCCCCAGCTCCTGGTCACTGGAGTTCGCGATCCCCCTCACGTTCATGGCGCTGCTCGTCCTCGCCGTCAAGGACACACCACAGCTCGTCGCAGCCATCGTGGGTGCAGGAGTCGCCGTTGCAGCCATCGGGCTTCCCTACAACCTGGGGCTGCTACTCGGAGCGGGCATGGGAGTCCTCGGCGGCCTCGTCGCGGAGAGGTTCCGATCGTGACCATGTGGCTCGTCGTCGTCGCGGCCGGAATCGCGACCTTCGCCATGCGATTCTCGTTCATTGCCCTTTTCGGAAGGATCGAAGCGCCTCCCACGCTCGAACGATCCCTCCGCTATGTGGCGCCTGCAGTGCTCGCAGCACTCACGGTCCCCGCCATCATCGGGCCGAGCGGGCACTTCGATCCGTGGAACGCATTCCTGCCGGCAGCAATCGTGGGCGGGCTCGCAGCGTGGCGGACACGCAGCATCGGCGCAGGCATCGTCGTGGGACTGCCGACGCTGTGGCTCATCGAGTGGTTGATCCGCGTCACTGCTTGAGCCGTGCCTTCGCATGACCCGCGATTCCGGCCGATCCGGGCGCGCCTGGCGTCAGCGTCCCCGCCATTGAGGTGCGCGCTTGTCGAGGAATGCCGAGACTCCCTCGACCCCGTCCTCTGTCATCGCGCCTGCCGTGAGCCCGAGGTGGAGCAGATCGAAGGCTGAGTCGATGTCGAGGTCCTGCATCGCATAGAAGGCTCGCTTTCCGAGCGCAAGCGCCGCCGGCGACCGCTCGATGAGGGCAGCCGTGACCGCATCAATGGCCTCGTCGAGCTCGTCGCCCGGCACGACCCTGGTCACGAGACCGTGGGCGAGTGCCTCTCCAGCGTCGATGACCCGACCGGTGAGCATCATGTCGAGTAGCGCTTTTCGAGGCATCGTACGAACCAGCACGGCAGAGATCATCATGGGCCACAGGCCGATCCCGATCTCAGGTGTGCCCATCCGTGCGTGATCGGCTGCGATGGTGATGTCCGCTGCGACAGCGATACCGAATCCGCCACCGAGAGCGACACCGTTGACCCTGGCGACGATCGGCTTCGGGTTCTGCATCATGGCCCGAAGGAGCCCGACGAGCGCACCACGTTCCCCGTGGTGGGAGAGCGGCTCGTCGATGAAGCCCCCCGCCAGGTCGCCACCCGCTGAGAACGCATCGGTTCCTGCGCCGGTGAGCACGACGACCCGGACCTCGGGATCTGCGGCCGACCGATCGATTGCCGAATGGAGATCCCGCATCTCGGCGTTGGACAGCGGATTCCGCCTGTCGGGATCGTCGATCACGATGCGAGCGACAGCCTCGAAGACCTCGTATGTGATCACCCGCACCCCTCTCGCACCGGAACGCGAAACACTAACGAGAAACCAAACGGGCGCCATCGGAGCACCGTGGCACCCGCACTATCGTCAGCGCATGCAGTGGATCCTGCTCGTCCTCGTCATCTCGATCGTAGTCGGAGCCCTCCGGGGCGGGAAACTGCGCAACCTGACGGAGATCCGCGTGATCAGCTGGTGGCTCCTCCCGTTGGCGCTTCTCGTGTTGACGGCTTCCAACTTCGTGCCGACCGAGTACGACACGATCGCGGTCGGCCTCGTTCTCGCTTCGTATGTGCCGCTGCTGCTGTTCGTTTGGCTGAACCGAGACCTGACAGGCATCTGGATCGCCGGCATGGGAATCCTCATGAACTTCACGGTGATCCTCGCCAACGGCGGTATGCCCGTGCTCGCAGAAGCCGCAATGATCGCAGGCGAAACGGGCGAGTTGGTCCTGGATGCCAAGCACGTGCTGCTGACGAGCGCCACGAGGCTGCCCTTCCTCGCAGACATCATCCCGCTCCCAGGGGCCGTCCTCTCGCTGGGTGACGTATTCCTCGCCATCGGGGTCGGCGTGTTCCTCGAAGATCAGATGCGTCAACCTCTGTCACTGTTCGCGCACAGGGTTACGGGCATTCCCGGCTCGGCCGCTGACAGCTGATCGCGTCCGCCCCCGCTGATCGGGGGATCAATAGGGAATGGCGCCCCTGAAAACCAGGACGCGCCGCAGCGATGCGGCGACCTGCGGGTCGAACTCGTATGCGGAGCCCTGATGGATCCGCTCGAGGGCCTCCACGGGTGAGAGGCCGAGCTCGATCTGGCCCTGATCGTATGCGGATGCGACCTTGATGATCTTCGATGCCATCGGGACGTCAGGGTCGATCTCGATGCCGGGAGAGCGATAGGGCCTGTGCTGGCCCTCGACGAGCGTGCTCACGTTCTCGAGGTAGGGCGCTTCAGCGATGATCTGGGCACCCCACCGTGCAATGTCCTCGTCCGTGTAGCCGGCCTTGAGGATCGCCGGCTCGTTGAGGGTGATTCGGCCGACGTCGTGCATGAGTGCCGCGTACTCGAGTTCGACGACCTCGTTCGGATGGAGACCGAGCTCCTGCGCCACCGCGACCGCCATCTCCGCGGTTCTGGTGGAGTGACCGAGGGGCGCGAGGCCGGCGACCTCGGGAATCTGGGCGAGCGCCCGAATCGTCTGGCCGTATGTGACCCTGGTGGAGTGATACCGCTCGAAGGCGAGGTGACCGAACGCATAGGGGAGCACAGCGACCGCGAACGCCCATGCTCCCATGACCGGCCATGTGAGCCCGAAGAGTGTGCCCGCTGCGAGGATCGATACGACGACCGCCCAGTCCTCGAGCGAGAGCAACCAGAGGTACCGACCGGCGAGGTCGGTTCGTTCTACTCCGACAAACGCGGCGACCAACGCCCGGACCACGAACCAGACGATGCCGCCAACGGCGACGGCGCCCACGATCGCCCAGCTCGGATCGCCGACGCCTCTCTCCACGAGAGCCCCGCTCACGTACGCAAACGTGAACGCGTAAGTCGCCGTGGCGAGGGCGTCTGTGAGGAAGTCCCCGTCGGATCGATGGTTCCATGCATCGAACCTCCTCTGGATGACCCAGGAGAGGGCGAGCGCCACGGCAGTTGCCGCCCCAACGGCCGTCAGGTCCGAGGTGAGGATCGACCCGGCCACGACAGCTCCGATACCGAGGCTGATCCTCGATCCCGACGGCGCTGGCACCGAGATGAGGGCGACGAAGGTGATGGCGACGGTCCAGACGATGGCGTCGAGGACCCATTGGCCGGTGTCGACGCCCCCTGCTCCCAAACCCACGACGGTGAGAACCACGGCAGCTCCCCCGAGCGCGAGCCAGGCGATGACGCTGATCGTGCGCAACCTCGACTCAGCCATGGGCAGCCCTCGATCCCGTGCCACGGTTCGTGTCCATGTGTGGCGACTCCGTCACGGCGTGGCTGTGGCCGATGCCCTGCTCGGCCCGCCGCCGAGCCTCGTCCTCCGACAGCTCCACCGGGGATCCGTACCGCTCGCCGGATGCGCCGAGGACCTCGATGAACACCTCGACGACCTCGGGGTCGAACTGGGACCCCGCATGGCGGCGGAGCTCTGCGAACGCATATTCCTGGGTGAGGGCCACCCGGTATGAACGTGTCGAGGTCATCGCGTCGAAGGAGTCTGCAACGGCGAGGATACGCGCCTCGATCGACGGCGTCGCACCAGCGTCGGCCGTCGAACCGTGGTACCCATTCCCGTCGAAGTGGGCGTGGTGGTTGGACGCGATCTCCACCATGGGACGGAGAAACTCCACCTCGTTCAGGAGATCCTCGACGTGATGGACATGCGCCTGCATCTCGTGGTACTCGTCGTCGGTTAGCCTCGCCTTCTTGCGAATGACCTCCCGGGGCACGGCGAGTTTGCCGACGTCGTGGATGAGCGCTGCCCAGCGAAGCTTCTCGAGCTGGGTTCCGTTGAATCCCATCGACTGACCGATCATGTTCGAGAAGTAGGCCACCCGTTCCGTGTGTCCACGGGTGTAGAGGTCCTTCGCCTCGAGGGCCTTGATGAACCCGGCAAGGGTGGACAGCTGGGCCTCACGCAGCTTCGCATACGACTCGAAGGCCATGTAGCCGGTGAAGAACACGATGCCGATCAGCGGGATGCTCGCAGGACCGATGAGCAGATAGGTCGCACCGAGAAGCCCACCGAGGAATCCCATACCTGTCATCGGGAGGAGGATTGAGGTCATGTGCGACCATGCGTTCGCATCGCGATGGCCGTACACCGATCGGACGATGAACAGGACGAGCTGGTAGTTGACGAAGCCGTACGTGATCGCGGCCAACGCCGAAGCAAGAGCGACCCTCCACAGACTCGTGGTCTCGAGCTCAGAGGACCCCATGACGAGCACCAATACTGTCACCGACGATGCTGCGCTCACAACCAGTTGACCAAAATTGACAGCGGGTTGGAACCATCTGCGCTCCGTGATGTCTGCGGAGGTCAGAAGCGCGAGCGCGGCCATCGATGCGGTTCCCAAGACCGCCGACTCGTATCCGAACGACACGGCCGCCGTCATGATCACCATCACGCTGGGACTGGCATACAACTTGTCGTTCACTTCGACGGTGTTCCACTCGAAGAAGACAAAGGCTGCTGCGAACAGGGCCCAGAGGAGCAACGGAGTCGGGAACTCTTGCACAACGGCGAGAACACCCAACACCGCGAATCCAATCGCGGTGAACACGACTGCCAAACGGACTTTGGCTTTCTGCTGTCGCACCAACTCGTTCGGGTACATGGGCTGGGACCCCTGGCCGTATGAACGATGATGTGAGGTGTGGTTCCCGGGACTCGTTAGCCGACTCTGAGGGATGCCGCGCCGGCCAGGAGGGCCGAAGCAAGTGCTCCAAGGGTCAGTGCAAGTTTCAGTACTCTGCTCTTCACGTGGTTGCTCCAGTGGTTCGTTTCCTCTTCTCCGACATCACATTCGTCAGATCAGGGAACGTGCGATCCGCTTCGCTGGAGTAGTCCAATATGAGCTTCCCGGGTCCCACCACCTCCATCGACCCGGGTGATATCTCTCCCGGGTACATCGTTCGATCTTCGGTTATCTCAGCCTGTCCCAACCGAAGACGATCCGCGTCCTACCGCGAAACCGTCCTGGACCCCGCCCAGGGCCCTGGCCGCCGCAGCGACAGCCGCAACCAACATATCGGAGAACCCCCGCTCGCGCAAGCACATACCGTCGTGGCCCATTGCCACGCACAGCGCGCAGAGAAACGCGAAACGTGCGCTGCGATGCGCTACGATCGCCCCATGCCGGTCAATTTCAAGGAGCTCGAAGAAGGGCTGACCCGCCTCGAGTCGATCGACGCGGCGCGCGTGATCAACCAGGGCGAACGCATCACCGAGGTCCACGTGATCGCGGCCGCCGACAAGCCGGCGAAACAGGTCGTACGGGACGTGCAGAGCCTCGCGATGGCGCGCTTCGGCCTCTCGATCGATCACCGCGTGATCTCGGTCGTCCAGATCAGCCCGCATGACCTCATCCTGGCCGCCGCTCCCCGCGCTGCCCTCACACGGATCTCCGAGACACCCAACGGCACACGAACCACGATCGAGGTGACGCTCCGCCATGACGATGCGGAACACGTGGGGTTCGCGACGGGACCTGCCGTTGCCTCCGCCCGACTCCGCCTCGTCGGCGAGGCGACGATCGATGCCGTGGAGAAGACATTCCCTACGCTCCCTCCGATTGCGCTCGACGCCATCACCGACACCGTGGTTGGCGTGAGGAAGGTCGTTGTCGCGGTCCTCGTGCAGGCCGGCGCACACGGCGGCGAGGATCTGAACGTCGGCTCCGCGCTGTCGGCTGGCAACAGTGACGATGCCGCCGTGAAGGCCGTGCTCAACGCGCTGAACCGCCGGGTCGCCAACGTAACCGAATGACCCGTCCCACCGACGCAGTCCTCTCGACCGGGCCGCGCCCCGCGGGGACGGGGATCGTCGTCTCGCCCCACTATCTGGCCTCACAAGCAGGCGTCGAGATCCTCGATACCGGCGGAAACGCCGTTGACGCGGCCATCGCCGTCGATGCCGTCCTGGGTGTCGTCCTACCCGACACGTGCGGACCAGGCGGCGATCTGTTCGCCCTCATCCACATGCCTGGCATGGATGCACCCGCAACGTTGAATGCGTCCGGCCGAGCGGGATCTGGCAAGACGGCAGATGATCTGCGCGATCTCGACCTCGGCGAGATCCCCACGCGATCGCCCTGGTCGATCACTGTTCCAGGGTGCGTCGACGGATGGCACGCGCTCACCGAGGCGTTCGGGTCACTTCCTCTTGCGGCGTCGCTGGCGCCTGCCATCACAATCGCACGCGCGGGGTTCCCTGCATCGATCGAACTGATCCAGTCACTCGAGCGGCTGCACCCGATGATCGCCAACCAGCCCTCGGCTGGATCGTTCTATCCACAGGGCGGTCTCCTCCGGGACGGTGACCGAATCACGCGACTCGATCTCGCTCGGACGCTCGAGGACATCGCATCATCGGGCAGGGAGGGCTTCTATACCGGAGCTGTCGCGTCCGGCATCATCGCAGCATCCGAGGGCGCCATCACCCAGGACGACCTCGATCTGGTTCAGGCTGATTGGATCGACGCCGTCCCCCTCGATGTCCTCGGTCGAATGGGTTGGACGATCCCGCCGAACAGCCAGGGGTATCTCACGCTGGCGACCCTGTGGATCTTCGAGCACCTCGATCCACCGAGGGATCCGAACGATGCTCTCTACCAGCACTTCCTCATCGAGGCGTACCGATCCGTGGCATGGGAACGGGCCGATACGGTCTCGGATCCTGACACGGCCCTGATCGGTGTCGAGGAGCTCCTCTCCCCGGAGCGGCTCGAATCAAGAGCGAGCCGGATCCGCCCGGATCGGACGACACGGTGGCCGATGCCGGAGGGTTCACTCGGGGGGACGTCCTACATGACGGTCCTTGACGGTGACGGCATGGGGGTCTCACTCATCCAGTCGAACTTCGCAGGCATCGGTTCGGGCCGGTCCGCTGGTGCAACGGGAGTCTGGTTGCACAATCGTGGAGCAGGGTTCAACCTCCTCCCCGGACATCCGAACGAGTATGCGCCCCACAAGCGTCCCCTCCACACGCTCTCGCCGACCCTCTGGACCTCAGGACCTGATCTCTCGCTCCTCCTCGGCACGCGAGGCGGGGACCAGCAACCCCAACTCCTGGCCCAGCTCGCTGCGAACCACCTCCATGCAGGGCTGTGTACCGACGACTCCCAACTCGCTCCGCGGTGGACCATGGCCCAGCCGATGCCGGGCACCGACAGCGCGATCCGTGTCGAGTCCCGCATGGCTCAGGAAACGATCCAAGGCCTGCGCGATCGCGGCCATGTCGTCGACGTCGCCGGGCACTACGAGATCGGGTGGGGCCCGATCTCGGCCATCGACGTCATCGGGGAACACAAGGGTTCAGCCGACCCCCGGATCTCGACGAGTTCCGCGCTGACCTCGGAGATGTGACCGCCACCGGACACATTCCTCGGAGGCACTGTGCGTGTACCCTGGCAGTTTCTTCCAACGGCTGGGTTGCTCTAGGGGAATGACACCTATACGCTGATGGACAGCGAACCCGGACGGTTCCGCGCTGGAACCCTGTCCGACCTCCACGACCAACCGGTCGCGGATCGCTTTGTGACCAAACCCCGAGCTCCACGGAGCCGATTGAAACCCCGAATACCTCTCGCTTACGCCGGAATGCTGGTCATCGCCCTCGTCGCGGTGGTCGGCTTCGCTGCGTTCTCACCTTCGTCAGGTGGGCAACCGACGACGACACTCGAACCCGAGGCGACCGCTCCGGACGTGTCCGCTCGTGTCGCGTCTGCCATCCTCGCCATTCGCGTCTCGGAGCCGGAGACCCGAACGGCGTCAACGCTCACCACAACCACCACGACGGTCGGGGACGTGGACGCACAATCCGATACCTCCCTCCAGTCCAGTGCCGCCGAGGAGTCGACGACCACCGAGAGCCCGACGACCTCTTTGGGCACGACGACCAGTTCGACCCCAGCAACCACAGCACCGGCGCGTGACACGACGCCTCCCCCGTTGCGCGTGACATCACCGAAGGACGGTTCCACGGTCGACGATCGCATCGTCACCTTCAGCGGTACCACGGAACCCGGCGCAGAGGTGACCTCCGGCCCGTACGAGGCGGCGGTCGACGACGACGGCTCATGGAGTATCCAACTCGTGCTCTCCCCCGGACCGAACGGGGCGCTCTTCACCGCAACCGACGACTCGGGCAACTTCGCGACTGTCCGCATCGTGGTGACATACGACGCTCCCGCACCCACGACGACATCGGCTCCCGCAACGACGACCACGACCCAGCCTCCTGCTGCCACGACCACCACGGCAGGTTCGACCGAGCCGAAGTGGTCGCCCCAGTGGCCGGCGGACGCGGGGGGCAAGCGAAACGTCGAGCACTGGCGACCGCTCGTCGAGAAGTATTGGCCCGCCGAACTCGTCAGCTGCGCCCTCAACATCATCGATCTGGAATCCCAGGGCGACCCGAGGGCCTGGAACAGCAGCGTCGGGGCCGAGGGACTGTTCCAGCACCTCAGCAAGTACTGGAAGAATCGAGCAGCGTCGGCAGGTTTCAAGGACAGCAACGGTCTCTATGCCACGCCCTACAACGCCGAGGCCAACATCGCCGCTGCGTGGTACATCGCGAAGAACGCGAGCCCATGGCACAGGCCGTGGAGCGTGAACCCGTTCTACGGGGACTGCCAATCCTGACCGCCGCTCGCCGCGCCGGAGAGTCAGCGGCGTATCATCGGATGCCATGAACCACACAGCGAAGAACCTCATCAGGATTGCCGGCGTTGTCGCAGGCCTCGGTGCCGCCGTATGGGCGATGCGTGATCGCCTCCTCCCGGCTCCCGAGGTACCCGAGGGACCGCCACCACGCTTCCGGGAAGCACCACCACGGGATGCATCGCCGGCTGATCCAGAGGACCTCACGGTCATCAAGGGCATCGGGCCCGTGACGGCCCGCAAGCTGGCCGACGCGGGCATCGTGACCTTCCGCGGACTCTCTTCAGCTGACGCCTCGACCGTTGTGAGTGCAGCAGGCACGAACGAAGCAGCCGCCAAGGCATGGATCGACGCGGCGAAGTCGCTGACCTGACGTGCTCTATCTGACCGAGCCCGAGAGTCTCGGTGACCTCATCCCGGAAGAGCCGCGGTTCCGGTCGGACCAGCTCCGTGACTGGCTGTACGCCAACCCCGTCCTCACGACCGCAGGGATGACCAACCTGCCAGCAGAGCTTCGGGAGGCGCTCGAGGATCAGCACTGGCCGTTCGTGATCGACGTCGAGCAGCGCGCTGATCAGGGCACGACGATCAAGTGGCTGTTCCGATGCACCGACGACGCACCGATCGAGACGGTCCTGATGGGATACCGGAATCGGACAACGTTGTGCATCTCATCCCAGGTTGGCTGTGCCATGGGATGCACATTCTGCGCCACGGGACAGTTCGGTTTCGATCGACACCTCGACGCGGGAGAGATCGTCGCCCAGGTCGCGTTTGCGAATGCGTTCCTTCGCGTCGATCCCCTCCCCCACAGCCCCGGGCATGTGACGAACGTCGTCTTCATGGGAATGGGTGAGCCTCTGGCGAACTATCGCAACACGATCGAGTCGATTCGGCGGATGGTCGATGTGATGGGTATCTCGGCGCGCTCGATCACCGTATCGACGGTCGGCTTCGTTCCGGGAATGCGCAGGCTCATCGACGAGCCGTGGCCCGTGAACCTCGCGGTCAGCCTTCACTCGACCGTTCCCTCGGAACGCTCGAGGCTCGTCCCGATCAACGATCGGTGGCCGATCGATGAGGTGATCTCGCTCGCCGGGGAGTACTACGAGC
Organism: Acidimicrobiia bacterium; assembly: GCA_035461905.1. GTDB lineage: Bacteria > Actinomycetota > Acidimicrobiia > Spongiisociales > UBA5794 > SZUA-442. The sequence continues at coordinate 17,972 of DATHUV010000074.1, read as the reverse complement.
GAAAAGGCCGAAGGGTGTCACTCGAATGGACCCTCATCGCGTCCGAGAACGACTCCGACGAGGAGGCGGTGGGCCTTGCGCGCATCGCTCGGAGCATTCATGCCCACGTCAATGTCATCGCGCTGAACCCGACGCCCCTGAGCGTTGATCGCCCTCCCGACGGCGACAGCATTCGGCGCTTCATCGGAACCCTCCGCAGGGAGGGGGCGAACGTCACCCTTCGCGACACGCGAGGACAGGACATCGACGCCGCGTGCGGACAGCTGCGCGTTCGGTCTGCCGTGCGCTGACGTGGGTACCCTGACCCCATGACCACCACTACCTCATCATCAACAGAGCCCGCGAAACTCGCAGCGGGCGACGCCGCTCCTTCATTCGTCGCCGTCGACCACACAGGGGCATCACGTTCATCCGAGGAGTTCGCTGGCAGCAAGCTGATCATCTACTTCTATCCGCGTGCCTTCACGCCCGGTTGCACGACGGAATCCTGTGATTTCCGGGATCGACATGACGTGTTCGCGGAGCGTGGCTACCGGGTCCTCGGGGTCTCCCCCGACGCACCCGACAAGCTCGCCGAGTTCCGAGCCGAGTACGAACTGCCATTCGACCTGCTGTCGGATCCCGATCACGCCATGGCAGCGGCGTTCGGAGCGTGGGGAGTCAAGAAGAACTACGGCAAGGAGTACGAGGGCATCATCCGGTCGACCTTCGTGATCGACTCGGACGGCATCGTCGAGGATGCCTTCTACAACGTCAAGGCGAAGGACCACGCCGAGCGTGTGTCGGTCGCGGTGACCTCCTGATGGCCACGGTTCGCACCGCCGTCTTCCCCATCGCGGGGTTCGGGACTCGCTTCCTCCCGGCGACGAAGGCGATGCCGAAGGTGCTGCTTCCGATCGTCGATCGGCCGCTCATCCAGTACGCCGTCGACGAGGCGAACGCTGCGGGTATCGAATCGCTCGTGTTCGTCACAGGTCGCGATCACTCGGCGGTCGAGGACTACTTCGATGTGAGCTACGAACTCGAACGGGAGCTCGTGGAGAAGGGAAAGGCCGACCTTGCTGCGATGCTCGAGGAAATGCGCCCCCGGCCCGGGCAGTTCGCGTTCGTGCGACAGATGGAGCCGCTTGGCCTCGGACACGCCGTCTGGTGTGCTCGTAACCTCATCGGCAACGAGCCCTTTGCTGTTCTGCTTGCCGACGAGCTGATCATCGGCGACGACCTTCCACTCTCCGCAATGATCGACGTGCACGCAGTTCACGGTGGGAACGTCGTCCTCGTCGACGAAGTCGATCCCTCGAGGACGGACCGCTACGGCATCATCCGGCCAACGCACGAGCACGACGGCGTCATCCATGTCGACGACGTCGTCGAGAAGCCCTCGCCGGCAGACGCTCCTTCGAATCTCGCGATCATCGGACGGTACATCCTCGACCCGTCCGTCATGGATGCCTTGAGCTCGACGAGGCCAGGAGCAGGCGGCGAGATCCAGCTGACCGACGCGATCCGCCACTCGATCGCCACCACGCCTCTGCACGCCGTCCGGTCCGACGCTCGACGGTTCGACTGCGGTTCTCCAACGGGCTTCCTCGAAGCAACGGCCCACGTAGCCATGCAGAACCCTGAGCTGGCCCCAACGATGCGATCCATCGCCCGTGAAATCATCAACTCCCCTGATGAGTGACCAGGGATCCTCGGCCGGGGCTTGTATTCGACCGAATCGGAGGAAATCATGACGAAGCTCCACGAACTCCTCGCCGCCGGCCAGTCCGTCTGGTACGACTTCATACGCAGGGACATGCTCGACACACCCGGCGGCCTCACTGATCTGGTCGACCGCGGCATCCGTGGCGTGACGTCGAACCCATCGATCTTCGACAAGGCGATCGCCCAGTCCGACCTGTACGACGACCAGATCGCCGAACTCGGGACGGAGAGCCCAGAAGCCGTCTTCGAGAGCCTCGCCATGGCGGACATCGTTGGGGCAGCTGACATTCTCGCGAGCGTCTACGCAGCGTCGAATGGTGTCGACGGATACGTCAGCCTGGAGGTCTCTCCGCGACTCGCACACGACACCGCGGGGACCATCGCCGACGCGATGAGACTCTGGGACCGCGTCAACCGACCCAACCTCATGGTGAAGGTCCCTGCGACGAGGGAGGGGATCCCTGCGATCGAGGAGCTCACGGCCGCGGGTATCAACATCAACGCCACGCTGATGTTCTCGCTCGACGACTACGAGGCGGTCGCACACGCATACATCCGCGGGGCGCAGCGGGCATCCGATCCCTCGACGCTCGCATCGGTCGCATCGTTCTTCGTCAGCAGGGTGGATACCTATGCAGACCAGGCCCTCGAACGGATCGGAACGAGCGAGGCTCTCGACCTGCGCGGAACCCTCGCCATCGCAAACGCGAAGGCGGCGTACCGGCGCTATCTCGAGCTATTCGAGGGTCACGAGTTCGAGGCGCTCGCAGGGCGCGGCACGAGGCCACAGCGGGTCCTGTGGGCGTCGACATCGACGAAGAACCCGGAGTATCGAGACGTGATGTACGTCGAAGAGCTGATCGGACACAACACCGTCAACACCGCTCCTCCCGAAACGATCGACGATTTCGAGGATCACGGTGTCGTCAGGACCGATTCCCTGCTCGACGGAATCGACGCCGCAACAACACGGATCCGGTCCCTCCAAGAGATCGGCCTCGACTTTGGTTCCATCACCGATCGACTCCAGGTCGACGGCGTAGCGGCGTTCGCAAATTCCTACGAGAGCCTCCTCGGCACCATCGCCGAGAAGCAGGCTACGATCGACGGCTGAAGCGTCCTATCCGAGGTCGACTCCGATTCTGCCGACACCGATCGCACTCGGCCGCGGCATGACAAGGTCCCGCTCCTCCTCGAGTTCCGCGGTTCGGGCGCGTTCGGCATCTGTATCGCGCGACAATTCCAGCCGAAAACGCGAGCCGCCTTCGTACCGATACGTCAGGGAACCCCCCATCAACTCGGCGAGCGTTCTCGACACCGTCAGCCCAAGCCCGACGGAACCCGGGAGGCCGATCGCCGTGTGGGCGCGCTCGTACGGTTCGAAGACGCGGTCGCGGTCCTCGACGGGGATCCCGGACCCGTCGTCGATCACCTCGACGACATGGGCGCCAGACGTCGACGTCATCACGACCTCGATGTTCGGTCCGCCGTATCGGATGGCATTCGTGATGAGGTTTCGGAGGATCTGCTTGACCCGCATGGGATCGGCGTCCACGATCCCCTCGTGGACGTCCACGCGGATCGTCCTGCCCGGAGCTGGTGGATAGCTGGCGAGAACACTGCGGATATGGCGATCGATCTCGATCGGTTCACTCACGACCGTCACGCTTCCCACGTTGGCACGTGCCGCGACGAGGAGATCTTCGATCAGGTCGGACATGTCTTGGCTCTGCTCGACGAGCATCCGGGTGAACTCCGCGCACTCTTCCTGGGTCAGCTCGGCCCAGCGCTCGTTCAACTCGAGGGCCATTCCGTTCACGACCGAGAGCGGCGTCCGCAGCTCGTGGCTGACCGAGGCGACGAAGGCATCCTTCGATCGGAGGAGGGTCTCGAGGCGCGCCTTGGCACTTGCACGATCGATGGCCGCAGCGAGCACGTTGGCGACCGAGTGGAGGAAGTTGAGGTCCTCGGAGCTGAAGACACGTTCGGTTCGCGAAAGGGCGATGAGCGTTCCGAAGTCGATGTCGGCACCCGGGATCATCACAGCGATCACCGACTCGACGCTCGTCTCGGCGAGGCGGGGCGCTGCGAACCTGACCTCGACTGCAGACCTGAGAACGACGGGGGCGGCCGTCATGTGGGCACGATCGGCGAGGGAGGCCGTGGCCAGAGGGTCGAGATCGAACGTCGACGTGTGGCCGAGCAGGCTGAACGAGCCGTCCGGTGACCTTGCGAGAATCGCCGCACCGTCTGTTCGGAGGACGCGGGCGACGGATTCGGTCACGGATCGCATGACGAGCGAGATGTCGTCGGCCTCGAGCGCGATCTGGCCGATCGAGGCAGCCGCCTCCTGCTGGATGGCGCGTGCCCATAGCTCGTCCTCGATGCTGCGCCGGCCGGTGACGTCCACGAGAGCACCCTCGTAGATCTCGCCTACATCAGTGTCGATCATGCGCGTCGTGTCCCGAACCCAGATGACTGTGCCATCCAGACGCCGCATCCTCGATTCAAATCCGACGACCGTTCGTTGTTCGGCGAGCATCTGGTTGAGCCGCTCCCGATCGACAGAGTCGACGTACATGGCTCCTGCGTCCATCCCGAGGAGCTCGGCTTCCGATCGCGCCCCGAGGAGATCGACCAGGGCCCTGTTCGCCTGGATGATCTCGCCGTTAGGGCGTGATCGGTAGAGAGCGACGGGGATCCGCTCGAAGAACGAACGGAAATTGAGTCTGGTCTCGATCAGTTCCGACTCGGCTCGTCGTTGGGCCGACACGTCATGGAGGGCGACCTGGACGGCCAACTCGTTTCCGTAATCGATCGGGGTGACGGCGGCATCTACGATGATCGTCTCCCCAGTCTCGCTCAGCATTGCCACACCGGCGAGCGTGAACGGTTCGAGCCGCTCCTCGCATCGATCGATGTCGTCGAGAAGGCTGTCGCGGCTCGGGGCATCCACGAAGTCGCCAAACGCACGATCGTGGAGTGGAGCGATCCCGCCCGTGAGCAATCGCTGTGCGGCTTCGTTTGCGTACCGGACCGCGCCGTCGGTCACGACGAGGAAAGCCGTCGGTGCGGACGCGAGCAGCCTCTGGTATCGGTCTGCACTGGTCTCCGCTGCCGCATGCAGGCTCTGGAGGTACCTATCGAGACCCCGCATGACGAGGAACGACAGCCCTAACGCGACGGTTCGGCCGGCGATCAGCAGGATGGAGAGACTCTGATCCGCCATGAAACTCGTCGGAGCGATCAGCACGAGACCGACCTTGGAGATCTCCATGGCCATCACGGTGCCGGCGAATCGGGTCGAGGTCGAGCGCTTCGAGAAGAACTCGACGACGGCGACGGTCCAGATGCTGAGCACCAGGGTGATCGCCGCCGCATCCGGTACGGCTACCCATACGAAGTACGACAGAACAGCATCGATACCGCCCGACATGCGAACACCCGAGTATCTGCCTCCTCGTCGGACGATGAACGGCGCACCGGCACACGCGGCGAGTGCGACGAGGGCGCCGATCTGGGTAGGTGCGTCCAGGTCGAGGGCGATCACGCCCGGGAGGCCGATGATCGCGTACGCGAGAATGCGGAGCCTGAGGAGCAGACCCATGAGCCGATACCGCTCGTTGCGCGCGATCAGGACAGACGACATCAGGCCTGTTATCGGCGGATTCCGTATTTGCCTTGACCTCGAGGGTGAAGGTCAGGTCTCACACTCGGTCGATACCTCGAAGACGGCTTCAGGGTCCGATTGGCCCCTGATCACCTGGTGTACCTTCGACTGGATGCGGTCGACGTCAGGCACAGGATGGCCCTTGTGGTCACGTTCATCGAGCCAGTAGCTGTGCGTGAATCCGACCGTCTCGATGTCGTCGAAGTCGAGGCCGGACACCGCCTCGATGAAGTCGGGGAGGAACGTGAGCGGGATGTCCGTCACGACGGAGCCCGTGATCGCGTCGACGATCGCTGGGAACGATCGGAGCAGGGTCAGGGGATCCGACTTCGCTGCGACGGCCTTCACCATGCATCGCTGACGGGCCATACGCGTGTAGTCCGACGAGTCCTTCCGCGCCCTCGCATAGGCGAGCGCCTCGGGGCCATCGAGGTGGTTCCATCCCGGCTCGACCTTGACGTAGGCCCATGGATCGCCCTCCCGCGGTGGGGACACCTCGGACTCGAACGGCTGAAGTACGTACACATCGATGCCACCGATCGCATCGACGAGATCCACGAATGCAGCCATGTCGATCAGCGCGTAGTAGTCGATGTTCATGCCCATCAGGTTCTCGAGGACGTCGCGCAGTGCCGCCATGCCCGGATCCTGCTCATTCGGGTAGGTACCCGTCCATCGTCGTGTGAACGGGTATACGGCGTTGAGCTGTTCTGGGAAGCACTTGCACGACTCGAACTCGGGGATCTCCCCCTCGACGGGTGTCGCATCGGTTGACCCCGTCGTGTCCTCGACCGGCTCCGGCGGAGGGGCCAAACGGAGCTCGAGATCCACGAACGCGTCCTCGAACGCCTTCGGCAACGGTATCTGAGCCATGTTCCTCGGGAAGCTGAAGAGCGATGCTCGTGCCGTCGCGGTATCGATGGTGGCGACCATCATCGCATCGGTACGAAGACCGCCCCTGCCTGGTCCGGCATCGCCGCCCGCGAACAGGATCGTGATGCGTCCGGCGCCGACCCGTTCGTTGAAGTCCGGGAACGGGGCCGAACGGAGGCGCGAGTTCCGTTCGGCAACGATCGCCGGCCAGATCGCGACAGCGTCAGGGTCCCCGAAACCGTCACGGAACAAGAGTCGCGTCGAGGTTGATACGACACCATCGGTCTCATAGATGTGGACGACAGGGTCCGGCACGATGTCTGCGTCGGTGCCGATCGGGATCAAAGGGATACTCGGCGGCACGCCATCAGTGACGAACACAGCTTCGATGACGGTCACCGCGTCGTACGTGTAGCGACCGATGAGCGCATGGGGTAGGACCACGACCAGCGCGAGCGCACACCCGATCAGGACGAAGCCGACGTGGGACCCTCCCGACCCGGACGTCTTCGACGTGATCGCATACGCGTCGATCGATGCGGCGACTCTCCACAATGCGATGAGCACGTTCGCTGCGAACATTGCCCACAGCACGTCCGGGTCCACCGCGGCCCCGACGAGGTCAGTCGTGCCGAGCGTCGAAAGGGGGATGAGGCTTGCCAGGACGACGACCGTCGGGCTGAACCACACGAGTGCCCTGACGTACCTCCGCGCGTACGCCTGACCCGCGCCGGGAACGAGTGCACTCAGGACGGCTGCGAGCCATGGTCTCGAGTACGAGACACCTTCGATGGCGGAGGTCGCCACGGTCCCCTCACGGTCGACGGTTAAACGGTACGCCCGACCAGCTGATACTCCGCGAGGAGCCCTGTTCGACGGTGCGTCACCGAACGCGACTCAGAAGCGGCACTCGCTCTCGGACCCCGTTGAGAATGTCGTCGCCTCGTCGGCGTTGAAGGCCCAACGAACCATCGCCTGGATCCGTGGCAGGTCCGGTGTCGGCTTCCCGCGGGCATCGAGTTTGGGCGTGTAGAAGGGCGGTACGAAACCCACGGTGGCCACGTCGTCGAAGTCGAGTGCAGACGCATACTCGAGGAGCCTCGGGAGGTATGCGAGGTCGATGTCCGTCTTCACCGAGGATCCGACCGCTCCCGAGATCGCACTGAAGCGTGTGAGGACCGTCGCCGGATCTGCCTGAGCCGCCACGGCCCTGAGCATGCAGCGCTGGCGGTGCATGCGCGTGTAATCGGAGGTGCTCTTCCTCTCCCTGACATAGGCAAGCGCTTCGTGACCGTTCAGCCGTTGCCATCCGGGTGACAGGTCGATGATGATCCAGTCCTCCCCTTCCGTCGCAGGAGAGACCTCGGTGGAGACGGATCCGGTCACGTACACGCGCACCCCGCCGAGCGCGTCAACGACCCTGACGAATCCACCCATGTTGACCATCGCGTAGTAATCGATCTCGATCCCGAGCAGGATCTCGAGCGTATCGCGGAGGGCTGCGAGCCCAGGGTCGACCTCGTTGGGATAGGTGTCAACCCACTTGCGGGTGAACGGGTAGATCGCGTTGATCTGATCTGGGAAGCAGTGGCAGGGCTCGAACTGATCGGGCTCACCATCGCCGTCCTCGTCGGTCCAGGCCGAACGCTCGGCGTAGGGGACGAGCTGCTTCTCGAGGTCGACGAACGCCTTCGACCACGCGTCGGGAAGCGGCACATGCGTCATGTTGCGAGGGATACCAAAGAGCGCTGCCTTGCCAGTCGTCGTGTCGAACGATGCGACCATGATCGAATCGGTACGCGACCCGCCGCGACCCGGGCCTCCATCACCACCAGCGAGCAGGATCGTCACACGATCGACACCGTCGATGTCGTCACCGATCAACGACTGGAGGGACATGTCGCTGCGCTGTTGATACTCGCGACCGAGGGCGACGGCATCAGGGTCACCGACTCCATCGACGAAGATCAGGTTTCGTCTCGGCACGTCGCGTGTGACGACAACCCTCGTTGCCGGATCCGCCACCTCGGTGATCGCGAGGTCGTCAGGGGCGAAGGGTGCAGGACGAGGATCGACATCGTCGAACGCAATGGTGTGAACCTCGTCCTCCGTCACGAAGACATCGTCGAGGAGCTGGGCTGCATCGAGCGTGTACCGTGCCACGAGAACGTGGGGCAGCGCGACCATCACAGCGAGCACCGCAACGATCATCGATGCACCGAGTCCGCGCCTCGACCGTGCGAGGCGGTATGGGTCGGCGACCCCGACGACACGCCAGACCAGGATCGCGATGTTGATTGCGAGGATTGCCTTGAGCACCGTCGGACGAACCACCCATCCGAGGAGGTCGAAGCTCGACATGCGGCTCACGGCGAGGGCTCCGGCGCCGATCGCAACAACCGGTAGTGCCATGAGCACTGCCCGCCATCGGTAGCCGATGTACCCGTGTCCGAGACCCGGGAACAGTGCGCCGAGGGCGGCGGCGGCCACCCCGCTTCGGCTGCGGGCCTCGCCCGATGCACCGCCCATGATGGCCTTCATATTCGAAGCGTACGCGACGGGCACCGATACGCATCAGGAGCGAGTCAGCTCACCCCATGCCGAGCGTTGCACGCGTTCGCGGGCCGACCAGGCCATCAACCCACAGCTTGTGATACTGCTGGAAGGAGACCACGGCGCTGAGCGTCATCGGTCCGAAGATCCCGTCCGCAGCTCCCGGATCGAAGCCCTTGTTGTCGAGCGCCCGCTGCACGGCCTGCACGGCCTCTCCGCGCGAGCCGAGAGAGAGGACTCGTGAATCCGATGCGTCGTATGTCAACCCTGCTATCGCCGCCTTGGTCGAACGGCCTACGAGGCCGTCGGCGGTCAGGGAGTTCGCAGCTTGGAAGCGGCGGACTGTTGTCTCGGTTCTGGGGCCGAATCGACCGTCGGGAGGACCACTGTCGTAGCCGAGCGCGGCCAGCGCCTGCTGCAGGACACGCACGTCCGCTCCGTGGACGCCGCGCTGGAGGACGCGCGCCCCGCCGACGAGAGGATCCCGCGCCTTTCCGCCGACATCGTTGCCTCCGGCTGCCACGAGGGCCGAGTACGGGTTCACGACCACTCCGGCGGGGTTCCTCAGCTCGAAATGGAGATGGGGAGCCGTGTCCTCTGCCGTTCCACTGTCCCCCACCCATGCAATGTGTTGACCGGCCTCCACTCGGACGCCGGGCTTGATGGCACGCTTGATCCCCCAGCCCTTTCCGTCGTCGGTTCCGGTCGTGTCGTTGTCGAGGTGGATGTACCAGCTCTCCCACCCGTCATCGTGGAGGATCACGAGCGAGCAGCACCGATCGCGGTTCATATGATCCTTGTCCGTCCAGTTGACGAGCCTCACGACACCGGAGGCGGCGGCAACGACGGGAACCATCTTGTCGGCCATGATGTCCTGGCCTACGTGGAATCCGTGCGACCGACCCGCCCAGAACGTGTCCGAGAAGTGGTGGACACCCTCTACAGGGAAGACGAGGTCGTACTCGACGTCCTCCCCCAGGTCGACGGCGTGTGCCGCAGCCGGGAGGAGGACGGTGAAGGTCGTGATGAGGGCAACGAGACCCCGGGCGTATCGACGTGCCATTCTTCACGTATCGGCGCCTCCGCCCGCGACCTGAGGGTTCGGAACAGTGAGGTCGCCGAAGCGGTCGAGATCGCTCGCACCCAACCACTCGAGCTGATCAAAGGCGACTACCTCGACCTCCTGCCCGACCTCCCGGCAGCTCGTGACGGTGGCGCGCTGACGGTCGTGATTCAGACGCTGTCGGCGATCTAACTGACACTTGAACAGCGGGCCCAGTTGTGGGCGATCGTCGAGGAGGCCGGCCGATCCGGTCCACTCGCCTACGTCTGGACGCCAACACCCGAGGAGCATTGTCAGTGCCACGGTGACTATCCCGTTGAGGTGGCCATGTCGCCGGGTGGCGATCGCCGCTTCATCGCAGGGATGGAGAACCACGGGGACTGGCTCGATTGGGTCGGCTGAAACTCAGGGTGGTCCTGATGCACATGCCCAGCAGGCTTATTGCACCGATCACTCCGAAGAGCACAGTGGCACCCAGAAGCAGGTTGCGGGGCAAGCGACGGTCCGCCACAGGAGCCGAGGCGAATGCGATAACCGCCCCGGTGGCCATCAGCATCGCCCATGGCAGTACTTCGAACAACGAGTTGTTCCCTTCTGCGACAATCAGGGCCACGTAGAAGGCCAACATAGCGATCCCAACGATGGCGGCACCTGTGGCCCACGGCCTTCTCATCAGGCTTCGCGTTTCAGCCATGTCAGAAGACTACGCCCCGACGAGCGAGCGCCCTGGATCAACTGCTCGGGATCGGAATCGCATCTGAGACCGCAGCGTCGAAAGAGAAGTGCCTCTTGGCTCAGGGCGGCACGTCATCCCGGCGACGGTCCGTCCGAACGGTTCACGGCCCCGCCGTGAGCCTCGAGTCACCTCCACTCGGCGTAGACCAGTTCTTCCGAACGTACTCGAAGGCTTGGTCAAGCGTCATCTGGCTTCCTTGGGCCCAGCCTCGCTCGAACTCCTCGTCTCCAACGCTGGCACGCGCCTCGGCCCAGCTCCGTTCGAAGCTCTCACGACGGTCATCGGCCAAGTGTTCACCAATCTCACTTCTCAACCTTGCTGCCGCACCCGCCAAACGAACGGCGTGTAACGGCGAATTCAGCCCTACCTGCACTCCTGCCAATCGCTCCAGGCAACGCACGAAGGACGAACGATCGCCGACGTCGTGGCTCCCTTCCAACGCAGCCAATAGGTGGGACTGCGCTTGTAGGAGATTTCCTTTGGCGTAGGCCACCTTGGCGAGAGAGCGTCGAGCAACTGCGGCGCCCCATTCGTTGTGCAACTTCATGAACAGTTCGAGGCCAAGTTGGCCGTACTCCTCTGCCCTGTCGTGATCTCCGTCGACCCACGCTGCATCGCTGAGGTTCACGAAACTCACGGCTCGCCCGTAGTCATCGCCTTGTTCGCGCATGATGCGCTCCGCCTCGTTCAGAAGGCGAAATGCCTTGGCGCCGTCACCAGCGTCGGCGGCCAGCCCGCCAAGAGAGTTGAGGGTCTGGGCGACTCGTTTCTCATCTGAAAGCTCCCGGAAAATGACCAAAGCATCCTCGAACCGTTGTTCTGCCTCCGCTAGCCGTCCCAAACGATCCAGCATGGCGGCGGAGTAGTAGATGAGTCGGACCCGAATAGAGGGATCGGTGTCCTCGCCACCTGCGATCGCAAGATCGAGCCATCGGAGTGCCTCGATGGCCTCACCTCTCACATACCAGAACCAGCCCAGCGCGTTTGCAAGGTCGATTCCGAGCTGGCGGGAGCCCTCGGTGCCTTCCAGTGTCCGGTGAAGGACGGCTCTCAGGTTCGGCGTCTGCTCGTCGATCCTCGCCAGCCAGGTCTGAGCGTCCGCCCCTTCGATGTGTTTGTTGGCCGTTGTCAGGAAATCGAGCAAATGCCTCCCGAGGCGATCTGATAGTTCATCGGCCTCACCGACCCGCTCCAGTTCACCCTGAGCGAAGGCCCGGACCGTCTCGAGCATGTGAAACCGCGAGGCTCCGTCCAAGTCTTCGTCTCGCCACAGCAGGCTCTGCCTCACAAGGGCGTCAACCCGATCGAGGACACCCATCGTCCCGTCAGGATCCACCACCGCCTCGATGTCGGCCATGGTCGCGCCACCGGGGAATGTGGCGAACCGTCGAAACAGCTCACGATCGGTGTCGTCGAGGAGCTGGTAGCTCCAATCGATGGTGGAACGCAGAGTCTGTTGCCTTCGCTCAACGTCGGGGGACCTGCTCGTCAACACGTCGATCGTCAGCCTGTCCAGAAGTTCGCTTGGAGAGAGAGTGGTGACACGGGCGGCCGCCAGCTCGATGGCAAGGGGGATGCCGTCGATCCTGCGGCATATCTCGGTCACGGCATCCACATTGTCCGGGGTGATTTCGAATTCAGGCGCGATGGCCTTCGCTCGATCGACGAAGAGCCTGACGGCGTCAGATCGGGGTGCCGGTCCGACGTCCAACGCATCGTTGTCATCTCTGATCTCCAGCGGTCGGACTGGGTACAGGTTCTCACCATCAATACCAAGGGCCGATCGCGAGGTGGCGAGGACCACCACGTCCCTGCACTTCCTCAGGAGGTCGACAACCAACTTCGGGGCGGCGACCAGATGTTCGAGGTTGTCGAGCACCAGGAGCAACTCCTGGCCCCGGAGCTGGCGGAGAAGCCCGGCAATGTCGTCAGCTCCGGACCCAGAGGCGTCCACAGCTACCCCGATCGCCCTCACGATCTCGTGGGTCTCAGTGACGACTGCCAGGGGCACGAACGCCGCCCCATCCCTGTAGCGTTTTGAAGCCCGGTTGGCAACATTGATGGCGAGTCGGGTCTTGCCGATGCCGCCGGGACCGACGAGCGTCACCAGCCGAAGATCGGTGCGACCCAACATGGCGTCGAGGGCCTCCAAGTCCCCTGCACGGCCGATGAATCGCGTTCCCGGCTCGGGAATCTCGCTGTCCCACCGTGGTGCAGCAAGCGGGCCAAAGACTTTCTGCAGTCCTGGCGCCGCAAGCTGGAACAGACGCTGGGGGCGCGTTATGTCCTTGAGCCGGTAGCGACCCAGGTCCACCCACCCGACGTCCGCTGCTGCGGTCAGTTCCATGGTGGTCGCAGAAGCGATCACCTGTCCACCGATCGCAGCTGACGCGATCCGCGCAGCGCGGTGCACATCCATGCCGACGTACTGGTCATCCACCTGAACCGGTGAGCCGGTGTGCATCCCCATGCGCACTCGCACAACGACACCGTCTGGCCAGGTGAACTGCGCCAGAGCACGCTGGGCACCGGCTGCCGCCGCAACAGCCCCATCAGCGGTGGGAAAGGCAAGAAAGGCTCCGTCGCCTTGCGTGGCGACCAACATCCCGCCGTTCTCTTCGCCGTTCACCGCGATGATGTCGTGATGATGGCGTAGCAGATCGCCGTAACGGCTTCCCAGGGCTTCCAGAAGGCGAGTCGAACCCTCTATATCGGTGAACAGGAGTGTGACCGTGCCGGTAGGTAAGTCCTTCGTTCAACCCTCCTGGTTGAGGGGTCAAAACTATCACGCGACTCTCGTCTCGGCTGGAGTCAGGTGCTGGTCTCAATGTGGTCGATGATGAAAGCGGCTCGCGCCTCGACTGATGTCCTGGGGAGTTCGATCATGTGATACCCCAGACTCCCGTAGGCCTCGACCGCGTAGGTATGGAAGGCCTCAGCTTGGGCAAAGGTGGCACGTCGCACTTCGTCAGTCGAATAGATCTCCTCCCACGGAGAAGCGACGAACACCGGACTCTCGTAGCGGTACCGAGAAGCCGCATGCAACGCTGGGCCGATAGCCACTTCGTATGCCATGGCGTACGCGATGCAGTCAGGAACACCCCGATCGAAGACTGTCACTGCCGTTGGGGAGGCAGCACCGTAATGCTCGATTGACCGCGCGATCAGCAGGTCCACGAATAGCTCGGGTCGATGGTCGAGTGAGGCCTCGCCGGTGGCTTGTCGGTGTTCAGCGATCAGGTTTCGTGCTGGTTCCGCGACGGTTGTGTAGCGTGGCTCGAGAAGTGACAGCACACTGGTCTTCCCGACCCCCAGCCCTCCGGTGATCACATAGCGAGCCATCGTCACCTAACGCTAGAAGCATTGAGCCTCGCTGTAATAGAACTCGAGTATGCGTTCGATCAAAGCCCTCGATGAGTCCACGTGGCCGGCTTACGCCGAGCTGGCTGAGAACAGTGGCAGCTTCCCGAGTGGATGCTGGTGCATGGGATTCCACCCAGAGGGCGTCGGCAAGGACACGACTGCGGAACTCAACCGAGCGCGGAAGCTGGAGCGGGTGAGGCAGGGGACGACGCACCATGCCCTGGTGCTCGAAGGGGAGTTGTGCGTTGGTTGGTGTCAGTTCGGGTCGCCCGAGGAGCTTCCGAGGATCAAGAGTCGTGCGGCCTATGAGAAGACGGTGACAACCCTGCCGGAATGGCGCATCACGTGCTTCTACGTCCGCAAGGGTCATCGACGCCAGGGGGTGTCAGCGGACGCGTTGTCGGGAGCGCTCGACCTGATCGCCGATCTTGGAGGCGGCGTCGTCGAGGGATACCCGGAGCCCGCAGATTCGGTCCCTGCGGGATTCCTGTTCAACGGCGCCCTGTCGACCTACGAGATGCTCGGCTTCACCAAAGACCGCCGAATCGGCAAACACCGATGGGTCGTTGTCCGAACGGTCCAACCGAGCACCTCTCGAGGCCGCGACACTCCCCCTTCGCCGTAGAGCCTGAGAGCCTCGGGAACCCGATTGGCTCGTTCGTGCGTCGAACGGGAGGACGGTCAACCCTGGAGGATGACCGACGGACAGCAACTCCGAATCAAGTTGGGTGACCGGGAGGAACCGATGCGCAAACACATCATCGTTGCAGTTCTGGGGGCGGGTGCGTTGCTGATGGCGGCGTGCACCCCTTCGGTCACCGTGGAGAACTCGGGATCGCCCGGCGACGGGCTCACCCACGGGATCTCCGTCTCCGGTGTCGGCAGGGTGACGGGCACCCCTGACACGCTGACCATGTCCTTCGGCGTCCGCGTCGTCGACGATTCCGTGTCTGTTGCGGTCGATCGGGCAGCGCAACGGGCAGACGCGGTGATTGCCGCCCTGATCGCCTCCGGCGTCGCCGAGACAGACATCCAGACGGCGAACTACTCGGTCTACCCGCGCTACGACTGGCGCGATGATCAGCAGATCCTGACGGGGTACGAGGTTGCGAACACCGTCACGGCCAAGATCCGTGACATCGGCACTGCCGGCGAGACGATCGACGCAGTCACGGCAGCCGGAGGTGATGACGTCACCGTATCGGGCGTGAGCTTCTCGATCGAGGACAACGAGGCCCTCCTCGAGGCAGCCCGTGAGGCTGCGTGGACCGATGCGAGGGCAAAGGCCGAACAGCTGGCATCGCTCAGTGGTGTGACGCTCGGAGCGCCGAGCGCGATCTCGGAATCCTTCGCCTCGGCACAGCCGCCGATCTGGTACGACGCACGGGCCGAGGCGGCAGACGGCGGTGCCACGCCGATCACGCCTGGGGAACAGGAAGTCGCAGTCACCCTCCAGGTCCAGTTCTCGATCGACGGTTGATCGGCCGGATCGCGTGATGGAGGATGTCAACGCAGTTCGAGACGCGACGCCTCGACGCAACCGACCAGATCGCTCGTACTCGTGACGGAGGCGTCGTACCGCACGACGAAGGCTGTGAGTCGACGGTCAACCCGAACGCTGATGACACCTGCGACGTTCTCGATCGACGCGACGGCGTCACTCATGCAGGCACTGCAATCACAGCCTGCGCAGGTGAATGAGCGAACAGGGATGTGTGAAACGGTTGGGGTCATTGCACACGATGTGTCGGGCTCCGGATGGTACATCGTGCGGTATCCGCGTTCGACGCCTCGCACCGAATCGCTTGATTCGGTAGGGTGCGTGCAATATCACATCTGGGACGCGGGGGTACGTCGGTGGTGAGGATCCGAGGCAGAACACGAACCGTGGCGGCACTCCTCGTCGGAGCGCTGTTCGTGGGCGCGTGTGGAGGGGATGGGGCGGAGTCAACAACGACCACCACCACCGAGCCGACAACGACGTCGACCTCCTCGACTACGACAACGACCCTCGCCACCACGACCACAACCACAACAACGACGACTCCGCCAGTGCCTGCAACGGCGACGACCTATGTCGTGCAGACCGACCTGACCGCCCTCGGTTACTTCACCGGAGTCATCGACGGCATCGCCGGTGATGAGACGAGGGCAGCGATCGCAAGGTTCCAGTCCGACGCCGGTATCGAGGCCGACGGGGAGTTCGGGCCCGTCACCGATGCAGCCCTGTTTCCCCTCCTCCAGGAGGACGTGCCCTACGTGGAATCCGTCCAGGAGACGCTCGCTGCCCTCGAGCTCTACACCGGACCGATCGACGGCGACTTCGGTGCGGGCACGCAGGCCGCTGTCGAGAGGTTCCAGGAGACATGCGAGCTGGAGCCGACCGGGGAGCTCGACATCGCGACGAGGCTGTGCCTGTTCGAGGTGTGACCGGGCATCTCACTTGACTGGCAGATGACGCCGCCCCCGGGGGTAGGGTCGGATCCCACCGAGGAGGTCGCCATGCTCACCGAGGAGCTCATCAACAAGGTCACGTGGAAGATCCCGAACGCGCTTGTGCTCGTCGGTTCACGGTCAGGGGACGATTGGAACGCGATGACGACGTCCTGGGTGACGCAGGTGGCGCAGGAGCCGGTACTGATCGGCATCGGTGTCGACACCGTCGCGGTCACCCATCGACTCATCGAGGCCGGAGGATCCTTCACGGTCAACCTGTGGAACGCCGAGAACACCCGGCCATTCGTCAAGTTCTCGAAGCCCGCCGCCAAGGACGGCATGACACTGAACGGGTATCCCATCACCGAGGGCATCACCGGAGCACCGATATTCGATGACGCCGTTGCGTGGATGGAGTGCGAGGTCCGCCAGGCCGTCGACTGCGGAAGCCACACGTTCTTCATCGGCGAGCTCGTCGATGCCGGAGTCAACGACGACGAGGCAACACCGGCCTCGATGTCCGACACGAGGATGAAGTACGGAGGAACCCGCCGCGGCCACTGACCCACGGGGGTGCGGCCGCAGCGCTCCTAAGGCGCGACGTCGTCGGCTCGAGCGAGGTCGCCGAGGTCCCTGAGGACCGGATAGGGATAGATGCCCGTGCTGTGCCCGTCGGGGGCGAAGACCATGTTGATCGCGTAGGCACCGACAAGTCCGATCGTCGTGATCCGACAGGTCTCGGGATCTGCAGGCGCCCTCGCAACGTTCTTGCACCCCGCACACCCACATGCGTCGCGGAGCTCGACTGCAGAGAAGGTGTCGAGTCGTCCGTCTGACCAGGTGATACGAACCGAGCGGCCCTCGACGAGTTCGATTCTGTCCGGTTCGATCATGGCGAGGAGTGTACGAGGTGGGCGCCGCAGGCAGACGGTCGCCAGATTGGTAGCCTCCGATGATTGCGACCCGGAGAGGCACGGAGTGACTGATCGGCCGATCTACATCGATGGCTTCACGCACCAGCTGAGCGATCAGGACCCGGCAGAGACCGGTGAG
Organism: Acidimicrobiia bacterium; assembly: GCA_035461905.1. Classification (GTDB taxonomy): domain Bacteria; phylum Actinomycetota; class Acidimicrobiia; order Spongiisociales; family UBA5794; genus SZUA-442. Next base: position 518 of record DATHUV010000074.1, on the reverse strand, counting down.
TGGCTCGCTGCGCTGAGCGATGTCATCGACACGGACGGCGAGACGCGGGCCCGATACCTGATGGCGAGGCTCCTCGAGCATGCCCGCGAGCGCAGCGTGGGCGTCCCCGGTTCTGTGTCGACGCCGTACATCAACACGATCCCGCCGGAAGTCGAGGCGCCGTATCCGGGCGATGAGTACCTCGAGAAGCGGATCCGCCGCTTCATCCGCTGGAACGCGGCGGTCATGGTGATCAAGGCGAACAAGAAGGCCGACGGCATCGGTGGCCACCTTTCGACGTTTGCCTCGTCGGCAACGCTGTACGAGATCGGCTTCAACCACTTCTTTCGCGGAAAGGCCGATGGCACACCCGGCGACCACGTGTACTTCCAGGGCCATGCCACACCGGGTGTCTACGCCCGGGCGTTCCTCGAGGGCCGGCTCAGCGAGTCCGAACTGGACCGCTTCCGCACCGAGATCGGTGAGCCCGGCCTCTCGAGCTATCCCCATCCTCGCCTCATGCCGGAGTTCTGGGAGTA
>DATHUV010000073.1:0-4340 GCA_035461905.1 Acidimicrobiia bacterium | reverse complement strand
CAGAAGTTCCCCGCTACGGGAACATGGGCGCTGGTCGCATCGGGCCATGGGAACCACGTGTCTGCGTTGCCCTCGGTGAGCGAGTAGCGGAAGTACACGATCCCGTTCGAGGGCCGGAACACCGCAGGCGTGTCACGACCGGGGATCGTTCCCCAATCACCGGACACGAAACGGTCCCCGCCGTCACCGAAGAAGATCGACCCGTCCGCCACCCCCGTGTCGAGGGTGTCCCTCCAATAGAAGAAGCCGGTCGAGTCGCGATGCAGGCCAATCCCGTCGACACCGTCACCGTCCCAGTCCCCGGCCACGGGCCTGTCATCGGGGTTCCCGAACATGAAGCTGTAGTCAGCCGCACCCAGGCCGGTGTCCTGGGACCCGAGCTCGTTGATGATGTAGAACACCTGCTCGGACGGCCGATAGATCGACACCGTGTCACACCCGTCACCGTCCCAGTCCCCCGCCAACGGCATGTCACCGGGATTCCCGAAGAAGAACTTGATATCCGCAACACCCTGGCTGTTCGAATTCCGCAGATACGCGTACCCGTCGGACTGGCGATACAGCCCCGGCGTGTCGACACCGTCACAATCCCAATCTCCCATGAACGGCACATCACCGGGATTCCCGTAGTAGAACGTGGACATCTCGCCCTGCCAGCCCTTCAGCGACCAGCGACCCTGTCCGGGATCCACGAGACCCACCGGCGGAAACGCCGGCTGCCAATCGTGATCGAGCACCCAGCTGTCTTCCGGCAGCCCCGCTGGGTCGAGCACCGTGTAGGCCGAACCATCACGATTCACGGTCACGACGTCATACGCAGTGTTGAGAGCGATCCTGGAACTGTTCGATGACCAACTCGGACCGCTACCCGGCCCGAGGACAACGAGCTTGGATCCGTCGACATCGATGACGAAGGAGTCCGAGTCGCCGCTCCAGGCGATGCTCCTGCCATCGGGCGACCACGTCGGGTACAGCACCTTGTCGCTTCCGTCCGTGAGCTCACGACGATCCGATCCGTCGGCGTCGACGACAACGAGGACTGAGGACACTTGGTCGCCGGGCACTCCAGATGCGAAGGCGATGGATGTCCCATCGGGTGACCAGACGGGGGAGTGATCGTCGTCGACATACTTCGTCGAGCTGCCGGCGGGTGAGAGCGATGAGGTGATGCGAACGGCGTTGGACCCGTCGGCGTCGGCAACGAAGATCGCGCCAGAGAACACGACACGCGGCTTGGACCACGGAAGATCGCCACCCGACACGTACGATGTCGACCGCTCGACGTAAGCGATGCGAGAACCATCGGGGGAGAAGGTCGGCGATTCGAAACCCGTACTGACCTCGCCAATCTGTGGTTCAGGTGACACAATCAGTTCGACGGTCCCATATGCCACATCCACGGTGTAGATGCCGAGATCGGACCCACCGACGTATAGGATCTTCGCGCCGTTCGGCGACCACGAAGGTGACCATGAATACGGAACACCGGTGAGATCCTCGGAGGTGACCCGCCGGGCATCGCCGCCCAGGGTGGTGACGTACATGCCGCCGTCGGCTTCTTCGATATACCCGTTCGAGGTGAACGCCAACCTGAGTCCATCCGGTGACCACAGGACGACGCTCCCACCCGAGTTCCAGGGGTCGATGAGCTTGGTCAGTCCGGATCCGTCGCTCTCCATCAAGTAGATATTCCCCTGACCGTCCAAGATCGCGATCTTCCCATCAGGGTGAGGCGTCGAAGCAGACGCCGGTTCTGCAGTGATCGGAGCCAGGAACACGGCTCCGGCGAACGCAACCAACACCCCAAACATTCGGACTCTTCTGTCCAACACCGAAGGCACCTTTCTCAGACGACCGACCCTGTCTCGAGAGGCGCCGACAGAAGCCGGAGCGGAGGTCACACACACGGCGAAGCGCCGCACTGACCCTGCACAACCATTGTCGCGCCGATCGATCTGACTGTCTCCCCAGTTCTTGGAAGCCCCACGACCGCCGCCGGTGCATCAGTTCCGCACGAAGGGGGAAGCGGCTGCTGGTACTGTCGGTCGGGAGCGGAAGGAGGTGAGATGGGGAAACGATATGAACGGTTGACGACGCCGATGGTGCGTGACGGTGCTGAGCTGCGAGCGGCCTCCTGGGCCGAGGCGCTCGAACGTGCGGCCGCAGGCTTCGCTGCCACAGACGGTGCGGCGACGGGCATGTTCTCGTGCTCGAAGGCGACGAACGAGATGAACTACGTCGCGCAGAAGTTCGCACGAACGGTGCTCGGCACCAACAACGTCGACAGCTGCAACCGCACCTGACACGCTCCTTCCGTCGTCGGTCTGGCGACAGTGTTCGGAGCGGGCGGCGGTACGTCGTCGTATGAGGAGATCGAAACCACGGACTGCATCGTCCTGTGGGGTTCGAACGCGCGGTCTGCGCACCCCATCTTCTTCCACCACCTCATGAAGGGCGTGCGCAACGGAGCATCGATGTTCGTCGTCGACCCACGCCGGACCGACTCCGCGGAGTGGGCAGACGTCTGGCTCGGCATCGACGTGGGCTCCGACATCGCCCTCGCAAACGCGGTCGCTCGCGAGATCATCCATGCGGGCCTCGCCGACACCGACTTCATCGAGCGTGCAACGCAGGGTTTCGACGAGTTCGCGGCGTCCGTCGAGCCGTACACCCTCGAGCTCGCCGAGGCGATCACCGGGGTGCCACGAACCGCCATCCGCTCACTCGCCCACGCCTACGCGACGGCACCGACGGCGCAGCTGTGCTGGACACTCGGGATCACCGAGCACCACAACGCCACCGACAACGTCCTGGCGCTCATCAACCTCGCTCTCCTCACCGGGCATGTCGGCCGGTACGGATCTGGCCTCGTCCCCATCCGCGGGCAGAACAACGTCCAGGGAGGCGGCGACATGGGTGCCCTCCCGAACAAACTTCCGGGTTTCCAGGACGTCCAGGACGACGAGGCGAGGAAGAGGTTCGAACAGGCGTGGAACGGCGAGATCCCGACACGCCCCGGATGGCACGTCACCGAGATGTTCGACGCGATGGAGCGGAAGGACATCCGCGCCATGTACATCATCGGTGAGAACCCCGCCCAATCCGAGGCTGACACGGGCCGGGCCGTCGAGCTCCTCGAAGGCCTCGATCACCTCGTGGTGCAGGACATCTTCCTCTCACGAACGGCTGAGCTCGCGGACGTCGTCTTCCCGGCCGCGGCTGGCTGGGCCGAGTCCGAGGGGACGGTCACGTCGTCAGAGCGGAGGGTCCAGAGAGTCCGCAAGGCACTCGATCCACCGGGGGAGGCGCGAGACGACCTCGACATCCTGTACGACCTTGCCCGCAGTCTCGGCCACGACTGGGGCGAACCCGACGCAAGGACCGTGTGGGACGAGGTTCGCGCCCTTTCCCCCATGCACGCCGGCATGTCCTACGACCGCCTCGACGAGCTCGGCGGCATCCAGTGGCCATGTCCAGACGACGACCACCCCGGCACGCAGTTCCTCCACGGGTGGCTCTGGGACGACCCTATGGTCAGGGAGCCCGTGCCCTTCTCGCCCGTGGAGTGGGCGCCACCGATCGATCCGCTCGACGATGACTACCCGATCCGGCTGACGACGGGCCGCCGGCTCGACGGCTACAACACGGGCGTGCAGTCGGGTGGATACCGATCACCCATCCGACACGGTGCCGTCATCGACATGACACCCGAACAGGCTGAGGACCTCGGTGTCTCCGACGGCTCCATCGTGCGCGTCACCTCGCGGCGTGGCTCGATCGAGGTGCCGATCCGGCTCACGACCGGACTCCGCCGGGGCCTCGTCTTCATGGCGATCCACTCACCGGACGATGTCGACGTGAACACGCTGACGCTCGATGCGTGGGATCCGAAGTCGGGCACGGCAGAATTCAAGGCAACGGCGGTACGGATCGAACCGGCATCGACGAGCTGAGGCGAACATCGACTATCAGACGACCTCCGACGCGCCGAGTCCAAGGGAGCGGCTCGCCGTGGACTCCGTGCTCGGTCAGCCCACCTCGGTGTGGGACGGCGGGGAACGATCCGCGGCCGATGATCACGTCGCCTACGGGGGCTTCAGCCACGCATCGGACCGGCGCCACCTCCTCCTTCCGGCCCTGCACGCCGTCCAGTCGGCCATCGGGTGGGTGAGCCACGGAGCCATCAACTACATCGCGGAGCGGCTGCCGGTGTCCCCCGCCGAGGCATTCGGGGTCGCTGACTTCTACGACCTGATCGCGACCAGCCACCGTCCGCCCCGTGTCGCATGGGTGTGCGACGACGTCGCATGCCAGGCCCGGGGCGTGGAGTCCACGCTCGA
>DATHUV010000072.1:0-13890 GCA_035461905.1 Acidimicrobiia bacterium | reverse complement strand
GCCATCTGGATGAGCTCGCGCCTGGTGTCCATCTCAGCGACGATGCGGTGGAAGATCGCCTCGTGCGCGATCCGCACGAGCTCGGTCGCACCGAGGGTGGGATCAGCGTCGACAAGTGCCTCGATGGCGCATTGGCTCGCGATGTCCCCGCCGGGGTGCCCGCCGAGACCGTCAGCGACGGCGACGATCGCGGGTGTGCCTGCGCCGCTGCCATCGGGGAGCACCGCATCCTGGTTCTCGGTGCGTGCCCGCCCGACGTCGGTGGCGCCGTACCAAACGAACTCAGGCATCGAACGACCCTCCGTCGTAGGCCCACCAGTCGGCATCGGAGACATACGGGTAGTCGTAGTCGGTTCCGTCACGTCGGCAGTGGAGGTCCGGTTCCAAATCGTCCATCACGGTGCATCCCTCGAAGATGACGCGGCTCATGTCGAATCCAACTGGAGGACCCGGCGGCATCCCCGCGATTCGGACCGCGACCATCTCGCCGGAGCCGCAGGTCGGGCAGGGCGGGATCCGCCTCGGAAGGACGTACTCCGACGGAGGCAGCGGATAGACCATCCCGAGCCGCTCGGCGATGGCGTCGATGACCATGTCGAAATCACCCCACCAGAAGTACCTGTCCCCGGTACCGGGACTGAATCGGTCCTCGCGGACGAGGGACGTGAGGAAGGCTCGCAGCGTCTGGAGGTCGGCGGCCGCGACGAAGTCGTCGATCTCGACGTCGTCCGGGACGTCGACGTGGTCCTGCGACACGAGGACTCCGGAGCCATCGAGTGAGGACGCCATCTCCGCGAAGCCGGACGCCGCAGCGAGCGCGTCGAACAGGTTCACCCAGTCGATGTCGTCCTTGGCCCAGTCGATGCGGTCATCAGTCATACGCATCATCTCCATCGGCGCCCGGGTCGACCAGCACGAGCGCGACGTCCTCGCTGCCATGCGAGTCGTACCCATCAGGGAACATCGCGTCGTGGGCAAGTTCCGCATCGGCTGACGAGCAGCCGAGCAGCATCCCGAGCAATGCGACCCAGTCCTCCTTCTTCTGGGGCGCTCCGTATCGCACCACCTGGTAGTCATCGTCACCGAGCGTGAACCCGGCCTCCGGTTCATGTCGTTTCATGGGCATCTCCCTCTCCCGATGCATCGGTGCACGTCGCGCCCTCATGCCGATGCAGATCACGGGGGAATGCCGTTTCCAACCCATTGAGCATCCTGCCATCAGGATGTGACAAATCGGTCGACGGCATTGTCGGTCTCGGTGGTTGGGTACGGGTCGCCGCACCGGGCTCCCCGAGCTCGATGAGACCCGCCGTCTCCCGCCTCAATCCCATGGAGTGCGCCGTCTTTCCTTATTGCGATATTGCATGCCTCATGCCAGAATGTCGGCTCGTGTCGAACCCCTGCGACTCTGCTAACCCATGACGACAGCAGCCACATCGATCAGCACTTCACCCAAGTCAGGGCAGCTGATCCGACTCGAGAACGAGTTCCTCCGGTTGGACCTCGACAGCACGACTGGGTGTGTCCGCTCGCTGTACAACAAGGTCGCCGACCTCGAAGCGATCGAACCGGATTGGCAGTCCGACATCCCATTCCGCATCCAGGTCGCCGACATCGCCCCCGAGGTATTCGATCGGCGGTCAACGCTCCGCGGCATGGTCTACGGCAAGACCGAGATGTTCCTCCATTTCATGAAGGACATCGTCGGGGGGGTCTGGACGAGCGACTTCTCGGAGTTCACGTTCGACCGCGCCGAAGCGAGTGAGGGTGCCTCGGTCGACCTTCAGTGGGTCCGCGCGGACGGCATCACCGTCACCGCAGGGATCGTCCTCCGGCACGGGTCGCATAATGCTGAATTCAGGGTGCGCATCGTCAACGGGGGCGCCGCATCGATACTCGCCGTCGAGTATCCGATCCTCGACGGCATCCGGCCGCTGGGCGACACCTCCGAGGACAACCGGCTCGCCCACAGCGTCGACGGGGGATTTGTCTTCGACGACCCGCACACCCTGTTCAAGGATGAGGCGATCCTCGATGCCTGGCGGGGACGAAGGATCATCGCCACCACCGACCCGAACGGTCATCCGGATGAGGGACACGGCCACGGTGGGCTGTTTCGCGTCCGCGGATACCCCAACGGATTCGAGGGACCGCCAACCCAGTTCTGGGCCTTCTACAAGGAGTCCATCGGTGGCTTCTATTTTGCGACCCACGATCCCGCAGCCACCGAGAAGATGTACCACTTCTACGCGACCGACGGGAAGGAGGACCTGACCTGCACCGTTGTCCACTACGCATGGGACTGGACCGCAGGCTCGGACCTCGTCATCGACTATCCCACCATGATCGGCGCCCTCAGCGAGGGAACCTGGTTCGAGGCTGCGGACCGCTATCGCGACTGGGCGACCGGGATCGGGGATGAGCATCCTGACTGGCTCGAGCGCGGGACGCTCCGGGAACGGATCGATGCTGGCACTGCGAGTCGATGGCTCACCGAAGAGGTCGGCTTCAACACATTCGGACTACCGATCTCCTTCGACATCAGCCCGTGGTATGACGCCTTTCACGCCATCACCGATCGTCCAGTCCTCCACATAGTCGGTCACGACTGGGAGGGTGGGGCGATCCTGATCTCACCCGACAAGTGGCAGATGCTGCGGGACCTCCTCGCACCCAACAATCCGGCCCCGTCGCTCCAGGAACTCGCCGAGGTGCTCGGTGTTCCAGCCGATTCCGAGCACGCCGACCTGCTCCGCGAGACCCTCGTGAGGTTCCGCCAGAACCTGTGGGACTCCTACTACGTCGAGCCCTTCCACCTCATGCCTCCCGTCTGGGACGAGGCGAACCTCGCGTCGCTGAGGAGGAACGGCGACTATCTCGTGCCGTTCCTGTGGAGGGACTTCATCGGCTACGGGCACGACACCGAGGCCTACGGTTGCCAGACGCCGATCACCCCGTTCACGAATGCCTTCATGTGCCCCACCACCGACTACTGGAGACAGTGGCACACGAAGACCGACCTCGAACTCGTCGACGCAGGGGTCGACGGGATCTACTACGACGTCAGCGCAAGTTGTGCGACGCCCACCCTTTGCATGAACAAGCGCCACGATCACCCGACCGGTCTCGGCCGCCACATGGTCGATGCGTACGCCGACGTGTTCAGGGACTCACACGCCGCGGCCCAGGAGCGGATGGGCGACGAATACCTCCCGATCGGAACCGAGGTCATCATCGAGAGCTTCGTCGGTGTCCTCGACTACGCGCAATGCCGCGCCGGCGCAGGCGTCCAGGCGACGATGGAGGGCGAGGAGTTCGTCGAGTGGCAGAAGACTGGCAGAGCGCGCAAAGTGCCGATGTTCGCCTATGTGTATCACGAGTACGGGCCGATCCTGCTCGACGGATGGGCGAAGCTCTCCCCCGAGTTCGGGGAGATCTTCTACGAGATCGCCGCGCGCGTCGCCCTCGAAGGCGGACTGCTCCAGCTCAACTACGAATTCTCGCCTCTCGAACTGTTCCCCGGTATGGAGGGCTCCTCGTACCAGCTGGTGTATACGAATCAGATCCTCGAAGACCTCGATCCCCCGCGCGTCGACGAGGCGAAGCTCGACTTCATCCGCGAGATCACCACGGCGCGCACCGGCTTCGCAAAACCCTATCTCGCGTACGGGAGGATGATGCCCTCCGCCGAGGTCGAGGGCACCGTGCCCGACATCACCCTGGACTGGGACCACTTCAACTCAGTGCACCGGCTCCGTCTCGAGAACGGCGAATACACGACATCCTCGATCGTGCAGGTCGCATGGCAAGCGCACGATGGCCGAATCGGGCATGTCTTCGTCAACCTCTTACCCGACGAGCCTCAGCAGGTGACTTTCACTCCCGCGACGACCGGAAACTTCACCGCCACCGCCATCGGGACGGGCGGAACCGAGGAACTCGGATCACATACACAAGGCTCGGCGGTCACCGCCACTTTGCCACCGCGTAGAGTCGTCCTCGTGGAGATCGATCACACGTCGACCTCGCCCTGACCCAGCAGGAGACCGCATGACGGACGGCCCACGCCACGGATCCGACGACCTCTTGTTGGCCCGGCTCGACGTCCCGCACACCCGCCTCGACCACGCCGGTTGGCCCATCGACGCATACCCCGAACTCCCCATGCTCGATGGCCATACGACCATGGTCGTCGCCGACATCGACGGTCCAGGCGTCATCACGAACATCCACGTTTCGCGATTCCTCGACCCTCCGAAGTCGTTCGAACGGGACGAGAGCCTCACCGTCGACCAGCAGCGGGCGATCGGCGCACGCGGTGTGGTCCTCGAGATCACCTTCGACGGGGCAGACCTGCCGTCCGTCTGCGTGCCGCTCGCCGACTTCTTCGCTGACGGTGCATGCGGTTCGGCTTCCATGTTCTCATCCCTACTCGTGGAGAAGGCGCCTGGTTCCTACAATGCCCGCATCCCGATGCCGTTCGCAGGCTCGGCACGCGTCGCCCTCCGCAACGACACCAGTCTCGATTTGCTGTGTTACGTCGCCGTCGAGTCCCGCCCAATAGCGTGGGAACCATCGCTCGGATACCTACACGCCACGTGGCAGCGCGATGCATTCCCACTGGACACGAACACGTCGGTCCCGATGCTCTCGCTCACCGGTCCCGGCAAGTTGATCGGCCAGGCGTGGACAGTCGCCACCGATGACCCGTTCTTCGACGGTTTCGCCTTCGTGATGGAGGGCAACAACCAGTTCGACATCGACGGCGTCCGCACCATCGACTATCTCGGCACAGAGGACGCGTTCGGCTTCGCATGGGGCTTCCAGGATGCGTTCACCGGTCTGTACGCCGGCATCTCAAGCGTCTCACCCCGCGATCCGTCGATCGTGGCGATGTACCGCTTCCGGGTCCACGACCCGATCACCTTCGACGAGTCCCTCGAACTCACGGTCGATTGGACCAATGAGTTCAACAGCGAGGTGTTCCACCGAAGGGTCGCCCCCCTCGTCCCTGACCGCACCTGGCTTCCACCCGACCGCTCGGAGGGAGGCGGATGGATCGACTACGCACGAACGACGTACTGGTACGCCGCAGCTCCCGGCCACAACCACCCCCCGATGCCATCGCTCGGCGATCGAGCGGCACCGGTCCTCCATCCGAACCCAGCGCCATGACCCCTCACGGGGAACGAAACTCGCTGGTCCAGTATCCCGGGTCACGGCGATAGATCGAGCGGAGCGACCTCGGCGATGGCACATCCGCGGCGTTGGCGAGGAGCCGCTCCTCGTCGAATACGATGCCCGAGCCCGGGGAGTCGCCGAGCTCGATCCGCCCATCCACCAACCGGGCTTCGTGCGTGAACATCTGGTCGCGCCCGCAGTCGAGCACCTCCATGGCGATGTGATGCGGCAGCGCCGCCGCCAGGTGCGCCATGTGCCGACCGGGACAGTTCATCATCGCCACGGGGATCCGGTTCGCGTGCGCCATCTCGGCCACCTGGAGCGCACCCGTGATCCCGCCCGTCAATGCACCGACCTGGATGACGTCGACCGCCTCCCCCCGGATCAGGTTGGCGAAATCGAGGCTGTTGTCGAGGTTCTCCCCCGTCGCAACCGACGCGCTGATCGCCCGGGACACGCTGCGCAGACCGACCACGTCCCGCCGCTCCGCCGGCTCCTCCGCCCAGAGGAGGTCATACGACCGCTCGATCTCACGAATACGCCGGATCGATTGCTTTGGCGTCCAGTACTCGTTCGAGTCGATCATCAGCACCGGACGCTTCCCGCTCGTCGCGAGGGCGTCCCGCATGATCTCGAGCCTCCGCAGATCCGCATCGAGGTCCCGCCCGACCTTGAGCTTTCCAGAGTTGATCCCGGAGCCCGCCATCCGCCGGTAGAAATCGCCGAGTTCGTGATCGTTGAGCGGCGTATCGAGGCCGCTCGCATAGGCAGCGGCGCTCCCCTGGAGTGCTCCGAGTTCCTTCCACAGCGGCACACCGTTCAGCTTCGCCCGCAGATCCCACAACGCGGTGTCGAGCCCCGATACGGCGATCTTCGTGGAGCCCGCATTGCCCATCTTGAACGTCAGCGAGATCATCCGTTCCCAGAGACCGCGCACAGACCGCGGATCCTCACCGATCAGGAGCGCGGCGTACTGTGCGATCTCGCGTGTCCCCTGGCCATACCCGACGGCCACTCCCGTGACGCCCTCGTCAGTGTCGATGAGAACCGCCATGTCCGATCCGGCATCGGTGCCGTCGGGCAGATGGACGTCTCCGATGGGGCGCGTCATCGTGTAGTTGTACGGGATGGTGCGAACAGCTGTGATGGCGACCACTCAGATCACCTCCAGATCGTCCGGAGTGCCCAGCTCCGGCCGGGACGTCGACGTCGCATGGAGGTAGAACACCGCGGTCGACGAGATGTCGTCCTGAAGCGGGAGATACCGCACCCCAGAGCGCCAGCCGAGCGCCTGGATGTCGACACGGATCGCATCGTGGAACACGATGGGATCCGGAATATGCCACCGGTACATCCCGAATCGTTGCTGGCTCGCGTACAGCCCGTCTGGCCTGATGACCTGGTTCAAACCGAGGAACGGGGTACTGAAGGATGTGTAGCCCTTCCCCGGCAGATCGAAGTTCCACGCACCGCCGAAGTAGTCCTCGGTTCCGGTCCCACAGATCGTCGGGAACTCCTCATCACGATCGAGGTACATCTTTATCTCACCCTCACCCCACCATCCGGTGTTGTTGACGCCCCAGGCCAGGTACGTACCGACGTAGTGCCCATGGCCAGTTCCCGCTGGGAGGTTGAGGATCTCATGCGTCGTCATGTACGGAAGCGGGTTGCTGCGCCGCCATTGGGCGTGGAAGTAGCCGACCGGTCCCGCCCGTTCGTCGTCGAGCGTGTAGTCGACCTGGAAGTAGCACTTGCCGTCCACCTCGGCTCGGTTCTCGACCGTCACGAAAGCACGAGACGAGAATGGCATCGGCCAATACGAGTTGAAGCCACCGTTCGGGTTCACCGCGATCGGCAGGGAATCGACCTGGCTGAACACCCGCCAACCATTGCAGAAGAAGTCGCCGAGCGGAACCTCGACCGCAGGCTGGTCATCGCCGTCCCACGACATCCGCAGGATGAAATCTCGCCACCGATCGGACGACGCCGTGATCCAGATGTGCCGGATGACACCGGTCCCCTCGATGTCTGCGAGGACGGCGGTTCCGCCGGCGGGGATGATGATGCTCGGGGAGACCTTCCACCCCTGCCCCAAGTCACGGGCGGGTCCCGAGCCAGTCCCTTCGGTGGCACGGCCGCCACCACCCGGTTCGCCCGTCGGGTTCTCGGCACTGATCGACCGCGACCGGACATCGAGCAGCGCGGGGAGGCCATCCAGACCCATCATCGTGCCACCAACGATCTGTTCATACGGGGAAACGCCTTTCCGTCATGAGGAAACGTCAGCCTACACTGGCGCGGCACTCGGAGAGGATCGAACCCCGGTTCGACGACGGAGGAGACAATGAGCGAAGCATCCGGATGGCAGCGCGGACGTGGATGGGGGTGGGTATGGGGCGACGCCGACGAGGTCGGCGCCCTCAACCACATGACGTCGGCGACCATGCTCGAAGCCCTGTCGGCACCGAAGGAGGGTCGAGTCTACGACCTGGGCGCTCCGCTCGATCGAGGGTCCTTCCTCTGGCCCGGCCACGTCGGCACCGAGGTCATCCCGTTCAGAACGGCAGATGGGCTCAAGAAAGGCGGCGACTTCGGTGAGCCGCCGGACGGTCTCAGCTTCTTCACGTCGATGATCATCCTCTCCGATCACGCGGGGACACAACTCGACGGGCTGTGCCACGCTACCAAAGGCGCGGACAACCACTGGTACAACGGTTTCACCGCTGCCGACTGGGCAACGGACTTCGGCCCACGGCGCGCCAGCGCTGTGCGGATTCCCCCGATCATCGCCCCCGGCGTCCTCATCGACGTTCCAGCTCACCTCGGAATCGATGAGTTACCCGCCTCGCATCCGGTGACGGCAGACGACCTCCAGGATGTGCTCGAATCCCAGGGGACGACGATCGAGCCCGGCTCCGTCGTCCTGATCCGAACGGGAACGATGCGCCACTGGGGTGAGGCCGGACACGATCACGCCGCGTTGACAGGACCTGACTCGTCTGGCATCACGCACGGTGCCGCCCGGTGGCTCGTCGAGGAGTGCGGCGCCATGATCATTGGTGGCGATACCTCGACGCTCGAAGTGGTCCCGCCTGTCGACGGCGAACCGTCGCCTTCACCTGTCCATGAGTATCTGCTCGTCGAGCAGGGCGTTCATATGGGAGAGCTCCACTTCCTCGAGGAGCTCAGCGTCGATCGGAGGTTTGCATTCACCTACATCGCCCTCGTCCCCCCAGTGGTCGGTGCCACGGCAGGATTCGCACTTCGACCCATCGCCATCGTCTGAAGGGACCTTGATGAACCCCACCAGCAGAACCACACTCGGAACGACGACCGTGCCCGTGACCCGCCTCGGACTTGGCACAGCACCACTCGGCGGATGGCCGGAACGGATGTCGATCGACGATGGGCTCGCAACCGTCCGTGCCGCGTGGGATCTTGGAATCCGATACTTTGACACCGCACCGTTCTACGGATACGGCCAATCGGAACGATGGATCGGTGAGGTCCTTCGGGAAGAGCCGCGTGCGAGCTTCACGCTCTCGACGAAGATGGGTCGGCTCCTCGTCGAAACCGAGGACGAGCCCGAGCTCTACGCGGGCGACCACCGGCATACCGCTGTCTTCGACTTCTCGTACGACGGAGCCAGACGATCGCTCGAGGAGAGTCTCGAACGCCTCGGACTCGATCGAGTCGACGTCGCCCTCATCCACGATCCGGACGACGCGCTCGATGAAGCCCTCGATGGCACGTATCGGGCACTGCACGACATGCGCGCCGAGGGCACCGTCGGGGCGATCGGTGCGGGGATGAACTGGACCCAACCTCTCGTCTACCTCGCATCCCGAGCCGAATTCGACTGTGTCCTGCTCGCTGGTCGATACACGATCCTGGAACAGCACGCCCTCGACGATCTCCTCCCCCTCGCGATCGAGCAGCAGTTCTCGATCATCGCCGGCGGCGTCTTCAACAGCGGCGTGATCGTCGACCCGGACGTTTCGGCGATGTACAACTACGAACCCGCACCCGATGACGTCATCGCCCGGGCGCGGCGGATCCACGAGGTCTGTCGCCGCCACGATGTCGACCCGAGGGCGGCAGCACTGCAGTTCCCGCTCGCCCACCCAGCCGTGGCCACGGTCGTCAGCGGCGCTCGCACACCTGCGGAGATCGAGTCGAGCACCGCCCTCATGGCGACACCGATCCCCGAGGACCTCTGGCAGGAGATGGCCGTCGAGGGCCTGGTGGACGAACGGGCTCCGTTGCCGTCCTAATGGACGGTCGTCCTCACCCTTCGATTCCGAGTGTCATGCGGGCTGCGCGGATGTCCGAGATCGCCTGGTCCCACGCTCCCCGGAAGAACGCGTCCATCGATCGCGCCGCCGTCCCATAGTCCGCCACGCCGAGTTCGCGTGCTTTGGCGGCAGTGTCCTCGACCAATGCACGTGCCTCGGCGTACGAGCCATCGAGACGAGGAAGCATGTCGTCGCGAAGGGGCAGGGTCCCCGCGACCGACGTGATCGGAGCCTGGTACCAGTATGCGACCGACGAGTAGTCATTCGCGTAGTTGTTGGCGTGCCCGTGCTCGATGGTCCACCGCAACGACTCACGAAAGCTGATCGGATCGTGCAGGTACCACCGATACATCCCGGTGAGACCCGCGTAGTCCGGTGATTCGATGAGATGGGTCCCGGTGTAGGGACCGGCGTACTCCCACGCTGGTGAAGCTCCACCTGCGAAGATCTCCTCGGTGCCCGTACCGTGGATGGCAGGCGGCCAGGACGACCCGTCGACGAACACCATGTCGTCGCCCTCGCCCCACCACCCACCGGAGTGGTTATCCACCTCGAGGACGAGCCCCACCATGCGGCCCTGCCCCACCGTGTCGAGCGCGACGTAGTTCTCTGCGCCGTCGAGGTTCGCGGCGTCGTGCAGTTGGCGCCCCGGCTCGGCCCCGACCGGGGACGTCGGCCGTTCTTGGCGGTACTGGGCGTGGAAACGGAGAGGCTCGTCGTCGGAGGCATGATCGAGGACGTCGTAGTCGACGTGGAACCAGAGGTTCCCGATCCTGCCGCCGAGACGGTTGGGGCCGCGGTTCTCCAACGTGATCCGGGCGCCCTCGGAGAAGGGCATACGGAAGTAGGCGCTGAGCCCGTGGGACACCCCGAACCCCGGATTGACGGTCACCATTGCGCTCTTGATCTCGCGAATCCTGCCCTGGACGATCGTGAAGAAATCGCCCATCGGGACCTCGACCGACGGTTCGTCCGCGCCATCCCAGTAGCAACGCAGTATCGCATCGCGATAGTCGGCGATCTCGGGGTACATCATCGCGGCATACAGGTGTGTGATACACCCCGGCCCGCGGTGCTCCATGAGAACCGCTGTCTCCCCGGGGTCGATCTCGATCCAATCACGGTTCGCTCCGGTGCGGTCCCACGAGGAGGATCTGCGCGAACTCGCCGTGACCGGTGCGGTCAGTTGTCGATCCATGTCGTCCTCGCTTTCGCAATCGCGTCTTGGGCGTCAGGTACGCCGTTGGTTACCCGCGGGCTTCGCCCCATGTGAACCGATCGGTCGTCCACTCGGTGTCGACCATGCGGGTCAGGCCGAGGGGGTTGGCGGCCTTCAGCTCATCGGGGAGGCGCCCGTCAGCCACGTTGTCAAAACACTGGAGCATCGCGAACCGTCGGAGGCTCGCAGGTATTCCGACCGCGGTGAACCCCGGATGGCCGGTGGCGGGGTACGGACCGCCGTGGTTCATGGCCGAGACGACGGCGACCCCTGTGGGAACCTTGTCGTTGAGCAGCCTGCCAACCTTCTCCCTGAGTGCAGCGGCAACGGTGACATAGTCCTCGTCGTCCGCACCGGCGCTCGACGCGAAGATCGTCCCCGTCAGGTTTCCCTCGAGCGCATCGATGCACGCGAGCATCTCGTCGCTGCCATCGGCCATGACGACGAGGGCCATGCTTCCGAACGCCTCGGTCTGGAGATCCAGGTGGCGATCGATGAACTGATCGGCGCCGACGGTGAGTAGCGTCGCCGGGTACGACGTGGCACCCCCGCCGGAGCCAACCGCGACGACCGAGGCCCCTGCTGCGACCCACCGCTCCTTTGCATGTGCAAGCCCCGACGCCACGCCATCGCCGAGCAACGTGGCGCTCGGAGCGTTCGAGATCCCATTCCGCATGGCGTCGACAAACGCCCGGGCGGCTGGCGAGTCGGCGACGACGATGAGCCCGGGGCTCGTGCAGAACTGACCAGCACCGAGGAGGATGCTGCCGACGAGTGCCTCGGCGATGGCGTCGCCGCGCTCGTTGAGCGCACCGGAGAGGACCACGACGGGGTTGACGCTCGACATTTCGAGGTAGATCGGCTTGCCTGCGGCGTCGGCCCTCGCCTTCAGCGCGAGCCCGGCGCTCCGCGACCCCGTATAGGCGGTCGCCGCAAGCCGGGGGTCAGCCACCAGCCGCTCACCGTCGGCATGCGACGTTCTGTAGATCAGTTGCACGGTCGCCATCGGAAGGCCGGTCTCCTCGAGCGCCTCGGCCGCCGCCAGCGCAAGGAGCCGGGTTGTCTCCGGATGGCCGGGGTTCGCCTTTGCGACGACGGGATGCCTCGTCGCGATGGCCGCCGCGAAGTCGCCACCCGAAACGCCGTTGAAGGCGAAGGGGAAGTTGTTGGGACCGAAGACCGCAACGACACCGGGAGCCGGTGCCATCCACGACGCGATGCCTGCCTCTGGCGAGATCACGGGTTCGACCCAGGTCCGCGCGACGGCGGCCTCAGCGGCAAGGCGCAGCTGGTTCACCGTTCGCGGTATCTCGACGTCGGTGAACCTCGGTGAGGCGGCGAGGCCGGTTTCAATGGCTGCAGTCTCGGCGAGTTCCGCTGATCCGGCTTCGATCCGATCAGCGTATGCCGTGAGGAACGCGGCAATCGACGCGGGGTCGATGTCGCGGAGTCTTCGGTAGGCCTCGTACCCGGCCTCGAGGACGGTGTCGACCTCACCCCAGGTACTCGTCGGATAGGTGCCGACGGGCTCACCGGTGGCAGGGGCGAGGGTTTCGAACGTTCCGACGGCATCCGAGACCCGCCAGACACCACCAATGAAGACCTTGGCGATCGTCGTCATCCGTCCAACCCCGCCTCGTACCGTTCGACGGCGTCGATGGTGCCCTGCCAGTCGCCCCGATAGAACGGCTCACCCGCGCGACAGGCCCGTAGGAAGTCGATGAGCTCACCACCGTCCCCGGCTGCCTCCCGCAGCCTGGATGTCGACCCGAACAGCTTCGCCTTCGCGTCGGCGTACCCGTCACCGAGCGGCGGGAGCATGGCGCTCGTCGCGGGGAGAGGAGCGAGTGATGCCAACGGTGTCTGGTACCAATACGCTACCGAGGCGTAGTTGTTGGCGAAGTTGTTCGCATGGCCGTGCTCGATCGTCCACCGTATCGACTGTTGGAAGTGGATCGGGTCGTCGACGAACCATCGGTACATTCCGACGAGTCCGGCGTAGTCGGGAGACTCGATGAGGTGGAAGCCGGTGTACGGGCCGGAGTACTCCCAGCTCGGGCATGCCCCGCCGCCGAAGATCTCCTCGCTGCCGGTTCCGTGAATCGAGGGCGGCCACGCCTCGCCGTCGATGAACACCATGTCGTCGCCCTCGCCGTACCAGTCGGTCCCTTGGAGGTTCTCAACCTCGAGGACGACGCCAACCATTCGACCGGTTCCCTCGGTGTCGAGTACGACGTAGTTGTCGGCACCGCCGATGTTCTTCGCGTCGTGCAACGTCACGTTCGGCTGCGGTCCGACCGCGAGCGTGGGCCGCTCCTGCGCGAACATCGCGTGGAACCGCAGCGTGTCCTCGGGGAGCGGCTGACCGTAGACCTCGTAGTCAACGTGATACCAGAGGTTGCCGAGCGCTCCACCCAGGGCCTCCGGGCCCCGATTCTCGATCGTGATGAGCGCACCCGATGAGAACGGCATCGGGAAGTATGCATTGAGCCCATGGGAGGCGCCGAGACCGCCGTTGACCGCCGTGAGGGCACTCTGGTACTCGCGGACCCGGCCGTTCGTCACACCGAAGAAGTCGCCGAGCGGCACCTCGACCGAGGGGTGCGACGCACCATCCCAATAGCACCTGACGATCGCATTCCGGTAGTCGGCCGGGTCCGGGAGCACCATCGCGAGGTAGACGTGGGTGATGCATCCTGGCCCCTCCTCCTCGAGCAGGACGAAGGTCTCTCCCGCGGCGACGCTCACGAAGTCACGGTTTGCCCCGGATCGATCCCACGAGGACGCCCTTCGGCTACGTACCGAGCGCGAGGAGAACCATCCGGACCGCGGATGTGCGAGGACCGGATGGCTCATTCGTCTCGCTGCCGGGTGAACGGCGGCTCCGTGGCGTAGCCGCGACCGGCATAGTCGAAGCCACCGAGTTCGAGCCGCTCGAGAGTCGGATCCTGGGGTGATGCGTAGTAAGCACGGATCTCCTCTATCAGTCCGGATTCCGTGTTGAAGATGTACCACTCGTCCCCGCGGAGCACCGAACCCTGGTACGTCTTGAAGTGCGTCCATTCGATGACGGCCCTGCCCGTGGTGGGGTCGGTGATCAGCTGATCGATGGTCCAGACCGAGCCGATCACGTCGACCGCCTGCCGCCAGCGTGCCCCGATCGTCGCGGCAGTGCGAAACGGACCCTCGTACATG
>DATHUV010000071.1:0-7201 GCA_035461905.1 Acidimicrobiia bacterium | reverse complement strand
CCTCTGTCGCGGCCTCAGCAGCGCGGGCATCGACGTCGCCTTGATCGTCGCAGGGAGGCGGTACGACATCGCGCACGACGCCACGATCGCCGCAACCGTCACCGAAGCCACCAGCGCACGATCGATGACCGACCGGATCGATGGCATCGTGACGAGCCGATGGTTGGGAATTCCCATCTTCCTCGGCCTGATGTGGTTCGTATTCAAGCTCATCACCGACATCTCCGGTGCCTTCCTCGCATGGATCGACAGCGCCGTCTCGGGTCCGATCAGTGGGCTGGCGATGACGCTCCTCGAAGCAGTCGGGCTGGGAGGGAGCTGGGTCGAGAGCCTCGTGATCGATGGAGTCATCGTCGGGGTCGGGGCCGTACTGGTGTTTGTTCCCGTCCTCGCGTCCCTCTACTTCGCACTCGCTGTGCTCGAGGACACGGGCTACATGGCTCGAGCCGCCTTCGTCATGGACCGCGTCATGCGTGGCATCGGCCTCCCGGGGACGAGCTTCCTCCCGATGCTGGTCGGGTTCGGCTGCACTGTCCCGGCCGTCTATGCGACCCGCACGCTCGAACGAAGGCGGGACCGGATCGTCACCGCGCTCATCGTTCCGTTCATGAGCTGCGGCGCACGGCTCCCCGTGTACGTTCTCCTCGCCGCCGTCTTCTTTCCGGACCACGGAGGGCGCATCGTGTTTGCGATGTACCTCCTCGGCATCGCCGTTGCGCTTGTCGTCGGTGTTGTCCTCCGTTCGACGGTCCTGCCAGCGTCCGGGAACGCCGCCGCCATCATGGAATTGCCACCGTTCCGTGCACCGACCGCTCGATCGCTCTGGATCCAGACGAGACTCCGGACCATGGCGTTCCTGTCCGGAGCAGGGACCACGATCTTCGCGACCATGATCGTCGTGTGGTTCCTCATGGCGGTGCCAGCGTCGGGACAGGGCACCTTCGCAGACACGGACATCGACGACTCCGTATTCGCCGCCGTCGCGGGTGCGGTAGCGCCCGTGTTGGAGCCTGCGGGCTTGGGCTCGTGGGAGGCGACGGGATCCCTCATGTCGGGACTCGTCGCGAAGGAGGTCGTGATCGGAACGATGGCCCAGACGTACGGGATCAGCGAGGACGACGAGGTCGAGAGCACCACTCTGGTACGCGCAATCCTCGAGATCGGCGCAGGATTCACCGACGCAGCCATCGACTCGATCAGGGCCATCCCTGGCGTGATCGGCATGGACCTGGCGGTCTCTGAGGAGAGCGCGGAGTCATCGACCCTGGTCGCCTCGGTTCGGGCGAGCTTCGAGGAATCGAGCGGTGGCCACGGGGCGGCTGCCGGGCTGGCATTCATGGTGTTCGTCCTCCTGTACACACCGTGCATCGCCGCTGCGGCGGCCATCCGTCACGAGGTGGGCACCCGATGGATGTGGTCGAGCGTCCTCGGCCAGACCAGCCTCGCGTGGGTGATGGCGGTGGTTGTGTTCCAGGTAGGGATCCTGGTGGGCTTGTGATGACGATCCTCGACCGTCTCATGACCGAGATGCGCGACGTCAGGGGCTCGATGTCATCGAACGAGCTGGCACACCGTCTCGGCGTGACGACATTCGCCCTCGAGGGCATGCTCGATGCGCTGGCGGCGAGAGGCCATCTGACCGTCGATTCGCCGGGCGGCGACGGCACGCCAACCTGCGCGGGCACTGCGTGCACCACGACATGTGCCGGGTTCGAAGGCTGCCCATTCGTCGCAGCAGTGCCGCAACCGCGGCGGTTCGCCGCCAAGGCTTCTCGGCTCGAAGAGGAGCACACTCAGCGCCGACGAGCGAAGAACTCCGTGAGGATGGACTGACACTCGTCCGTGAGGACGCCTGCCTCGAGTTCGATGAAGTGGTTCAGCCGTTCGTCTTGCGGGATGTTGAAGAGCGACCAAGCCGCACCGGCCTTGAGATCTGCTGCTCCGTAGACGATCCGATCCAGGCGCGCCCAAACGCCTGCCATCGCGCACATCGCGCACGGTTCGAGGGTCACGACCAGCGTGTGCCCGTCGAGGCGCCAGGTCCCCAGATCGCGACTCCGGGCCGCGATGACGAGCATCTCGGCGTGGGCGGTCGCATCACCGAGTTCCTCACGCCGATTGTGAGCCCGCTCGACGATCGAACCTGTCTCGTCGAGCAGCACGGCGCCGATCGGAACGTCACCGTGCTCGGTGGCGCGTCCTGCCTCGTCGAGTGCCTCGCGCATCGCTTCGGTCCAGGTCACTACCCGGCCTCCTCTTTCTACAATGGTCAGCCTACGGAGGGATCGCATAGTCTGGCCTAGTGCGCACGCCTGGAAAGCGTGTATGCGGAAACGCATCGAGGGTTCAAATCCCTCTCCCTCCGCCAAGTCCTCCCTTCAGGGGGGACGGGCGAACGAAGTGAGCCAGGGGGGTCCGCGAGCCTGCGAGCACGCAAGTGGGAAGCGCCCGGTACGTGCGTCTTCGGAGTGGATCCCCCTGCATCGTCGCTTCGCTCCTCTGCCGTCCCCCTTCGAGAAAGGGGGACGAGAACAAGAACTGGAAGGTCCTCCCTTCAGATGAGGAGTCCGATCACTGCGTGATCGGCAGTCCTCTGCCTGCGAACTGGGGTTCGAGTTCTCAGACGGTCGGGCTCACGTGGGAGGCATCGAGACTCTTGGGGGGACGGGCGAACGAAGTGAGCCAGGGGGGTTCGCGAGCCTGCGAGCACGCAAATGGGAACCCGCCCAGGCATGAGTCTTCGACCAGGAATCCCCCTGCATCGTCGCTGCGCTCCTCTGCCGTCCCCCTTCTGCCTCGGCTGGGTCCGACGGTGAAGGGCCCAGATGCTGGGGAATCCCCCTGCATCGTCGCTGCGCTCCTCTGCCGTCCCCCTTGAAAGGGGGACGAGGGGACGAGGGGGCATGCCTCGATGTGCGATCTGTGGGTGTCGTAGAATGCGCTGTCGGTTCGGCGTCTGCCGGGTCGGTGAAGTCCGAACGGTCGGATGACCGTCTTCAAGCAACGAAAGGGAGCGCATGCCCCTCCTGAGTCTGTTCTGGTCGATGCTGTTGTTCTTCCTGTTCATCATCTGGATCTGGCTGGTGATCACGGTCTTCATCGACGTGTTCCGCAGCGATGATCTGGGTGGCGGAGCCAAGGCGCTATGGGTCCTGTTCCTGGTGTTCCTGCCGTACCTCGGTGTGCTCATCTACGTGATTGCTCGGGGGAATTCGATGCAGGAGCGTGCGATGAAGCAAGCCGCCGATTACGAGAAGGCGCAGCGGGCGTACATCCAGCAAGTGGCCTCGCCGAGCCCTGCGGAGGAGCTCACGAAGCTCAAGGGTCTGCGCGATCAGGGTGTGCTGACCGAGGCCGAGTTCGCAGCCCAGAAGGCGAAGATCCTCGCCTGAACACGGGTATCTGATTGTGACGCGGAGGGCACCCTTGGGGTGCCCTCCGTTGTTCCTGATAGATCCCGGGATCCCGAACAGCGATCGCCCATGCGTATCCTCCGAGCTCCGGAGGGATGACTGAGCGGACGAAAGTACTGGTCTTGAAAACCAGCGAAGCGCAAGCTTCCGTGGGTTCGAATCCCACTCCCTCCGCCATGACGAAGCGCCACATCGCATCCCGTTGCCCCCTCGTCGGAGTGAACTGATGGCTCGGCCGCTGCGCGTGGGCATCCAGCTCCCCGAGGTCGAACGCGTGGTGACCTGGCCCGAGGTCAGGGACATCGCGCTCGCCGTGCAGGACGAGGGATTCGACTCGATCTGGGTAGGCGACCACCTGCTGTACCGAAACGGGGACGAGGTGACCGGGCCGTGGGAGGCGTGGTCCGTCCTGGCTGCCCTCGCGGAGGCCACCGAGCGGATCTCGCTCGGTCCGCTCGTCGCAGCGACAGCGTTCCACAACCCGGCGATGCTCGCCAAGAAGGCTGCGACCGTCGACGAGATCTCAGGCGGCAGGCTCGTGCTCGGCATCGGTGCGGGTTGGAATCGTGCCGAGTTCGACGCATTCGGATTCCCATACGACCACCGCGCCTCTCGGTTCGAGGAGGCGCTCGGGATCATCCATGGGTTGCTTCGCGGAGACACCGTAACATTCGATGGCGCCTTCTATCGGGTCGAGGACTGCGTGCTCGTTCCGCCAGCGAGGCCAGGGGGTCCGCCGATCATGATCGGCTCCCAGGGCCCACGCGTCCTGAGGGCGGCCCTTCCCTTCGCAGCAGCATGGAACGGCTGGTACGCATGGTTCGGCAACGACGTCGAGCGAGCGAGCGAGCTGCTGGAGGTCGTCGATGACGCGTGCCATGAGGTTGGTCGCGACCCTCGGAGCGTGTCGCGGTCGGTCACCGTGCTCGTCGAGGCGCCGGGTTCGGTCGGGAACATGGAGCGGGCGAAGCGATGGGACGACCCTCCAGCGGTGTCAGGGTCCCCCGACGACATCGCCGATGTGCTCCGTCGGTACGCGGCGATCGGCATCGACGAGGTCCAGCTCGTCGTGGATCCGATCACGACAGGTTCGGTGCGATGGCTCGGAGCCATGCTCGCGACGCTCGACAGCTGATCAGGCCTCACGCCTGCTGGCCGCCCACGCACCTGCCATGACCAGAACCACACCGACCGCGGCAAGCGGCGCGATCGTCTCATCTCTGAACACGACACCCAGCACGATGGCGACGACAGGGACGAAGTAGATCGCGATCGCTCCGCGTGGACCCCCGACACGACCAACGAGCGTCGCCATGAACACGAATGCGAGCGCCGTGCCGAGGACCCCGAGTGGGATCATCGCAAGGGCCGCGCTCCAGGACCAGGTCGAAGCAGGGATCTCGATGAGGCCGTACGGAACCACGATGACGAGAGCCGCGAGCTGTGCCCGGAACAGCACGGGGAGGGCACCGTACTTCTGCTGAAGCGGGACGGCGACATTGGTCGCAAGTCCGTAGAGGACGATTGCACAGATCACGAGGAACGCCCCCAGCGCGGTCGACGACGAGTCGACGACCTCGGGCACCGATATCGCCACGACACCGGCAAAGCCGATGGCGATGCCGATGATCTGTCTCCACCCAGGGAGCCTCCTCAGCATGACGGTCGCGAAGATCGCAGAGGTGATGGGAACCGCTCCGTTCAGCATCCCGGCAACCGATGAGTCGATCCACTGTTGTGCGATGGGGAAGATGCTCAGCGGTACGCCGATCCAGATCACGCCGAGCATGAGGGTCCGTGAGCGGTCCTCCGGCGCGATCGGTGCGCGTGCCCGCGGAACGAGAGCGAGGGTGAGCGCTCCGAGCCCGATCCTCGCGAGGGTGACGACGCCCGGCCTGAACGACTCGAGACCGATGGCCATGAACAGGAACGACGAGCCCCAGATCAGTGCGACCGCGGTGAGGAGACCCCACTCGGTGGCACCGAAGGCTTCGCGGTTGGTACCGGTGGCGGTCGACGGGAGTCGGTCCGGTGGATTGGACCGGTTCGCCATGAGGTCACATCACCCTGGGTCGACGGTTCGAGTCCGGTAATCGACGTACCGGTCCATCAATCCCAGCGATGCGAGGGGAAGAAGCCCTCCGCTCATGAGCCCGAGCGCCGGGATCACGAACAACATCAAGAGTGAGTACACGGCGACAAGGAGGACCGCCGCTGACCTCGACTTCCAGCTGTCCGTGTCGGGAGCCTTGAGGGTCAGGACGCCACCGATCCCGAAGGCCACGCAGAGGCCGAACACGGGGTTGAACAGCACGAGGGGCAGCGCAATGAGTAGCCAGAGGCCCATCGCCTTGAGTACCGCCGACGGCGCATTCCGCCGTCCCGAAATGAACGCGACCGTCACGAACACCGCAGGTGTGAGGGCGAAGCCGACGGCGAACGCAGGTCCCGCAGCCTCCGGCGTGTCGGATCGAGACGCGACGATGGCCAAGAGCAGTGAGCCGTAGCTGACCGCCATCACGATCGTGCCGAGGCCGATCGCTATCCACGACTTCCGCAGATCCCGTACCCGGTCGGCGTCCGTCACGGGGCGTGGGCCGAGGACGTCATCACGCATCGACGCGGAGCATGTCTGGTCAGCCCTTGACCGAACCTGCCGTGAGGCCGCGAACGAAGTACCGCTGCAGGGACAGGAACACCACGAGCGGCAAAGCCATCGTGATGAACGCGCCGGCCGTCAGCAGGTGCCATGCCTGCCCCCGGGATCCGTTCAGGTTGTTCAACGCCAGTGTGACCACCCTGACGTCAGGGGCGCCTCCGAGGAAGACCAGCGCAATGAGGAGATCGTTCCACACCCACAGGAACTGGAAGATCGCGAATGACGCGAGAACCGGTACCGAAAGCGGCACCACGAGCTTGGTGAACCGCTCGAAGTGGGAGGCGCCATCGATATCGGCTGACTCCATCATGGACGAAGGAAGCGACCCGATGTAGTTCCGCAATAGATAGATCGCGAGCGGAAGGCCGAACCCGGTGTGGGCAAGCCACATCGCAGGGAAGGTTCCGTTCAGGTTGATCGTCGTGTACAGCCGCAGCAACGGGATGAGCGCCATTTGGAGCGGGATCACCAGCAGGGCGACCACGAGCACGAACAGCCATTGCCTGCCTGGGAAATCCATCCAGGCGAACCCGTACGCAGCGAACGCGGCGATGGTGATCGGCATGACTGTTGCTGGAATCGTGACCGCAAGGCTGTTGAGGAACGCGTTCCCGAATCCCTCGGACTGGAGCACCGTCGTGTAGTTGGAGAACGTCCACTCGTTCGAACCGAAGTTGGTGAACACCGTCCACCAACCGGTCGACTCGACGAGAGCGGGTGGGCGGAACGAACTGATCAGGATCCCGAGCGTGGGGATGATCCAGATGATGACGATCGCGAAGATGGCGAGCTTGATGGGCCATCGATCGAACACTCGGCTCAGGAAACTCGGCCGTTCCGGCGCGTACTCCGCCAGCACAGGGTCCGGTCTCGTCGTTGTCGTTGTCATCGTTGGGCCTCCTGTGCCTGGAAGCGGCGTACGTTCAGCCACATCAGCGGGATGATCGCTACGAGCAGGACGACTGCGAGTGCGGCGCCCTTGCCGTCGTTTCCGAAGGTGAAGAACTCCCTCACCATCCGTTCGGCGACGACCGACGTGCCGAACTGTCCCGACGTCATCACGAAGACGATGTCGAACACCTTCCACACCGTGATGACGACCGTCGTCAGTACGACGACCAACGTCGAC
>DATHUV010000070.1:0-2967 GCA_035461905.1 Acidimicrobiia bacterium | reverse complement strand
GAGCGGCAGATCGAGCGGTTCGCTCCCGGTTTCCGGGACCGGATCCTCGCCAGGCACACCATGGGGCCCGAGGCGTTCGCCGAGCACAACCCGAACTATGTCGGCGGCGACATCGCCGGTGGCGCCTTTACGCCACGCACGACGTTCCAGTTCGGCGGTTCCCGACCGTATCGCATCGGCGGTGGCCTCTACCTCTGCTCTTCGGCCACGCCGCCCGGCGCAGGCGTGCACGGAATGTGTGGCTACCACGCGGCGAGGGCAGCGATCGCCGATCAGGGTTGAGGCCGGGCGTTCCACCGAGATTCGCGCTCTGTTCACGTCCTGTTCGCGGGGCTGTCATGTTCCTGGTTCATCATGGGGGCATGATCGTGATGAAGGGCCGTGCCTGCATCCTGGAGCCCCCTCCGTCGCCGCCGAGGGGGCGGGTCCGAGGCTTGGGCCGGCGAACCGGGTCTGGTGAACTTGAGGCTTCCCTCGTGCGCGGGGCATTCTGGTTCGTTGCACGAGTCGCCGCGAGTGGCCGAGCGTCGAGTCGACAGCTGTGAGGCGGGCCACGAGGTCCCTAGCGGTCCGACCAGCACTCCTCGGCTTCGGTTTCGAGCCTGTCGAGTCGCGTGTAGTACTCCTCGAGGTCGTCGGACGGTGGGCGGTCGGATGAGTTCCCCTGACGAAGCTATCGCCGGCTCACCAGGAACCTCGCCGGGGTCGGACCCTTTCCCTTGACGTCGACGACCACCGCCGCGGAGAACTCGAAGCGGTCGCGCAGGCGCTCGTAGAGGGGCTCGCTCACGAGCGTTCGTGACGGCTCACTGTTCGTCTCGAGACGGTTGGCGAGGTTCACGGTGTCGCCCCAGAGGTCGTAGGCGAACTTGCGACGGCCGATCACGCCAGCCACGGCAGAGCCGCTGGCGATGCCAATGCGCACCGCAATCGGGTCGCCCGTCGGCCACCGCATTCCCGTGAGCTCCGCGTGGATTGCGAGCGCCATGTCGGCAGCGGCGAGCGCAGAGTCGGTGCTCGGTTCCGGAGCGCCAGCGACGGCCATGTACTCGTCACCCACGGTCTTGATCTTCTCGAGCCCACAGCGATCGGCGATTGCATCGAATCGCGCGAAGAGGTCGTCGAGGGTCGCGACGAGCTCGGTCGGCGGGATACGACTGGCCTGGTGGGTGAATCCCACGATGTCAGCGAACAGGACAGCGACATCGTCGAGGCCGTCGGCGATGTAGGCCGCGCCGTCGGTCGGCATCTCACCGAGACGCTGGGCGATCGGATCGGGGAGCACGTTGCGCAACAGGCGTTCCGCGCGCTCACGCTCACGCTCGGCTCGTTCGCGCTCGTGCCTGACTTCCCGCTCACTGAGGAACAGACGGCGCCTCGACAGTTCGAGCAGATATGCGCCCGCCATACCGGTGAGTTGGATAGCCAGCATGAAGAAGCCGGCCATCAAGAGGTCGGTTCCGGTGTCATCGGTGAACAGCGCCCATGCGAGGAGGCAGTACGCGATCAGCACGAGGCCGCTGATGGAGGCTTCCAGGAACCGGAGCCTCGTGAGGCTGAACGCGAAGGCCAGGATGATCATGATCGGGGCGTAGCCCCACTCGACACCGACCTCGGTGATCAGCGTGCGTTGGGTCGCCCAGACGACGCCATTGAACAGCAGGATGGCGATCGTGGCCCGTGTCCACCAGCGCCCGTATGACGGCAGAAAGGTGAGCCCAAGCACGATCAGCACCGACGGGATCAGCACGGCGAAGCGGAACGCGAGGTCGATGCCGGTGTCTTCATCGAGCACACCGATCGTCATCGCACCGAAGACCGCCCACTGGGCTGCAGCGAGGATCATCGCGGCGCGGTTGCTCGCCAAGCTTTGCACGAAGTACTCGGAGCGAAACTCCCGCTCGAGGTCCACATCGTCGAACGAGAGCGAGACCGGATGCATCACACCAGCGTATCCGGCCTGTGCATCGCCAAGCCATGCATCGGCGATCCGGATTGGTTCGCCGAATGCCGTGAACGCGCGTACTTGGTACCGTCCCTCGTATGACGATCGACATCGCGGACATCCTCGCGAAGCACCAGTTCGGCCCGACGGCCGGGGACTGGCGGCCCTTGTTCATCGCCATTGCCGGAGGCTCGGGCTCGGGCAAGACGACGATTGCCGACAGCGTCGTCGACATCGTCGGGAGGGACTCGGTCGTGTACCTCCAGCTCGACGCCTATTACAGGGATCAGACCCACCTTTCGTTCGAGGACAGGACGAAGATCAACTACGACCATCCTGATTCGATCGAGATCGACCTGCTGATCGATCACCTCGAGGCGCTGCGAAACGGACAGCCGATCGAACGGCCTGTGTACGACTTCGCAACCCATACCCGTACGACCGAGACGGTCCTCATCGTCCCCGAACCCGCGGTCATCGTCGAGGGCATCCTCGTGCTCGCCGACGAACGGCTCCGTGACTTGTTCGACGTGAGGGTGTACATCGACACCGAACCGGACATCCGCCTCACGCGGCGACTCCAACGCGACATCCTCGAGCGCGGAAGGACCGTCGAGTCCGTGCTGCACCAGTACGAGAAGACAGTCCGGCCGATGCACTACCAGTTCGTCGAGCCGTCGAAGCGCTACGCGGACCTCATCATCCCGGAGGGGTTCAACACCGGCGCCATCGGTACCGTGTCATCGATGATCAAACACTTCCTCGACCAGAAGGTCTGATCGTATCCCTGCGTCGGGTTCACGCCCTTTCGCCCTGCCAGATCTCGATCAGGCGATCGGCAACAGGGGTCTGACCGTATCCCTGCGTCGGGCTCACGCCCTTTCGCCCTGCCAGATCTCGACCAGGCGATCGGCAACTGGGAGTGCGACCTCGGCGAACACGAGGTGGCCGGCAGCCGAGGCATGGAAGAGGTCGCCAGCGAACAGGCCTGGATCGCTCTCGAATCTTCCCTCCATTACCCC
>DATHUV010000069.1:0-3905 GCA_035461905.1 Acidimicrobiia bacterium | reverse complement strand
GAGGTACCACCCCGAGAGCTCCACCCCGTCTGAAGTCGAGAACACCACGTCCTCGTAGGCGAGACCCAGGTCGACTGGCGTCATCGGCCCGAGCGAGGTCGGCGGGACGAAGGCGGCGATCACTGCAGGCGCGACGACCGTCACGGCCAGGAACAATCCGATCAGGCCGAGCGGGATGGCGATGATCCTCGCCCAGAGCCGGAGCCGTCGCCATCCGAATGCCGCCGACCGGGCGAGCAGGATGAGACCGCCGACGCCGAGGACGATCCCGATGAGGGGCACGAGACCCAGCCCGTCCTTCGTGATCCAACGCACTGCAAGAGCCGCCCCAGCGACCAATGCAACTGCACCGACGACGAGCCCGAGCACGGTCAGCGCGGCGATGCGGGCGCGGTGCCATCCGTCGGGTCGGCTCGTATCAGTTGCGATCATCGCAGTAGCCCTTGGAGCTCCATCGCTTCCTCGACCCCGCCTTTGAGGGGAGGTGGGTGCTCACACGTGCCACATGGTCTCCCATCGACAACGGTCAGATGATACCGCACTACCACAGGGCCAAATGAGCCACCAACCCACCGGCGCAGAGGAAACCGCCGAACAACACCGGCCGGAACGAGGTGCCGTCTCGGAGGGACCCACCCGCCACGGGTAGTGTGACGGAATGCTCTATGAGCGGGGAACCCAACTCGCCACGCTCGCGTCGCTGGTCGATGATCTCGATACGGCCGGCGGCAAGGTCGTGCTCATCCGCGGCGAGGCGGGCATCGGGAAGACCGCCCTCGTCACCGCCTTCCTCGAGGAGCACATGGCGTCGTCCCACGTGCTCGTCGGTGCATGCGACGACCTCGCGACACCGCAGCCGTTCGGTGCGATCTGGGATATCGGCAGGCAGGAACCCTCGGTGCTGGAGCCACTCAAGACGGACGATCGCCGAGGTGTGCTCCATGCACTCCTCGAGCTGCTGTCGCGACCACTTCGTGCGACGATCCTCGTCATCGAGGACACCCAATGGGCCGATGAGGCGACCCTCGACACGATCCAGTCCATCGGGAGGCGGATCGCACGGTCACACGGCCTGATCGTGCTCACCTACCGCGACGGCGAGGTCGACGCAGACCACCCGCTGCGCCAGGTGATCGGCGAGGTTCCCCCGCAGAACATCGTACGAATCCACCTCGAGCCGCTGACTCCGGTCGCCGTCGCCGCGATCATCGGGGATCGTCCGTTCGATGTGGGTGAGGTGCTCTCCCTGACCGACGGAAACCCGCTGTTCGTCACGGAGGTCGTTGCCTCAGGGACGCAGGAGATTCCGTTGTCGGTGCAGGACACGATTCTGGCTCGCGTGGCCAAAGTAACGCCGGGAGCCCGCGCCATTCTCGATCTCGTGTCCATCATGCCCGGTGACGCCGACCCCGTCCTCGTCGACCAGTTCCTGTCCCCCACTCCAGCGCAGCTTTCGGAATGTGAGCACCAGGGGCTGCTGCAAACCACCAATGGCAGGCTCGGATTCATGCATGAGTTGCAGCGTCGCGCGGTTGAGGCTTCGCTGGGTGGAGCCAGACGGCGCGGCCTCAACCAGCGCGTGCTCGATGCCCTGATCGATCGTGAGGAGCCCTCGCGGCTCCTACACCATGCGCAACAAGCTGGCGACTTGGAAGCCATCATCACCCTCGCCCCGAGGGCAGCAGTCGCCGCCACTGCGATCGACAGCCATCGAGAAGCACTGGAGCACTATCGACTCCTCGATGCACACCTGGACCTCATCCCCGACGACGAGCTCATGGTCATCCTCGACGGCTGGGCACGCGAGGCCGCCCTCTTCGACCGCGAGGACGCATCGGGTATCGCGACCCGGGCGATCGAGCTGCAGCGCTCGCATGGCTCACCCGCGGGTCTTGCCATGGCGCTGACCTTTGGCGCCGAAGTGAAGTTCCGGTTGTTCCGAACCAAGGAAGCACTCGAGTACGCCGACGAGGCCGTCGCGCTCCTCGCAGGCTCCCCATCGACGGCGGACCTCGCAAGGGCCCTCACGATGCAGGCCTATGTCCACTGGCTCTACTACGAGAGGGCCTCCGAGTCACTCGGGCTGGCCGATCACGCCGTCGTGATCGCGGAGGAGTCCCGTGACGACTTAGCATCGATCGAGGCGCTGAGCGTTCGCGGGATGATTGCCTACAGCGTTGGTGCGACCGACGCCATGGAACTCCTCGAACGGAGTCGAATGTTGGCCGAGGAATCCGGTCTCAGATTCCAGGAGGTACGTGCCCTGACCCGCATGACCGGCATGTGTGCGGACGTGCGCGACGTCGCCAGGGCTGCCGACCTCGCGCGACGTGCCCGCGAGACCGCAGCGAGATACGACCTGTACCTGGCAGAGGTCGAGGCCAAAGCCTTGTACGCCGAGATCCTCCTGTGGACAGGTGAGTGGGCCGAAGCCGAGGACACAGCCGCGGAAGCGGTCGGCTCGCAACCGTACACAGCCACCCTCGCGTGGCGGGTACTCGGGAACATCCAGTCCCGTCGAGGTGGGTCAGGGGCACGCTCCACTCTCGAACGCATGTGGTCGCTGGCCGCCACGTCGCACCAGCTGACGGTCATCGACCCCGCCGCCACCGTCCTCGCCGAGCACATGTGGCTCTCCGACGACATCGACCCCCAATGGACGGGCGTGCTGCGTGACGTCCTCGCCGAGGGCATCGCTGCAAGATCGCCCTGGCCGAGCGGTGCGTTCTCGTTCTGGCTGTGGAAGCTCGGCATGCTGGATGAGGTCCCTGACAGCACCCCTGACTTCTACCGATGGATCATCGAGGGCGACCATCGACGGGCGGCGGAGTTCTGGAACCAGCGTGGTGTTCCCTACGAGGAGGGCCTCGCCCTCATGCACGGTGACGATGACGAGATGATCCGCGCGTTGCGCATCTTCGAGGATCTCGGCGCCGATGCCGCTGCTGCTCGAGTCCGGGCCGATCTCGCACTGCGGGATGTCCCCGTCCCGAGGGGACGTTCCCGCGCCGCGCGCCAACACGCCGCGGGCCTGACAGGAAGACAAGCCGAGGTGCTCGGGTATCTGGCGATGGGTCTGACGAACACGCAGATCGCCGACGAGCTGTTCATCTCGCACCGCACCGTCGAGAACCACGTAGCCGCGATCCTCATGAAGCTCGACGCACCGACGCGCTCGGGGGCCGTTGAAGCCGCGAGGGCCATCGGCATCCTCTCGAGCGACGCCGCCGGCACGCTCCCGGTCGCCTCAGGGGCGGCGATTGGCTGGCTCGAAGGTCAGTAGCAGAGTACCCGGTCCGCTTCGAACGCCAATTCGACGAGCTTCCCCGGTCTCGCGAACGTTGCACCCTTGCCTTCGAGGTCGGCTTCGGTGACCCCCCTGGTCTTCGAAGAACCCCCCGAGATGAAGATCGGTATCCCTGCACCCACTACGGCCGGGAAGGTGTCGCTCAAGGCGCCTGTGCCGACGCCCTTCGTGTGCTCGATGACGGCGTCCTTCGCGAGATAGGCGGCATCTCCTGCAAGGAAGACCGTGACCTCGTGCCCAGCCTCGGCAGCCGTCATGGCCACGAGGAACCCCAGGGCAGCTCGTGTCGGGGCCTCCGGTCCGTGGGTGATGTGTACGAGCAGCGAGCCCATGTCCCTCCCTTCGTTGGGTGAGGCAGTATGCCAAGTCGCACCCCGAGGATGCCGACCGGTCGTCGACGGGAGGTACCCTCACTATCGATGTCGTCTCCCACCCGCCCGCCGAGCCCGATCAAGGTGGCGATGCTTGCACCGATCTCGTGGCGTGTGCCACCTCGTCACTATGGGCCGTGGGAGCAGTTCGTATCCCTGCTCACCGAAGGGCTCGTGAGGCGCGGGGTCGACGTCACCCTGTTTGCGACCGCCGACTCACTGACGAC
>DATHUV010000068.1:0-18402 GCA_035461905.1 Acidimicrobiia bacterium | reverse complement strand
CGTGCCGCCGATCTGCCGGAGTCCAAGCGCGGTCTCTGGAAGACGACGCGGTTCGGGGTCGACGTGGATGCCGGGTACCAGCCGATCTACATCGTCACCGAATCGTCGAAGAAGCAGGTCCGGGTCCTGAAGCAGAAGCTGAAGCAGGCCGACGAGCTCTACCTGGCAACGGATGAGGACCGCGAAGGCGAAGCCATTGCGTGGCACCTCCTCGAGGAGCTCAAACCGAAGGTCCCGGTCCGGCGCATGGTGTTCCACGAGATCACCGAGCGAGCGATCCAAGAGGCTGCGGCGAACCCCCGTGACGTGGACATGCCGCTCGTCCAGGCCCAGGAGGCACGTCGGATCCTCGACCGGCTCTTCGGCTACGAGCTGTCGCCCGTGCTGTGGAGGAGGGTCCAGAAGGGTCTGTCGGCTGGGCGCGTACAATCGCCCGCGACACGCATCCTCGTCGAGAGGGAGCGCGCCCGCATGGCGCACGTCTCGGCGCGCTACGCAGGGCTCAGGGCGGTGTTCTCCACCGGCGACGCCGAGTTTCCTGCGACCCTGCGCAATGTCGACGGCGGCCGTATCGCAGATGGTTCGGATTTCGGTTCCGACGGGGCACTGAAGAAGGACCGTCTGCTGCTGAGCCCCGAGGACGTCATCGAACTCGCAACCGGCCTCAGTGGGACCGAGTTCACGGTGACGGCCGTCGACCGCAAGCCCTACACCCGCCGTCCGTATCCGCCGTTTCGAACCTCCACCCTTCAGCAGGAGGCAGGGAGGAAGCTGAGGTTCGGT
This sequence comes from Acidimicrobiia bacterium, assembly GCA_035461905.1. Taxonomy (GTDB): domain Bacteria; phylum Actinomycetota; class Acidimicrobiia; order Spongiisociales; family UBA5794; genus SZUA-442. The sequence goes on along the minus strand of DATHUV010000068.1, from coordinate 17,619 downwards.
GCTCGTCGCACGATGAGCGCCGCCCAACGACTCTACGAGGCCGGATACATCACGTACATGCGAACCGATTCCACGAACCTCTCCGCCACAGCGCTCGACGCCGCCCGCTCGCTCGTTGCGGACCGATACGGGGCGGCCTACCTCCCAGCTTCGCCGCGTACGTACGGCAAGGCGGCCAAAGGGGCGCAGGAGGCCCACGAGGCGATTCGTCCCGCCGGTGAGCGATTCAAGGACATGGACGTCGCCGCAGCGGCCTTCGGCCCGACGTCGGACGAGACGCGCATCTACGAGTTGATCTGGATGCGTACGGTCGCATCGCAGATGAAGGACGCGACGGGTGAGAGCCTGACGGTACGAGTGTCGGGTGACACCCACGACGATCGGACGTGCCTCTTCCAGGCGTCGGGACGGTCGATCACGTTTCCCGGGTTCCTCCGAGCGTACGTCGAGGGTTCGGACGATCCGGCCGCGGCGCTCGACGACCAGGAGACGCTCCTGCCCGCCATGGAGGAATCTGACAGGTTGAGTGCCGTCGAACTCGAGCCGACCGAACACGAGACGAAGCCCCCTGCCCGCTACACCGAGGCGTCCCTCATCAAACGGCTCGAGGAGCTCGGCATCGGCCGACCTTCGACGTATGCGTCGATCATCGCGACCATCCTCGATCGTGAGTATGCGAGAAAGCAGGGGAGCGCCCTCATCCCGACGTGGCGGGCCTTCAGCGTCGTCGGCCTCCTCGAGCAGTACTTCTCGGACTACGTGGACTATGAATTCACCGCCAGGATGGAGTCGGACCTCGACCTGATCGCGAACGGCACGGCGGACATGATCCCGTACCTCGATGCCTTCTACAAAGGCAACGGGCACCCCGGTCTGGTCGAGCTGGTCTCCGAGGAAGCCCTCGAGCGCATCGATCCGAAGGCCGTCAACACGTTCCCCATCGGTGTCGGGGAGGACGGCGAGCCGATCGTCGCAAGGGCCGGACAGTTCGGCCCGTACCTCGAGCATGGCGAGCGAAGGGCCTCGATCCCGCCCGATCTCGCACCCGATGAGCTGACGATCGACCTCGCCCTCGAACTCCTCGCCGCGCCGAGCGACGACCGCTCGCTCGGTACCGATCCCGACACGGGACTCGAGGTGTTTGCGAAGGCAGGCCGATACGGGCCATACGTCCAGCTCGGTGAGCGCGACGCCGACTCCAAGGCGAAACCGCGCACTGCGTCCCTATTCGCGTCAATGTCCCTCAAGGAGCTGACCCTCGACGATGCCTTGAGGCTGTTGACCATTCCTCGCGTCGTCGGATCCCACCCCGACGACGGCGAGCCGATCGAGGCGCTCAACGGCCGGTACGGACCGTATGTGAAATGGGGCAAGGAAACCCGCACCCTCGAATCCGAGGAGCTGCTTTTCACGATCACCGTCGACGAAGCCCTGGCGCTCTTTGCACAACCGCGCCAGCGCAGGGGTGCGAAGCCGCCCCTCAAGGAACTCGGGACCGACCCGAGCACCGGCCGCGAGATCGTGATCAAGGACGGCAGGTTCGGCCCCTACATGACCGACGGCGAGACGAACGTCTCATTCCGGAAGGCCGAGTCACTCGACACCATCACCCTCGATCACGCCGTCGAGCGGCTCGCGGAGAAGCGCGGCACGGGGTCGTAGGTCAGGTCCACCGGGACGGGAGCGTTCCCGGTGGCGACACCATCGTGCGAGACTGGAGCCATGTCCCACCCCGAGCGCTCGACAGCCCGCTACGTCGCCTTCGAAGGGACAGAGGGTGCCGGAAAGAGCTCGGTCGTGACACTGATCGCAGATCGGCTGCGATCTACGGGTTCCGACGTCGTGACCGTCCGTGAACCCGGTGGAACGGCAGTGGGTGAAGCCATCCGATCGATCCTCCTGGACGGCGACCCGGTGCCAATGGCGAGGGCGGAGGCAACCCTGTTCGCGGCAGCCCGTGCACAGCTGGCAGCGGAGGTGGTCGCTCCTGCACTCGATCGTGGGGCGTGGGTCCTCTCGGATCGCTCCGTGTACTCCTCGCTTGCGTACCAGGCGGGGGGTCGGGGCATCCCAACCGATCAGGTACGCACGCTGAACGACATCGCCCTCGGCGGCCTGTGGCCGGACGTGGTGGTGCTCCTGCGGATCGACAGCGATGGGGGCCTGCGACGCCAGGCGGCGAGCGACCGGATCGGCGACGAGGATCCGAGCTTCCACGACGCAGTGGTCGATGCGTTCGATGCGCTCGCACGCGACGAGCCGGATCGCTTCGAGGTCATCGACGCGTCCCAACCGATCGAGCGGGTGGTCGCCGAGATCATGGACCGCCTCGAGGCACGCGAATGAACATGTTCGATGCTGTGATCGGGCACCGCCAGGTGATCGACCTGTTGACCAAGGAACTCGATGCTCCCGCGCACGCCTACCTGTTCGTGGGGCCTTCGAACGTCGGGAAGGGATCCGTGGCCAGGCGTTTCGCTGCACGGCTCGTGGGTGGTCATGACCACGATGCGGTTCGCCGGGCGCTGGGTGGGATGCATCCGGACCTCATCGCTGTGGTCCCTGAGGGTAGAACGGCGATCACGGTCGACCAGGCCCGCTCGATCGTGGCCGCATCCGTCCGCTCGCCGCTCGAAGCCGATACGAAGGTCTTCCTCCTCGAGGAGGCCTCACTCCTGAACGATGAGGCAGCCAACGCCCTGCTCAAGACCATCGAGGAGCCCATTGCGTCGTCGCGGTTCGTGTTCGTGGCCGACTCTGAGGACGACCTCCCGCCCACCGTCGCGAGCCGATGTCGAACCGTCGTGTTCGGTCGTGTGAACGACGACGAGATCATCGATGGGCTCGAGAGAATGGGGATCGATCGGGATCAGGCCGTCGACGCTGCGAGGATCTCGGGAGGGAGGCCAGGGCTGGCGGTCGCCCTCGCCACCGAACCCAGGGTCGCCGCGTTCCGCGATGCGTGGCTCGCCGTTCCCGATGAGCTCACGGGTCACCCTGGGGATGCCTACCGTCAGGTCGCCGCCGTCCTCGCCGCGACGGAGCCTCTTCTCGAGGCGGTCAAGCGGCGCCAGGAGGACGAGGTCGCTTCCTCGTACGGTCCGGGCCAGGCACCGAAGGCGCTCACCGAGCGGCACCAGCGCGAGCTCGGCCGAAGCTCGGACGCCCTCTACGTGACGGGCCTGGAGCTGCTCGCTTCCTTCTATCGCGACGTTGCCGCAGCCCAATTCGGCGCTCCCGTCCAAAACACCGACGTCGGCGTCACGTCGCTGACGCTCGTCACACCCGCTACGGCCATCGAAAACGCACGAAGGGTCCTCGATGCAATCGAGGCCCTTCGAGCGAATCAGCGCCCGCAACTCGCGCTCGCGGCCCTCTTCGTCGACCTCTCCATCGATGCCTGACCTCAATCTTCGGCTGGCGTCCGGTTACGAGAGGCTCATGAGGCTTCCGCACCACATCGCGGCAACCGCCATCTTCGACCTCGTCGTGACAGGGAAGGAGAACATGCCGTCCGCTGGTCCCGTCGTGATCGCGGCGAACCACTTCTCGCACCTCGACGTCCCCATCATCGGAACGAATCTCGACCGGTACGTCAGGTTCCTCGCGGTGGATGACCTCTACGGCAGGTCGATGGCCTTTGACGCAGCACTCGGCTTCTTTGGCGCCATCTCCCTCGACAGGGACGGATATCCGGTCCGTGCCATGCGCACCGCCGTGGACCATCTCGTCGAGGGCAACGTCGTCGGCCTGTTCCCCGAGGGCAGGAGGGTGGAGCATTGGGGAGTCGACGCGCCGAAGCCCGGCGCTGCCTGGCTCGCATGGATGACGGGAGCGCCCCTCGTCCCTGTGGCGATCCACGGCACAGAACTGTCGCTCTCGCCCAACGCACAACGGTTCAGCCGCACGGCCGTCCGCATGTGGGTGCTCGAGCCGATGTGGTGGCACGACTACCGGGACTGCGTCGAACCCCTCCAATCCATGATGGCAGACTGGTACGAACGAGTGGACGAACGACTCGCTCCATGGAGGACGCCGGATGGCTGACAAGAAGATCGTCATGACGGGTGCCAGCGGCGCGCTCGGATCAGCGCTGGCGACGCTGTTGCGCGCACGTGGCGACGAGGTCGTGGCCATTGACCGCGGCCCCGGTCCCGACCAATGGCAGCCATCGGAGGGCCGCCTCGATCCCCGCCTGCTCGATGGGGCGGCTGCCGTGGTCAACTTCAACGGGATCGGCCTCGGCGACGCACGCTGGACCGAAGAGCGCAAGCGTGCACTCGTGTCCTCGCGGGTAGATCCAACCAGGCTGCTCTCAGAAACCATGGCGCAGATGGACGTGCCGCCGCCGGTTCTGGTGTCGGCTTCCGCGGTCGGGATCTACGGCGACACCGGTGACGTGGTCGCAGACGAGTCCTACCCACCGGGCGATGACTTCCTCGCCCAACTGGTCGTGCAGTGGGAAAAGGCGGCGGAACCGGCTCGCAACGCCGGTATCCGCGTAGTCCACCCTCGCACCGGCATCACGATCCACCGGGGGGAGGGTGCTTTGGCGCGGATGACCCTGCCGTTCAAGTTGGGGATCGGCGGACGCATCGGCGGCGGGCAACAGTGGTGGTCATGGATCTCGATCCGGGATGCCCTCCGCGCATACGAGCACCTCATCGACAACGACATTGTGGGGCCGGTCAACGTCGTGGCGCCGAACCCGGTCACCAACGAGCAGTTCACGAAGGCGTTCGGTGCGGTCCTCCATCGACCGACGGTGATCCCGGTTCCGAAACTGGCCCTCAACATCCTGCTCGGGAGCGAGCTCGCCGAATCCGTCGGCTACGGATCCACGAGGGCATCTGCGAAGAAGCTGATCGACTCGGGTTTCGAGTTCACCTCCGAGACGATCGATCTGGCCCTCCAGGAGGCCTTTCCCAGCAACTGACCGTGGTGGACCACCCGCCCGCCGGTGAAGGTACGCTGAGCGTATGGCCACCCACGCCGTCATCAACCAGCCGCCACACCTCGAGCCCTATGACCTGTATGGGACCGATCCCGTGCTCGGTGATGCGGTCGCCGTCCAGGGAGGAGCGGCTGATGACCACCTGCTCGCCGACTTCGGCGCACGCGTCGGTACCGAGGAGGTGTTCGGGTGGGGCTTCGACGCAAACCGCTACCCACCCGAGTTGACGACCCACGATCGATTCGGACACCGGGTCGACGAGGTGGCGTACCACCCGTCGTACCACGCCCTCATGGACCTATCGGTGTCGGAAGGCCTCCACTGCCTGCACTACGAACGACCGCCCGGTGAGGGCGGCTACGTCACGCGCAGCGCCCTCTTCTACATGATGAGTCAGGTCGAGGCCGGCCACACGTGCCCCATCTCGATGACCTCCTCCGTCCTTCCGGCCCTGCGTCACCAGGCGGATCTCGCCGCCGTGTGGGAGCCACGAGTGATCGGGAGGACCTACGACCCGATGCTCATCGACCCCGACGACAAGGCCGGTGTGCTCCTCGGCATGGGCATGACCGAGAAGCAGGGCGGATCGGACGTCCGCGCCAACACGACGACGGCGGTCGCCGTGAACGGCGGGGGACCGGGCTCCGAGTATCGACTGACGGGGCACAAGTGGTTCACCTCCGCCCCGATGTGCGATGCGTTCCTCGTGCTCGCCCAGGCGCCAGGAGGGTTGTCCTGCTTCCTGCTTCCACGGGTCCTTCCCAATGGCTCGCGCAACAATCTCGCCGTCATGCGCCTGAAGGACAAACTCGGGAACCGGTCGAACGCATCGTCCGAGGTCGAGTTCGATGCGACGGCAGCGTGGATGGTTGGGGAGGAGGGCCGCGGCGTCCGGACGATCATCGAGATGGTGAACGGCACCAGGCTCGATTGCGTCATCGGGTCGGCGGGTCTCATGCGCCAGGCGGTGGCCCAGGCGGGATGGCACGTCGCACACAGGACCGCCTTCGGCTCGAGCCTCGTCGACAAGCCCTTGATGCAGAACGTCCTCGCAGACCTCGAGATCGAGGCCGAGGTGGCCACGATGATGATGGTCCGTCTGGCAGGTGCGTTCGATCGCGCGGCGATCGATCCCGAGGAGGCCGCCTTCGCCCGCATCGCGACACCCGTGGCGAAGTATTGGGTGACCAAACGATGCAGCCCCGTCGTGAGGGAGTCGATGGAGTGTCTCGGTGGTGCAGGCTATGTCGAGGAGTCGATCCTCCCGAGGCTGTTCCGCGAGTCTCCGGTCAACGCCATCTGGGAGGGGTCGGGCAACGTGATCGCCCTCGACCTCCTGAGGGCGATGGCGAGCGCACCCGAAGCGGTGAAGGTGTTCCTCACCGAGGTGGACGGCACCAGGGGAACCGAGCCCCGCCTCGACGCTGCGCTCGACAGGGTCCGGCGCACCATCGAGGACCTCTCCGATCCGGAGGCGGAGGCCCGCAGGCTGATCGAGCAGCTCGCCCTCGCCTGGGGAGGAGCGCTCGTGGTGGCCCATGGCGACCCAGCCGTCGCCGATGCGTTCGTGCGGTCCCGCCTCGACGGTGACTGGGGCGCCCTGTTCGGAACGCTGCCCCCGCAGGCGGACGTCGCAGTGATCGCTCGAAGGGCTGTTCCCCGCGTCTGACGGCTGCTGCCTCGAGGTGTGGTGAGGCGGCGACGCGCGAAGGCCGTTGGATGTGGCGGTTGGTATCCTCACGTCTCCCCAGCCGGGGTAGCTCAGGGGTAGAGCAACGCACTCGTAATGCGTAGGTCGCGGGTTCAAATCCCGCCTCCGGCTCCATCTGAAGCCAGTTCCCGCAGGGTTCTCGGCGATACCGGACGTCAGGGTCTGGCACTCAGTCGCGGATCCCTGCAGAGAGCTTCACGCCTCCGATTCCCGCGAGTACCGCTGCCACCAGGAACCCCGAGCCGATGCTGAAGATGCTCAGGAAGCCGATCACCAAGAACAGGGCGGCAGCACCCAGCAGGAGCCTCCTGGCGAGGCGCTCTTGTCTGGTCACAGCGGCAGCGAGGGCTGCTACCGCACCGACTCCCATCAGGACAACCCAGGGCAGGACGCCGATCAAGGAGTTGTTGCCTTCCTGGATGATCAGGGCAACGTAGATGGCCATCATGGCGAATCCGACGACTGCCGTGCTCACAGCCCACCTTCGGGCACTCCGTGTTTCAGCCACGTGGCGACGCTACCACTAGAGCTGCGCGGGCGGCGGAGGGTCACCACTACCGACCGGTAACCTGCCGCAGATGGCAGACCGGGCCACTTTCGAGCAGGATGCGATGGAGTTCGCTCCGCAGCTGTACTCCGCAGCCCTGCGGATGACGCGAAACCCGGCGGACGCCGAGGACGTCGTCCAGGAGACCTTCCTCAAGGCCTATCGAGCCTACGACAGCTTCGAGGCGGGCACGAACCTCAAGGCGTGGCTGTACCGGATCCTCACCAACACCTACATCAACAAGTACCGCAAGGCGCAGCGACGGCCGAACGAGGTCGAGCTCGGTGAGCTTCAGGATCTCTACCTCTTCAGGCGACTCGGAGAGGCGTCGGGTGCGACCGAGAGCGCAGAAAAGACCGCACTCGACATGTTCGTCGACGATGACGTGATCGAGGCGATCGAGTCACTCCCCGAGAGCTTCCGGCTCCCCGTCATCTATGCGGACGTCGAGGGATTCTCGTACAAGGAGATCGCCGAGATCCTCGACATCCCGATCGGAACGGTCATGTCCCGGTTGCATCGGGGAAGAAAAGCGCTGCAAAGGAAGTTGTGGGACCTGGCAGTGGAACACGGATTGGTGGAGCCAAGGCAATGAAGAGCGGTTGTCACAATGCCGTCGAGTACGTGTACCAATACATCGACGAGGAGCTCACGCTCACGAGGCGTGCCCGCATCTCCCTGCATCTGAAGAGATGCAATCGGTGCTACACGGCGTTCGACTTCGAACGCGATCTCAAATCGAGGATCGCTGCCGGGGGGAAAACACCGCCGCCCCCGGAACTTTTTGATCAGCTCCGAGCGTTGATACACCGAGAACACAACAACGAGGACTCTGGCAGCTGACCACGGGTCCTCTCTTCGGAACCCCAATGGAGGTCAGCATGCAGGAAACATCGCTCAAGGGCCAGAAGTTCACCGGGGCGACACGCGCCCCCAAGACGTACGCCACCAAGAGGACGTGCGCAGAGAAGGGTTGCAAGACGACCTTGTCCCAGTACAACCGCAGGGAATGGTGCTACGCGCACGCTCCCACCAAGTACCCCCGTCTCCGTGGTCGGATCGTCAAGTCCGACGTCTGAGGCGACCAGGTCTCGCACGAAGGAAGCGCCGGACATCCGGCGCTTCTTCGCGTCCCTCGTCCCCGACGAATCGACTGTTGAGCCTTCATCCTGCGTCCTTGCCATCGACGCCCCTGGCTCGCCCGCAACATCGCCAACGCGCTGGACTTGGCACTAGTCTGCCCCCCGTGAACCGCAGTCGTCCATACCTCGTCGCATGCCTCGCCCTCCTGGCCGTTGTCATCGTCGCGCTGCCGGCCGCTGCGACAGAGGGCACGACGGAGGAGGAGACGGTGACGACGACGATCGCTCCCGAACCCGTCTTCGAGAACGGCGAGCCCGCCGTTGTGGTCCCGCCGGTCGAAGCAGCCGAGGATGAGCAGCCATGGACCGCACGGTTCATCTACCCCACGATCGTGGTGGTGACGATCCTCCTCATCGTGGGTCTCGCAATCGGCTACAACCGATCCATCCGCAACCGGTACGTCGTCGTCTCGGACGAATGACCGCCGTGTGCAGGTCGCCTCGGAGCGGCGTATGACCGCCTCCCACGCCCTACGCTCCTGACATGTCCAAGGTCGATTGGGGAACCGCAACCGCCGTAGCGAGCCGGTTCTCCGGGGAGTATCCCCTCGCAGGCACCTATCACGAGCGGAAGTTCGCACTGACGGCACCCGGTCTCGTGGCAAGAGCCTCGGAGCTCGTCACGATCGAGACGGGCCTGGAACTACCCGGCGCTCCCAACGTCGAGGTCATCACCAGGGCCCAGTGGGTGGACACCAACATCGCGGCGTTCACGGCCCTCCTCGCACCGCTGAGGGCCGCGATCGCCGAACGGGCGGGCACCGACGATCAGGAGTCCGTGCCCACGGGCACCGACTCGGACGGCGGAGGCGGCATCGCCGCCCGGATCATGGGCGTCGAACTCGGTGCACTCCTCGGCTTCCTCTCCAAGCGCGTGCTCGGCCAGTATGAACTCGTCCTCCCGACAGGCGACGAGGAGGTGGGGGACTCGGTGTTCTTCGTCGGGGCGAACGTCCTCGCCATGGAGCGTCAGCACGAGTTCCGTCCGTCACACTTCCGATTCTGGGTTGCGCTCCACGAGTCGGCCCATCGGGCGCAGTTCAAGGGTGTCCCGTGGATGCGTGGCTACTTCCTCTCCCTCGTCGACGACCTCGTCGGGACGGCCGAGCGCGAGCACGGGAGGATGGCCAGGATCGCAACGGATATCATCGAGGCCCGCAATCGCGGGGAGGACCCGGTCGGGGACACAGGCATTCTCGGACTCCTCGCAAGCCACGGACAGCGCGAAGTCCTCGACCGTGTCCAGGCCCTGATGTCCCTACTCGAGGGCCACGGCCACGTGGTGATGGACCGCATCGGCGAGCGCGAGATCGTGGACGTCGATCGGATGTCGCGGGTCCTCAGCGCACGTCGCAACGACCCGAAGACCCAGAGGCTGATGCGACTCATCGGCATGGAGATGAAGCTCAAGCAGTACGACCTCGGGGCCTCGTTCATTCGAGGGGTGGAGCAACGCGCATCGTGGGACACGCTCTCGATGGCGTGGGAATCGCCCGAGGCCCTCCCGAACCTTGCTGAGATCGAGGACCCCGGGTCGTGGCTCGACCGCATGGCGGGGTGAATCCCGAACTCATCTCCGCGTACAGGGCATCGACGGGCACGTCCGACGTCGTGGTCGCCCTTGGCGGTGGGGCAGATTCTGCGGTCCTCCTCGCCACGGCTGCTGCGTCGGCGTCGGGAGGGGTACGCGCGGTGTTCGTCGATCACGGTCTCGCGTCCAGTGGCGCGCTCGCCGATGCCGCCGCCGCCGTCGCCACTTCCCTCGGCGTCCCGTTGTCCGTGCTCGATGGGCAGGTTGCCGACGGTCCCGACCTCGAAGCCCGCGCACGCGATGTGCGCTATCGGGCAATCGGCAGCGATCTGGGCGAGGGTGAGCTGCTCGTCACAGCCCACACCCTCGACGACCAGGCCGAGACGGTGGTGATGAGGCTCGCAACGGGAGCGGGCAGTTCCGGACTCGGGGGGATCCCAGCCGAGCGCGGGGTCCTGCGCCGTCCGTTCCTCACGTTCACGAGATCGGACCTGAGGGCGATCGCCGAGAAGGCTGGCCTCTCGTTCACCGACGACCCCGCCAACGCGGATCACAGGTTCACGAGGTCGAGGATCCGCCATGGTGTCATTCCCGTCCTCGAGGCCGAGCTCGGACCCGGAGTCGTCGAGGCACTCGCCAGGAGTGCGTCGATCCTCTGTGAGGACGACGCCGCCCTCGAGGCATATGCAGCAGAGGTACCGATCCTGGTCGACGACGAAGGGGTGAGGGTGCCGGCATCCCCCCTCGCCACCACCGAAACCGCCGTGGCCTCGCGGATCGCGAGACGTGCCCTGCGAATCGTCCACGGGGGGTACCCCGGAACAGCCCGGGATGTTGCGGGGATCCTCCTCACTGCCGGCACCGGAACCACGAGTCAGCTCGGGCACTCACTGTTGGCCATCGACGACGGATCACACGTGTGGATCGGACGACCCCCGGAACCGGACCCTGCGGTGGCCCTCGGATTCGGGCGTGGTGCGCGATGGTGCGGCTCGTCCTACACCCTCGTGGAGGACGACGGAAGCCCGTACCTCGCGGGCGGTCGGTTCACGATCGTCGCCCATCGTGTCGCGTCCATGGGTGTCGAGATCCGTGGTGCACAGGGTGGGGACCGCATCGATGTGGGTGTCGGTACGACGCCGGTCATGGAGCTTCTGAGATCGCATCGGGTCCCGGCGATTCGTCGACCTGTTTCGCCCGTTGTCACCAGAGATGGCAAGATTGCGGCCATCGTCGGCGGCCGGACGGCAGCGTGGGCTGCACCGCAACCGGGTGAACCCAGAGCCATCATCGAACGGGAAGTGCAAACGTGAAGATCGGACGAACAGTCATCTCGGCGGAGGAGATCGAGGAGAAGCTCACCGAGATGGGAGCTGCGATCACTCGGGACTACGCCGACAAGGATCTCCTCCTGGTCGGAATCCTCAAGGGTGCGTTCGTCGTCATGGCCGACCTCGCCCGCCACATCGACCTTCCCGTGGAGTTCGACTTCATGGCGATCTCCTCGTACGGCTCCGCAACCAAGAGCTCGGGGGTCGTCCGAATCCTCAAAGACCTCGATCAGGAGATCGAGGGTCGCCATGTGCTGATCGTCGAGGACATCGTCGACACGGGGCTGACCCTCCAATACCTGCTCAAGAACCTCCAGGTGCGGCGACCTGCCAGCCTCTCGCTGGCTGCACTGATGATCAAGGACGGAATCGATCGGCCGCCGCTCGACATAAGGTACGAGGGCTTCCACATTCCGCCGGCCTTCGTCGTCGGATACGGGCTCGACTTCGACGGACGCTACCGCAACCTGCCGTATGTGGCCGAGGTCGATGACGTCGGCTGAACGAATGGGTCGGGCAAGTTTGACGTTGGGTAGGCGTAGCATTGATCCGGTCAGCCCGGGCGTCATGGTCGGGTTCCGACATGGACGACAACGCCGAGGAGCAGCGTGAACCGGACAACGAGAACGATCCTCGTGTACCTCGCGGTGATCTTCATCGTGGTCATGGGCTTCCAGCTCGTCTTCAGTCAGGCCACACAGCCGACGGAGCTCTCCCTGGCCGAGTTCGAGAACCGGCTCGCCGCTGACGAGGTCGATGACGGACTCGTGATGAGGGACAAGTCCAACGAGCTCGTCGGCACCATCACCTCAGGTGGTGAGACGACCGACTTCATCCTGCGATACCCGGGCGACTACGCGGAGACGCTCACGAACAACCTCCGGGACGCAGACGTCGAGTTCACCGTCGACGGTGAGAAGACGACGCTGTTCGAGTACCTCCTGTCATTCCTTCCCTACCTGCTCATCTTCGGCCTGTTCATCTTCTTCATCATGCAAATGCAAGGTGGCGGCAGCCGCGTCATGCAGTTCGGCAAGTCGAAGGCGAAACAGGTCTCCAAGGACGCGCCGAAGGTCCTCTTCAGCGACGTCGCGGGGGCGGACGAGGCCGTCGAGGAGCTCGAGGAGATCAAGGAGTTCCTCTCTCATCCCCAGAAGTTCAGGGCGATGGGGGCCAAGATCCCGAAGGGTGTCCTGCTGTACGGGCCCCCCGGGACGGGAAAGACGCTCCTCGCCAGGGCGGTCGCCGGTGAGGCGGGAGTTCCCTTCTTTGCGATCTCGGGTTCGGACTTCGTCGAGATGTTCGTCGGTGTCGGAGCCTCACGTGTCCGTGACCTGTTCGACCAGGCGAAGCAGAATGCACCGGCCATCGTGTTCATCGACGAGATCGACGCCGTCGGGCGGCATCGCGGCGCAGGGCTCGGCGGTGGACATGATGAGCGTGAGCAGACGCTCAACCAGCTGCTGGTGGAACTCGACGGCTTCGACGTCAAGGTCGGCGTGATTGTCATCGCATCGACCAACCGACCCGACATCCTCGATCCTGCCCTCCTTCGGCCGGGCCGGTTCGATCGACAGATCGTCGTGGACCGCCCTGACCTCGTCGGACGCGAGGCGATCCTCAACGTCCACGCCAAGGGCAAGCCGCTCGCAGACGAAATCGACCTCGGCGTCCTGGCCCGCCAGACACCGGGGTTCACCGGAGCGGATCTCGCCAACCTCATCAACGAGGCGGCCATCCTCGCTGCTCGCAAGGGCGACGATGTGATCACCATGCCGGTCCTCGAGGAGTCGATCGAGCGGGTCATCGCAGGCCCCGAACGCAGAAGCCGCGTGATGTCCGAGACCGAGAAGAAGATCACGGCCTATCACGAGGGTGGTCACGCCCTCGTGGGGTACGCACTGCCGAACGCCGATCCGATCCACAAGGTCACGATCATCCCCCGCGGGCGAGCGGGCGGGTACACGATGGCCCTCCCCCTCGAGGACAAGTACTACGTCAGGCGCTCGGAGATGATCGACCAACTCGCCATGCTGCTCGGCGGAAGGACCGCAGAGGAGCTGATCTTCATCGATCCGACAACCGGGGCGTCGAACGACATCGAGAAGGCCACGAGCATCGCCCGCAAGATGGTGATGGAGTACGGCATGTCGGACAAGCTCGGACCACTGCGCTACGGAACGCCCGAGGGCGAGGTGTTCCTCGGCCGCGACTACTCCAAACACCAGGATCTGTCGAACGAGGTCGCAGCCGCCGTCGACCAGGAGGTTCGATTCCTCATCACGCAGGCGCACGACGAGGCCCGGACGATCCTCTCGACGCATGAGGAAGCGCTGCACCGCATCGCCGCTGCGCTCATGGACCGTGAGACACTCAATGCGGCAGACATCGCAGACATCCTGCACGACGTGCCCAAGTGGGAGCACGCGGAGGATGGCACGATTCGACTGAAGGCTCCCGAGTCGGTTCAGATGCAGACGACCTATGCCGCCTCGCGAACCGATGGGGTGGCCTGACCCGGTGCTCGAGACGGCCGTCTGGAGACTACGCGGTCACACGCTTCCGCTCGCCGCACCGCTCATCATGGGCATCCTCAATGTGACGCCGGATTCGTTCTCCGACGGTGGACGGTTCTCGGACGTCGATGCCGCCATCGAGGCGGGAATCTCGATGGCAAGCGAAGGAGCTGCGATCATCGACGTCGGCGGCGAATCGACGAGGCCCGGCGCCGAACCCATCGGTGCCGAGGAGGAGATGTCGAGGGTTCTCCCGGTCGTCGCTGGTCTCGCCGATGAAGGGCTCGTCGTGTCGATCGACACCGCAAAGCCGCGCGTCGCCGAGGCGGCGATCGAGAATGGCGCAGCCATCGTCAACGATGTCACAGGTCTCACCGACCCTGCCATGCGTTCGGTGTGCGCTGACGCCGCGTGCGGAGTCGTGATCATGCACATGCAGGGCACACCTCAAACGATGCAGGACGACCCCCGCTACGACGACGTCGTCATCGATGTCGGTCGGTTCCTTTCGCATCAGAGCCGAGTCGCGATCGAGGCGGGCGTTCCCATCGAGGCGATCGCGATCGATCCGGGCTTCGGTTTCGGGAAGACGTTCGAACACAATCTCACGTTGCTCCGGCGCCTCGAACTCCTCACCCATCTCGGGTTTCCCGTGCTCGTCGGCACCAGCCGGAAGGGATTCCTCGGCACCATCCTCGAGCCTGTTCGGGGACGAACCTCGGCGGACCAGCGCGACGGGGCGACCGCGGCGACGATCGCGGCGGCGGTGCTCGCAGGTGCGCGAATCCTGCGGGTACACAATGTCGCCCTCGGGGTTGATGTAGCGATGACAGCCAAGGCTATGGTGCCGTACACCCATGACGAAGAAACCCACCGGACTTGAGCCACGCGGATTCCGCTGGGTCATCACTCGAAGACTCGCCGTTTCCGAACGCATCGGTGGGCATGGTTTCCAGCACCGAAAGGTCCGGCGCGAGGAGGAGATCGTCTGGCTCAAGGAGCACGGCATCAACACCGTCGTGAGCCTCCTCGGAGCGCAACAGAACGCGGCGGCCTATGAAGCCGGTGGCCTCCGTTTCCACGGCATGGAGGTCGATTCGGACCTCGAGCCCTCCGAAGCCATGCCCGTCTTCGAGATGCTCGCAGATGCGCTCAGGCCCGAGGATGCCGTGGTCCTCGTCCATCGGGATACGATCGACGACACGCTCGGCGGCCTTCTCGCCGGATACCTGATCCATGCCGGCACCCTCGACGATCCCATCGTCGCAACGGACGTGATCCAACGCATTCTCGGGCGGGCGATTGGCCCCGAGGGGCGCAGGCTCATTCCGAAGTGACCCATGTCACGTGCGTACCTCGCGGTCGGTTCGAACCTCGGTGATCGGGAAGGCCACCTCCGCCACGCCCTGACCCGGCTCGGCTCGTTCTCACGCGTGACGGCGGGCTCACCCATCTACGAGACCGAGCCGATCGGAGGTCCTGCGGGCCAGGGAGTGTTCCTCAACGCCGTGATCGGCATCGACACTGAGCTCGACCCTCGAACACTGCTCAACTCCTTGCTCGAAGTGGAGTCCGAACGCGGGCGGGTCCGGACCGAGCGATGGGGTCCAAGGACGCTGGATATGGACCTCCTGTGGTTCGACGGCATCGAGATCGATGAACCCGGGCTCACCGTTCCGCATCCGGGGATCAGGGAGAGAGGGTTCGTCCTGGCACCCCTCATGGACGTCGCTCCCGGCCTCGCTGACGGCGCAGGCCCGTATGAGGACGCGTACCGGTCCGTGGGGAGCACGGGTCTCATCCGACGCACAGGCCCGGTCGACGCGACCGGAACCCGGTGGATGGCCGGACTCGAGGAAGCCGTCGGACCGGCTGCCGAAGGGTCCGTCATCGCGCACCCGGATTGGGCGAACACGTCCGGGGACGCCTTCGGCGGATTCCTGACTGCCGTTGCCCTGCACCGTGCGGGATCCCTGCGGCAAGGATCCCTGCCATCGCACCTCACGTATCGATTCCTCCACCCGGTCCCCGCCGGTCGTGAGATCGACGTATCGACCGTCGTGCACCGGAGGTCGGCGTCCTCGATGGACATGACGGTGACGCTGCGGCTCGATGGTGAGGTCGTAGGGCGGTGCGCCGTCGGCGTGATCGACCGACCAGTCGTGCCCGAGGTTGCGCCGATCGCACCGAGGGTCATGGCACTTCACGAGTGCATACCTGTCACGGAACTCATGCCGGGGACAGATCGCGACCTCGGTGCATCGATCCGCTCATGGACGCCGCTCGAGCGGTGGGATGTCCCCGATCTCCAGGACGGTTCGAGTGCGTTCCTGCGGGCGTGGAGCCCGAACGTCGTGCTCGGTGTCGGGGATCCCTTCCTGTACGCCGCCGCCCTCGTCATGCCGATCGACGCGTTGATCTGGCCTGCCACGATGCAGCGCCTCGGCCGACTCCCGAGCGGCCCCGTCCTTGCGACACCCACCATCGAGTTGACAGCCCGCTTCGCCGACCTCACCAACGATGCATGGTTCCTTGGGGAAGCCGTGATCGACCACATCACCGATCGATCCGTCGCAGGCACCGTTCGGATGTGGGGGGATGGTGGGCGCTACCTCGCTGTCGGGCACTCGCTCAACCTCGTGCGACGCTGACACGGACGCGCCAACACACCTAGCCTTCCCCGTCGGACCGATACCCGACAGGATCGGAGCCACATGAACATCGAAATCCACGGCACCGGTCGAGCGGCCGGAGCTCTCGGCCTCCGTGCGGTCTCGTCCGGCCACCGGATCACGGCGGTGTACGGCCGATCCGAGGATCGCGTCGCCGAGCTCGAGGATCGTCTCGGCGTCACGGGCGATCACCCTGACCTTCGCATCATTGCCGTCTCGGACGACGCGATCGAATCCGTCGTCGAAGGTCTGGTGGGTGCGGGTGCGGTCCCGACCGTGCACGTCTCCGGTTCGATGCCGGTGTCCATCCTCAATGCCCTGGCCGATCGGATGCCCACCGGGTCCTTCCACCCGCTCCAGACCCTCCCCGACATGGATCGTGGCGCAGCGCGCTTGGAGGGCGCCTGGGTGGCCGTGACGGCGACGGAGCCCTTCGCGGTCGATCTGGACCGCTTCGCGGAGTCGCTCGGATGCCGTGCCTTCCGACTCGAGGACTCCGACAAGGCTGTCTACCACGCGGCAGCGGCTGCGTGCGCCAACTACGTCCTCGTCGCGCTCGGTCTCGGCGAGACGCTCTTCACGGCCGCCGGCGTCCGATTCGACGCGGCACGCCCCCTCGTCGAGGCGATCGTCGCGAACGCGTTCACGATCGGACCGAGCATCGCACTCACCGGCCCGATCGCCCGAGGCGATGTCGGTACCGTGCGCCGTCAGCTCGCGGCTGCCGAGGGGATCGACGAGGCAACGGCGTCGATCTTCCGTTCGATGGCGAGGGCAACCGCGACCTTTGCGGGTTCGTCCGACGACATGGTGGATGCGATCGGATGAAGGTCCTGACGACATTCAATGACGTTCGCCTCCACACAGAACGGTCCGTCGGACTCGTACCCACGATGGGCTACCTCCACGAGGGTCATCTGAGCCTGATCGACCGCTCCGTCGTCGAATGCGACACCACCGTCGTTTCGATCTTCGTCAATCCGCTCCAGTTCAGCGACCCAAGCGATCTCGAGCGATATCCGCGCGACCTCGAGCGTGATGTTTCCCTGGCGGCCGAGGCTGGCGCAGATCTCGTCTTCGCCCCGACCGTCGACTACATGTACCCGACGGGGGCCGTGACGACGATCACCGTCGAAGGGGTCGCGGATCACATGGAGGGTATTCACCGCCCCGGGCACTTCGTCGGCGTCGCGACGGTCGTGGCCAAACTCCTCG
>DATHUV010000067.1:0-3030 GCA_035461905.1 Acidimicrobiia bacterium | reverse complement strand
CCTCCGGGTCCACTCCCGGAAAGCGGTCCTTCAGGGTGTCGATGGTGGCGTGGGCACGACGGTCCAACCCGAGCTCGACCTGTGCGGCCGCCAGCACCAGGAATGCTTCGATGTTGTTGGGTTGGTGCTCGAGGACGGTCTCGGCCAGGGACGCCGCTTGTTCAACACGTCCGTCGCCGAACAGCGAGCATGCCTGAACGGTCGGGTACCAGGGCTTGTTCACGGCCGTCAGTCGCATCGCCACGTCGAGAAGGTCTATCGACTGGTTCCAGTCACCGAGATACCGCCGGATGCTTCCCTGGAGCCCATACGTGACGTCACAGGTCGGACGGACGATGTCGATCCCCTCGAGTTCGGAGAGTGCTTCCTCCAACTCGCCTCGTGACAACAGGATGGCGGCCTCCACCGTTGGCGCCATCCCGGTGGGATCACCCACCTCCCGGGCTCTTCTCGCCTGTGCACGAGACAGCTCCAGGGTCGCCTCAGGATCCGTTCCCCATTCGTTGCTCGCCGCGACCCAGTTGGCGAACGCCGAGAGCGTGTGGCCGTAGGGCTGATCGGGATGGCTCTTCGCCACGTCGCCGAACAGTTCCACAGCCCGGGACCATCCCTGTTCGGTGTTGGTGCCGAGGTGGTACCAGCCGAGATAGATCTTCTCGATGGCCTCCGGATCATCCAACTCGTCGTACAGGGCGGCAGGCTCGCCGATGATCAACTCGACCTCGACGGAACGGGCAACCTCGTTGGCCAGCTCCTCAGAGACGTCGAACAGCGCCTCTGCCTCCACCGTCCGCTTGTGCGATTTGACCACATTCCAGGTCGTCACGTCGATGAGGTCTGCGAAGACCCGGACCCGGTCCCCAAGCTGATGGACGCCGGTCTCGATCATGTACGTCGCGGCGAACTCGGGTGTCTCCCCATTGTCCACCTTCGCGTCGACGACCCGGAGCTGGGCGACCCTGGAGAGGCGATGCACGAGGTCGCTGCGGATGACCTCGCTCGCCGTCCGGACAGACCCCTCGACATCCTCGTTGTGAATGGGGAGCACGGCGACGACGGGGGTCTGGAGTCTGAGATGCTGCCGGCTGGATCCTCGCGGAGTGTCGGCGGGGAGGCTGGCGTACTCGTACACGTCGGTGTCCTCGGGAATGTTGTGGAGCCTTTGCCGGCCGATCGACCTGAATCTGAGCGCGGGTTCGTCGAGGGCCCGATAGATCGACCCGACACGCCGATTCCCCCCGGCAACGCGATCGACTGGATCCTGGCGGCGATGTTCAGCGCCTCGCCGTGGTACTGACCGTCGGTGATCGTGACCTCGCCCTGGTCGATGCCCATTCTGAACCGAACCTGGCGGGGATGGGGCACGCCGGCGTTTTGGTCTTCGATCGCCGTCGTGATCGCGATGGCGACCCTGATTGCCTCCTCGGCACCCGGGAAGACGGCCATGAAGCTGTCCCCGACGAAGTTGACCAAAGTCCCTTCGCTCTCATCCACCCTTGCTTCGACGAGGTGACGCAGGTCCTCGACTCTCTCGATGGTGCCAGCGAGGTCGTCGGCCATGAGCCGGCTGTACCCGACCACGTCAGCGTTGAGCGCTGCGACCTCAGCAGTTTGGTGGGCCAATCGAACGCCTCAGCTTGGGAACTGAAGAATCTAGCGCGTACATCTGTCGCCGGCTGACCCTGTTCTCGAACCGCGGTGACCTATCGAAGGCGGGTGAGTGTCCGCTCGTCGATGGAGTCGGGGCGTACACTCGCACCCGATGGGAAGCCGTATCGAGATGATCACAACGAGTCGCCGGGTGGCTTCAGCGCTGGTCGTGCCCTTTCTCCTTGCCGCATGTTCGCCCAGCGACTCCACGCCGACCTCAACCACATCCACTACGACCACCTCCACCACGATCGCACCCACGACGACTGCGGCTGAACCGACGACGACCACGACGGAGCCACCGATCGTGTTGATTTCGGTATCGGGCATCGAGGACGGTGAGCTCACGGCAGCGGTGGGGCTGGGTCTGTCGACGATCAGGGATCCGCGGGTCGCGGGCGCAGTGGCCGATGGTGTCGTCACGCACCACGAAGGTGCGGCTTCGGGTCTCGCTGACCGGTACACCGCAGAGGCGACCGTTGCCGAACTCGCTGATGGGAGTCGCGTCGCCGTTGCCACTTTGGATGGCGGTGACCTCCTCCTGCTCTCGGACGAAGGCTCGGGATGGGCTACGGTCGGTGCGCATCTCGGTTCCATCGGCGCCGACCCGTACTTCGGGGAATCACCCCGACGCGTCCTCGTCCTCGGATCGGATGCGAGACCCGGTGGGGACGCGTCGGTACATCGGATGGACTCGATCCACATCCTGACGTCCGTGCCGTCCGAACGCGCCGGTTCGATCCTGGGGTATCCAAGGGACAGCTGGATCGATTCCGAGTACGGATCGATGCGAATGAACGCGCTCACATCCTCGGGTCGCGGACCGGACGCCCTGTTCGAGTTCTTCACCGACACCTGGGAAGTTCCACTCGAGGGGTACATCTTGACCGGGTTCGCTGGGTTCGAGGACCTGGTCGGCGCCGCCTTCGGTCGCCTGCGGCTCACCATCCCGATCCCGATCCCGACCCAGGAGTGGTTCGACGGGTTCAGCAGTGGCGAGCAGACACTCAATCCCACCCGACTCCTCGACTTCGCCCGCACCAGAAAGCTCATCCCCGGCGGCGACTTCACCCGTTCGTACCACCACGGAATCGTGATGCTCGCTGCGCTGGCGACCATCCAGGAAGGCTCGATTCACGACCTCCCGCCGCTGCTCGCCATCCTCTCCAGGTTCACGGAGACCAACCTCACCGCCACGGATCTCCTGCAACTCGGTGCGGCAGCCTTCGAATTGGACCGTGGAGCGATCACCAACGAGGTTCTCCCCGGTTCACTCGGTCGGGCGGGAGGCGGCGCCTCGGTCGTGTTCCTCGATCCCGGATTCGAACTCATCGTTGCCGATGTGATCGACGACGGCCTGAGGAATGACAGCGCCGGATA
>DATHUV010000066.1:0-5354 GCA_035461905.1 Acidimicrobiia bacterium | reverse complement strand
GAGTGAGCCAGGGGGGTTTGCGAGCCTGCGAGCACGCAAGTGGGAACCGGCCGAGGCGTCGGTCTTCGGATGGTGATCCCCCTGCATCGTCGCTTCGCTCCTCTGCCGTCCCCCTTCAAGAAAGGGGGACCATGGTGAGTCACGAATCGTCCTCCCTTTAGGGGGGACGGGCGAACGTAGTGAGCCAGGGGGGTTTGCGAGCCTGCGAGCACGCAAGTGGGAACCGGCCGAACCGTGGGTCTTCGGATAGTGATCCCCCTGCATCGTCGCTGCGCTCCTCTGCCGTCCCCCAAGGGTCTCCTCGGTGAAACGCCCAATCCACCGTCCGGCCGGTCCCTCCCCACCAGTAGGCAACAGGATGTCGACCACGAAGTGGTCGTCCGCCCGTGGAAAGGGGGACGAGGGGGGACGGGCGGGAGCTGGCGGTGGGACTCGAACCCACGACCCAAAGTCTCGTCGGAGCACCACGTGAGCTGACCGTCCACGGCGGGGCCGGACCCAGCCCAGAGGCAGCGGCTGGTCCGAGCGAAGCGAAGGACACAAATCATCATGCGGTCAAGCGAACGGGAGCTGGCGGTGGGACTCGAACCCACGACCTGCCGCTTACAAGGCGGCTGCTCTGGCCATCTGAGCTACGCCAGCAGATGCGTCAGGATACCCAGCCCCGCACCCGAGCCACCTCGAAGCAAGCGAGCGCTGAAGCCACCGAAGCGTTGAGGCTCTCCATGCCCCCTGCCATCGGGATCCGGGCGAGCACATCACACCGATCGGCGACAAGTCGGGACAGGCCCGATCCCTCGGCCCCGATGCAGACCGCCACGGGTCTCTCGAGGAGCTCGAGGCCGAACAAGGACGTGTCAGCTTGCCCGTCGAGGCCGACCGTCCAGATGTCGGATTTCGCCAACCGCCTCATTCCATCAGCGATCGATGAGATCATGGCGACCGGAATGTGCTCGAGCGCGCCGGCTGCGGCCTTGAATGCGGTGGCGCCGACGGGCGCGCTTCGGCGGTGGGACACCACGAGACCTGTCATCCCTGCCGCGAAAGCCGATCGCGCAGCCGCTCCCACGTTGCGTGGATCCTCGATGTGATCGAGCACGAGGATGGCGGGCTCCGGACCGAGGGCGATCATCTCGTCGATGGTGAGGGAGGGAATCGGGGTGCATCGGGCCACGACACCCTGGGGAGCATCGGTGGAGGCCAGCGGCCTGACATCATCGACCGTACGAACCGGGAGCCCAAGGCCATGTGCTCGTTCTACGAGGTTCGTGACGTCGGCGCGGCCTGATCGACCCGACTCGACGAAGAGCTCACGGACGCGCCCCGCCCCTAGGGCGGCGTCGACAGCGTGGACGCCCTCGACGTCAGCCCCGATGCCAGCGGGCGCCATCTGCGGTGTCCTCAACGACGATTCCTGCCTCGGCCAGCCGGTCACGGATCGCGTCGGCTCGAGCCCAGTCGCGGGCGTCTCGGGCGTCCTCCCTGAGGGCAACCAGATCCTCCACGGAGGAAGCGTCAACACCGAGGTCGGCGGCGATCCCGCTGACATCGAGCGACGTGTCGTCCGCCCCTGCGTTCAGACCGAGTACCCCGATCATCACGTCGAACGCTGCGGCGAGCCCTGAGGCGTCGTCGCCGGCGTCGAGCGCCGCATTCCCGTGGCGCACGAGGTCGAAGATCACCGCGAGCGCACCAGCGACGTCGAGATCGGCGTCCATGGCTGCCGAGAAAGCGCCGAGGACCTCGGCGTCGGGAACAGCCTCGACCGGATCGTCGAACCGACGCCGGAAGGCACGGAGTCTCTGGAGGCTCGCCTCGGCGTCATCGAGGGCATCCTCGGAGAAGTCGAGGGGTTTGCGGTAGTGGGTCCTCAGGTAGAAGAGACGCACGGCGAGCGGATCCCATCGCTCGAGCGATTCGAGGAGCGTCACGACATGACCTGTCGACTTCGCCATCTTCTCGCCCCTGAGGTTCAACATGCCGTTGTGCATCCAGTACCGGGCGAGCGGGACACCGCTCACCGCTTCCGATTGCGCGATCTCGTTCTCATGATGCGGGAATATGAGGTCGGTGCCCCCCGCATGGATGTCGAACGGCTGACCGAGGTACTCCACCGCCATCGCCGAGCACTCGATGTGCCATCCGGGTCGACCACCTCCCCACGGCGAATCCCAACTCGGTTCGCCGGGCTTGGATGCCTTCCAGAGCGCGAAATCGAGGGGATCCCGCTTCTTGTCACCGGGCTCGACGCGATCCCCGGCTCGAAGGTCGTCCAGATCGTGGCGTGACAGAGCCCCGTATCGATCGAACGAGCGAACCGCGAAATAGACGTCGCCGCCGCTCTCGTACGCGTTGCCTGACTCGATCAGCGACTCGATGAGGTCGATCATCCCGCCGATGTGCTCCGTCGCACGAGGCTCCAGAGTTGGGGGGAGGTTCCCGAGGAGCGTGTACCCCTTGTCGAAGGTCTCGAAGGCACGTGCTGCGACCTCGTCGGTCGAGATCCCGAGTTCCTGGGCGCGAGCGATGATCTTGTCATCGACATCCGTGACGTTCCTCAAGAAGACGACCTCGTTGCCGAGCCACTCGAGGTACCGCCGCAGCACGTCGAAGGCGACGGCCGATCGCCCGTGGCCGAGATGGGGCTCCGACTGCACCGTCGGACCGCACACGTAGATCGTCACCTGACCGTTCTCGATGTCGAGTGGCACAAGTGCGCGCGCGAGCGTGGAGTAGACCTGCATTCGCCGCGATGGTAGCGACCCTCACTCGACGTCGACTCAGCGGTAGCCTGTGCCCATGCATCGATCCCCCCTCGGCCCGCTATCGGGTGGTACCGCGCCGCTCATCTACGCACACCGTGGAGACAGGTCGCGTGCCGCCGACAACACCCTCGAGGCGTTCGCGCTCGCCGTTGAGGCAGGGGCGGACGGCATCGAGTGCGACGTCAGGCGAACGGCCGATGGTGTGCTCATCATGAGCCACGATCCGACGCACGGCGAGCTACCTCCGATGTGCGACCTGACGTTCGCCGACCTGCGCGACGCCGCACCGGAGGTGCCGACCCTCGCAGAGACCCTCGAGAGTGTTCCCTCCCGTGTCTATCTGAACGTCGAGATCAAGAACGTCCCCAACCAGCCGGACTTCGATCCGACGAGATCGATCGTCACCGAGGCGCTCGACCTCATCGCCTCGACCGACGACCCGGCACGAATCGTCCTGTCGTCCTTCGATCCGGATTCGGTCCGAGCCGCAGAGGGCTACGAGAGGCTCGTCCGCGGCCTGCTGATCGCAGGTGGCGTGCCGATGGTTACAGCCATCGAGATGGCCAAGGGCCTCGGCGTCGAGGCCCTTCACCCGCCGATGCCTTCGATCGCGGGGGATCCGGTTGCGATCGTCGACTCGATCCACGCCGCAGGCTTGGCGGTCGTGGTGTGGAATGCCAACACGGCATCGGAGATCGAGGCTGCCGCGGAGGCGGGCGTCGACGTGATCATCACGGACGATCCAGGATTGGGTCGCTCGATCGTCTAGCGCACAACAGTGGCAACGGCGTAGGCGGCGAGACCTTCGCCCGCACCGATCCATCCGAGGCCATCGGTTGTCGTCGCCTTCACGGAGACCTGGGCGAACGGGATGCGAACCGCTGTGGCGAGGTTCTGGCGCATCTGGTCCCGGAAGGGGGCGATGCGTACGTCCTGGGCGACGATGCTCACGTCGATGTGGGATATCTCGAGTCCGCGGTCGTACACCATCCCGGCGCACCGTGCCACCATGTCGATCGAGCTCGCACCGTGCCACTGGGGATCGTCGCTCGGGAAGTGGGAACCCATGTCCTCGAGGGCAGCCGATCCGAGCAATGCATCGCATATCGCGTGGGAGGCGACATCGCCGTCGGATGTAGCCTCGACACCCGTGGCGTGTTCTATCGACACCCCGCACAGGATGACCGGTCCAGGTCCGCCGAACCTGTGCGCATCGAACCCGATTCCCGTCCTCACGCTAGCCATCGGCGCCTCCTCGGTGCCGGTCGAGCCATCGAGCACGCTCGAGGTCATCTGGATATGTGATCTTGAAGTTGTCCCTGTCTCCCGGCACTGTCACAACCCTACCCCCTGCGGACTCGATGAGGCCTGCGTCGTCCGTGGCATTGTCGGCCGGGTTGAGTCCGTGCGCCTCGATCAACGCACGGGTGGAAAAACCCTGTGGTGTCTGGACCAGGACGAGGCTCCCACGGTCCACAGTGGTGATGACCGTCTCGCCTTCGACACGCTTCACCGTATCGGCAACCGGTATGACCGGAACGACACCTTCCACATCTCCCTGCCGGAGACGTTCCAGTACTCGCGAGATGAGGGAGACCGGAGCCAAAGGCCGAGCGACGTCATGGACGAGCACCCAGGTCGAGCGGTGCGCATGCTCGAGGCCCGCAGCAACGGAATCCCGACGGCGCTCCCCACCGGGGACTCCACCCGGCACGTCGCCCACGACGATCACGTCTCTGATGCCCTGGGACCGGAATCGATCCACGGAGATCTGCCACAGCTCGACGCCACCGATCGTGAGGGTCGCCTTCGAGCTCCCGAACCGGGTGCCGCTACCAGCCGCGACGACGACGGCAGCTGTGGATCCGTCACCGTCCAGGTGGGTCACCGCATCACTCGTCGGGAAGGTCGACCTTCGGCAGCGCCCGATCGAGCTTCTTGATCGTGTCCTCCTCGGACAGATCGAGGGAGAACTGGAGCTCCGAGACGATGATGAGCCGTGCCTTGGCGAGCATCCGCTTGAGAGCAGGCGATATGCCCTTGATCTGCTGCGCGTAGGTGAGGTCACGGACGACCTCCGCAACCTGGAAGATATCTCCAGAGTTGATCTTCTCGGTCAGGAGCTTGTACCAGCGGCTCCAGTTCGCACCCGCTTCCTGGGGCTCGTCCTTGAACACGGCGAACACCTGGCGCGCTTTGCTCTTCGAGATCACGGGACGGACACCTCGATCGAGCGCCGATGCAGCGGGAACGCTGAGGGTCAGTTGGTCCGTGACGATCTCTAGGACGAAGTAGTCCTGCTTGTCGCCGTCGAACTCCCTGCGCTCCTTGCGGATGATCGTCGCAGCACCGTGGTGCGGGTACACGACCTTGTCCCCGACGTCGAAGGGGTAGGAGGCCTTCTTCGAGGCTGGCTTCTTCGCCGCAGGCTTCTTCGCCGCAGGCTTCTTCGCCGCAGGCTTCTTCGCCGCAGGCTTGCTCGCCGCAGGCTTCTTCGCCGCAGGCTTGCTCGCCGCAGGCTTCTTCGCCGCAGGCTTCTTCGCCGCAGGCTTCTTCGCCGCAGGCTTGCTCGCCGCTTCGGGGGCGGGC
>DATHUV010000065.1:0-21495 GCA_035461905.1 Acidimicrobiia bacterium | reverse complement strand
CACAGGGGATACTCACCGACGAGGAGTTCTCGGCCCAGAAGGCCAAGTTGCTCGGCGTGTGACCGGGGGCCTGTATCGTCGCTCCATGAGCGATTTCTCGTGGCCGGCGACGATCGGCGCCCTCATCGAGTGCAAGGACCTGACGCGGCCGGTGGCGGCGCAGGCGATGGCCGAGATCATGGCCGGTCGCGCATCCGACGCCCAGATCAGCGCCTTCATTGTCGCTCTGCGCACCAAGCGTGAGTCTGCCGACGAGATGGCGGGAATGGTCGATGCGATGATTGATGCCGCCGTGACGGCGAACGTCCCCAACTCGGTGGACATCGTCGGAACCGGTGGTGACGGCTTCGGGACCTTCAACGTGTCCACGACAGCGGCATTCATCGCCGCCGGCGCCGGTGTCCGAGTCGCCAAGCACGGCAACCGTGCGGCGTCATCGACGACCGGTTCCGCCGATCTCCTCGAGGCGCTCGGATTCAACATCGAGATCGGTCCCGATCAGGTCGCGCAGATGGTGGACGACTCGAACTTCGGGTTCTTCTTCGCCCCCAGGTACCACCCCGCGATGCGGCACGCGGTGGGTGTGCGGAGGGACCTCGGTGTTCGGACCGTCTTCAACTTCCTTGGACCGCTGTGCAATCCCGCCGGCGCACGCATGAGCGTTGGCGTGTCCGATCCTCGCATGGCTGAGGTGATGATCGAGGTACTTGCGGCCCGCGGCGTTGATCGGGCATTCGTCGTGTACGGAGAAGAAGGCCTCGACGAGCTCTCTCCTGCGGGACCATCGAGGATCTATCGTCTGATCGACGGTGAGGTGACGGAGGCTGAGTTCACGCCCGAGGACTTCGGGATTCGTCGCTCCCGCATCGAGGACATCGTCGGCGGTGACAGCGCCCGGAACGTCGTGATAACGCGGTCCATTCTCGATGGCAGGACCGGCCCCCAGCGAGACGCCGCCGTCATCAACGCGGCGCCCGCGATCATCCTGGGCGGTCTGGCAGACGGATTCGCACGTGCCGTCGAAGTCGCTGAGGAATCGATCGACAGCGGTGCCGCGAACCGCGCGCTTGAGAGTTCATTGACAATCAATGAACACGTCTCCCGGTCGCCCGCGTAGGGCGAACGTGCGCCTACCGTTGACGCAATGAGACGAGTGATCCCCATTCTGGCACTGGCCCTCGTGCTCGCTGTGGCGGCGTGTAGCGCATCCACGGACCCAGCCCAGCCGGACGTGACGGCAACCTCCGAAGCCCCGACGACGAGCACGCCCTCGGATTCGCAGGCGCCGCCCGCTGGCGAACCCGCGGACACCACCATGACCACCATCGTCGAGGCACCCGAGGAACGACCCGACGGACCGCTGGCACCCGACTTCACCCTTGCCCTCGGCGCCGACGGAGCTGGGACCTTCGTACTCTCGCAGGAGGTCAAGCCCGTCTTCATGGTGTTCTGGGCGGAGTGGTGAAGCATCTGTCGACGGGAGTTGCCCGTCGTCGACTCGGTCGCCGAGGACTACCTCGCGGACGTCTCGTTCCTGGCGGTTGCCGGTAGGTCCGATATGGCGCGAACATCAGAGAGGGCTGGCGAGCTGTTCAGCGCGAAGCTGGCTTGGGGACTCGATGATCGCATATGGGACCTCTACGGTGTTCCCGGCCAACCTGCGACCATCCTGATCGCGAACGGCGTCATCGTCGATCAGTGGTTCGGGGCAGCACCCGAGGACTTCCTCCGCGAGCGGCTCGATAGGCTCGTCAGCCTGTCCGGGTGATCCTACGGTCGGCGAGGACCGCGACGGTCATCCACCCGACCCCCACGATGGCAGCGATCAGGTACGTCGCAACGGGGCCGCCGTCGATCGAGATCCGAAGGGGCTCGGTGGCGAGTCTCAGGGCACCGGCCGTGGCGACCGCCGACCCCGCCACGACGCCCGGCGATGGTCGCCCTCTTCGCTTCCACGTGGCGAGGACACCTGCGACGAGGGCCATCCCGATCGCAACATAGAGTTCCACGGGGTGGCGTGTCACCGTGCTCCCCGGAAGTGACCATGCCCAGGGAACTCCCGACTCGACACCGAGGCACGCGTTCGATGTCACGCATCCTGCGTGCCAGCCAGCGAATCCTGCGAGGGCCGCAGGTGCGATCGCATCGGCGGTGGTGACGAGGTCCCGCCTGGCCAGCGCGGCGAACACTGCGATCGCACCCACGGCTGCGGCTGTCGTCGACACACCGCTGCGAACGAGCAGGATCTGTCCGGGGTCGGTGATGGGGTTGATGCCCGTCGTGACCATCGCTGCGACCCTTCCGATGAAGACACCGGCAATCGCCGATGTGATGCCCGCTTCCCACAGGTCGACGGCGCATCCGGCTGCGTTGCCCCGTGGCGCCTCCCACTTGAGCATCGCCCAGAAGCAGGCCACCCCGATCGCGGCAGCTCCGAGGAGGGAGAACTCCATCAGCGATCGATCTCGTCGAGGTATCGCGCCATCGTGGGTTCGTCGATGACCCCGAAGTGAAGGTGGGCGAGGGAGCCGTCGGATGCGTAGAAGAAGGTCAAGGGCACACCGGCCGTTGCCCCGAGGTCAATGGGGATCCTCCCGGATCGATCGCTCACGTGGGCCATGTCGGCGTCTTCGAGGAACTCGGCCATGAACACCTGTGCATCCGTGTCCCGATCCCTGACATTGAGCCCGATGAACGTGACGGAGGGTCGGCTGGTACTCGCCGATGCGATCAATGGCGCCTCACTGCGACATGGGAGGCACCACGATGCCCATACGTTGACGACAGCGGGAGACGATGCGGCGATCTCGGCCGCCAGGTCGGCCGTCGTCGTCGGCACAGGGGGCTCGGGGAGCGGACCCTGCGGCGCCGATGCGCACGATGTGATGGCCAGGGCAGTAGCCAGGAGCACGACGACCGCACGAGTTGGTGATCGCATGCCGCCGAGCGTAGGGAACGGGCGACTCAATGCATCCGGGAACGGAGTTCGGCGGCAATATCCTCGACGTCACAGTCCGCACCCGACACGAGTGCGAGGAGGTGATACACCAGGTCCGCCGCCTCCTCGATCACCCGGGAAGGATCGCCTCCGAGCGAAAGATCCTTCCGGGCGAACGCCACCTCGCCTGCCTCCTCGAGCACCTTGCGAGCGGCGAGATCCGGGTCTGAGACGAGCCTTGCCGTATACGAGTCCGCCGGATCGGCGTCTGCCCGCGTGGCGATGATCCGTGTGAGGCGGTCGAGGGTCGCACCGAATGTCGTGGCACTTGTCGCACCGAAGCAGGTCTCGGCCCCCGTGTGGCAGGTCGGGCCGTCGGGATCCGCGGTGATGAGGAGGGCATCCCCATCGCAGTCCACCGAAACGGCGAAGACCCTCAGCGTGTTCCCGCTTGTCTCGCCCTTCTTCCAGATCCTGCCCATCGACCTGCTCCAGAAGTGCACGAACCCCGTTTCCTCGGTGAGTCGGAGTGCCTCTGCGTCCATGTACCCCACCATGCGAACCGATCCTGTGGCGGCATCCTGGACCACGGAGACCACGAGGCCATCGCTTCCGGGTGCGAGTCCTGAGAAGTCGATCATGCCGGGCTCCTGACCGGGATCCCGAGGTCTGCGAGTGCGTCATGGATCTGTCCGACGGTGTAGTGGTCACGGTGGAAGATGGATGCAGCGAGAACGGCGTCCGCCCGTCCCTCCGCAAGGGCGTCGGCCAGGTCCTTCGGGCCTCCCGCACCGCCCGACGCGATGATCGGCACGTCAACCCGCGCCCGCACCGCCTCGAGGAGCTCGAGGTCATATCCCTGTTTCGTGCCGTCGCGGTCCATCGACGTCAACAGGATCTCGCCCGCCCCCAGGCGAAACGCCCGCGTTGCCCAATCGAGGGCGTCGAGTCCGATGTCGACGCGTCCTCCATGCGTGTGAACGGTCCAGCTCCTCGTGGTCCGTCTCGCGTCGATCGCCACAACGACGCATTGGGATCCGAACGCCGTAGCGCACTCCCGAATCAGCCTTGGGCGCTGCACTGCGGCCGAGTTCACCGCGACCTTGTCTGCTCCCGCCCGCAGGACGGCGCGCACATCCGCCACACTGCGAACTCCGCCGCCGACAGTGAGGGGGACGAACACGTTCTCTGCTGTACGCCGGACGGTCTCGAGCATCGTGGCGCGACCCGACGGTGTCGCCGTGATATCGAGGAAGCAGATCTCGTCGGCACCCGCATCGGCGTACCGTGCAGCCATCTCGACGGGATCACCCTCATCCGTGAGGTCGACGAAGTTCGTGCCCTTCACCACGCGGCCGTCGGCCACGTCGAGGCACGGGATCACCCGCCTACGCAACACGTGCAGCCTCGCGACATGACGCGACGAAGCGGTTCAACACCGCCATCCCCGCATGGGAGGACCGCTCGGGATGGAACTGGACGCCCACGGCGTTCCCCGATCGGACGATGGAGGCGAAGCGATCCGTGCCGTGGCGGGTCCAGCCGGTGACGACGGCCGGGTCGTCGGGACGCGGGGCGAAGCTGTGGACGAAGTAGAACGTCGCGTCGCCGTTGGGTGGAACGAGCGGGTCAGTGCAATCGTCGACGTCATTCCAGCCCATGTGGGGGAGCGGCCTGGCCTTGAGTCGACCGATGTGACCGCCCATGAGGCCGAGGCACGCCGTGTCGTCCTCCTCCGAGTACTCGAACAGCAGCTGCATCCCGACACACACACCGAGGAAGGGCCCACCGTACGTCCGGAGCGGGTCGACGAGCCCTGCTCTCCGAAGGGTACGCATCGCAGCCCCTGTTGCCCCGACCCCAGGAAGGATCACCCCGTCATAGGGTGCAAGGTCGCACCCTTCCGCCACCCTCGTGGGCTGTGCCCCCGCGCGTACGAGTGCCTGCTCCATCGAGATGAGATTCCCGGCACCGTGGTCGACGACGGCGATCGATGTCACATCGATCCCTTCGTCGACGGAAGGCCGACCCGCCGATCGTCTACCGCGACGGCCCCGCGAACCGCCCGTGCGAGGGCCTTGAACATCGCCTCGGCGATGTGGTGGTCGTTGCGACCTGTTGCATCGATGTGAAGGGTGAGCCTCCCGCTCCGGCTGAATGCCTCGAGAGCGTGTTCGATCATCTGCGTGGACAACCCACCGAGGCGCTCCCCACGGAACGAGGCGGTGATCACGGCGTACGACCTGCCACCGACGTCGATGGCGCATGTGGCGACTGACTCATCCATAGGGACGCGTGCGTCTCCGTAGCGGCTGATCCCGGACCGGTCCCCGAGTGCCGTGTCGATCGCTTCGCCGAGCGTCAGCATCGAGTCCTCGACGGTGTGGTGGTCATCGACGTGCAGGTCTCCCGTCGTCGTGAGTGCGACATCGATGAGGGAATGGTGGGCGAAGGCGGTGACGAGGTGGTCGAGCATCCCTATCCCGGTTGCAACCTCGGCACGGCCAGTGCCATCGAGATCGACGCTCACTTCGACGGTCGTCTCGGTCGTCACCCTCGAGATCCGGGCTGTGCGTGTCATGGTCGGCGTCTCCTCAGTGCATCGATGAGCCTGTCGTTCTCTTCCCTTGTCCGAACGGTGAATCGCAGGAACTCGTGGATCGGGCTCGTCGATGCGAAGGTGCGCACGACGATGCCCTCCGTCATGAGATCGCCTGCCAGCTCCCCGGCCGAGGGCCCGACGTCGCAGAGGACGAAGTTGGCCTCCGAGTCCGGGACCACGTCCATTCCGACATCCCGAAGGCTCTCCGAGAGCCGACCGCGCTCGCGGACGATCCGATCGACCTGGCGGTGCATCCTGCTCGTGGTCAGGAGAGCCGATTCCGCGATCTCCGCGGACATGGACGAGATGCTCCCCGGTGGCCTGACCCCGTCGAGCTCTCTGGCGATCTCCGGGTTCGTCATGGCGAAACCGACCCGCAGCGCAGCCAGACCGAAGCCCTTGGAAAGGGTCTGGCACACGATCACGTTGTCGAACCGCTCGACCCAGGGCGACCAGCGGTCCTGTGAGAACTCTGCATACGCCGCATCGATCACCACGAGACCTCCGGCATCCCCGATGATGGCGGCGATCTCCGCGTCATCGATCCGGTGGCCCGTCGGGTTGTTGGGGGAACACAGCCACGTGACATCGGAAGTCTCGGCTGCCTCGCCGATCGGCCTGGAAGGAAACCCGAAATCCGGGAACCCGTACTCGACGGCGATGAACTCTGCCCCATGCTGGAGGGAGGCGATCTCATACAACGGATAGGTGGGTAGAACTGCAGTTGCGCGCTTTCCCGGGCCGAGGAATGCCTTTGCGATGAGCAGGATCAACTCGTCGATACCTGCTCCCGGCACGATTCGATCAGGATCGGTGTCGAGGTAGGACGCCGCGGCCCGCCGCAGGGGTGCGTATGACGCGCCGGGGTACTCGTTGAGACGCTGGGCCATTGGACCAACGATCGAAGGTGCCCAGTCCGTCGGGAACGGTGAGGTGTTGTGATCGAACCTGATCACGTCTGATGGCCGCAGCCCATACCGCTGGGCGATCTCGGCAGTTGTCGGTTGCCATGAGTATCGAGGTGCGGTCACGGTGTCCTCTCGAGCCTTGCGGTGACCGAGTTCGCATGTGCGGTGAAGCCCTCGGCTCTCGCCATGGCCAGGATCGTCGGTGCCAATGCTGTGAGACCGTCTCGCGTGAGTGTCTGCACCTGGCGCCAGGAACCGAAATCCTCCACACCGAGTGGCCCATACGAGCGTGCCAGGCCCCCGGTTGGGAGGACATGGTTCGCACCTGTTGCGTAGTCACCCGCGGCCTCCGGCGTCCACGTGCCGATGAACACCGATCCAGCGTTCGGGACGCTGTCGGCAGCGCCCCTTGCGTCGGGAGCGTGGATCGAGAGATGCTCCGGAGCCCACTCGTTGGCGAACTCCAGTGCCTGGGCGAGGTCTCGGGCGATGGCTACGAGTCCGTGGTTCCCGAGTGCCGCGGCGATCAGTTCCCTTCGCTCGAGTCGGGGCAGGGCCGAGTCGATCTCCGCAAGGACGTCCGACGCCATCGATGGGTCGGTCACGATGAGGGTGACGGCGGACTCTGCGCCGTGTTCGGCCTGGCACATGACATCGGCTGCGACGAGCGCCGGGTCGGCGGCGCCGTGCACGACGACGGCAGCCTCGCTCGGCCCTGCTGGGAGATCGATGCCACACGAGCCGAATACCGCGAGTTTGGCCGCAGTCACCCACGGTCCGCCTGGTCCGACGATCTTGTCGACGCGCTCGATCGTCTCCGTGCCATGGGCGAGCGCCGCCACCGCCTGTGCCCCTCCCATGGCATGGACCGTGTCTACGTCCAGCAGGCACGCAGCGGCGAGGACAATGGGGTCGATGCTGCCGTCGGGACCAGCAGGGGTCGCTACGACGATCCTTTCGACACCCGCGATCCTCGCTGGTACGACACCCATGATGAGGGAGGACGGGTAGAGGCCCCGACCGCCCGGAACGTACACGCCAACGGACGACAACGGCGACCAGATGCGCTCGACGGTGACGCCATCGAGCGGCGTGACAACGGCATCGGTGGGTCTTTGCGGCCGGTGCACCGCCGTGACGTGCGTGATCGCTTCCTCGAGGGCCGAGAGGAGAGCAGGGGCGATGGTCCCCGGTGCCTTCTCGATGTCCTCGCTCGGCACGAGATGGGAACCGTCGGCGAGCCCACCTCCATGGAGCGAGCTGAGGCGGCTGAGGGCTCCATCCCCTCCGGCAACGACCTCAGCCACGATCGAGGCCGCGAGCGCAAAGACCTCGGGATCGGGAATGGCCGATCGAACGGCAGCACGCGACCGGGTTGCCGGATCACGCGTCAGGTCCACCGTGCGGATCTCGATGGTCACGCGAGGACCTGGTCGACGGGGAGGACCAGGATGCCCGAGGCACCGGCTTCCTTGAGCCTCGGCAACACGTGCCACACATCGGCTGCATCGACGACCGAGTGGACGGCGACCTTGCCCTCCACTGCGAGCGGCACGACCGTCGGCGCATCGATGCCGGGAATGATCCGGGAGATTTCACCAACTGCGCTCGTCGGGGCGTTCATGACCACGTATCGGCGTCGCAAGGCGGCCATGGCGGCTCGGAGCATCGTCACCACCGTGTCAGCGGTCTCGGTGCGGCTCACTCCGACTCCCTCGACGAGGACCGCCTGGGATTCGAGCAGCGTCGCAATCGGGCGGAGACCGTTCACCAACATGGTCGACCCCGACGACACGAGGTCTGCGACTGCGTCGGCGATGTCGAGCTTCGGCGCGACCTCCACGGAGCCAGCGAGCGGAACCGTCGTCACGGCGATGCCCTTGCCTGAGAAGAAACTCGACACCGTGTTGGGGTGCGAGGTCGCGACACGCAGGAAAGCGAGGTCCTCGATGCCGGTCATGGGTGACTCATCGGGTACGGCAGCAACGAGCGAGCATCGCCCGAAGCCGAGCTCGAGGGCGACCTCGAGAGGAGCGCGCATCTCGCGGATCATGTCGAGCCCGGTGACACCGAGGTCCGCGACACCGTCGGCGACGAGTTCGCCGACGTCCTTCGCACGGACGAAGAGGAGTTCGATCGGTGCATCGAGGACGGGGACAGCGAGGCTCCGTTCCGTCCGTTCGAACCGGAAACCTGCCCGACGAAAAAGCTCGGTGGCAGGCTGCTCGAGCCTTCCCTTGTTCGGGAGCGCGATCCGTATTGTCATTCGAGGTCCCTTCGCATGATGCCTGCTCGTTCGAGTGCCTCGGCGTACCCGCCGGTGCCATGACGAAGCCATTGGGAAATCCTCGTGATCGTCGCCGTGGATACACCCGTGAGCTCGTGGATCTCACGGTACGAGTGGCCTTCTGCAAGTCGCCGTACGACCTCCCATCGTGAGGTCATCTCCTCGAGTTCGTGGCGAGTGCAGAGATCTCGGAAGAACCGAGCAGCCTCGTCACGGGTCGTGAGCTCGACGATGGCATCCATGAGCGATGCGGTCGACTCGTTGCGCCAGTCGTCCGTGGTTGGCTGTGTCGTCATCGTGCATCTCCGACCGGGATCAGTCGACGTTGTCTGTGATACTGTAATAGCATGCTAATACGGTATCACAGCTAGAGTCAGCGATTCTCAACCCACGCGAGCCAACCATGGACATCATCCCAGCAGTGGACATTCTCGACGGTGCCGTCGTGAGGCTCCTTCGTGGCTCCTACGAAGAGGTGACCCTCTACGACAGGGATCCCGTGGCAGTGGCAGCGCGCTTCATCTCACAAGGTGCGCCGCTGATCCACGTCGTGGACCTCGATGCAGCGCGCGGTCGTACGCGCGACCTGTCGGTTCTCGAGGACCTGGCGCGAGCGGGGATCCCGTTCCAGGCAGGCGGGGGAGTGAGGACCGCCGCGGATGCCCTCCGGACCCTCGAAGCAGGGGCGCTGCGCATCGTGGTCGGATCGGTGCTCACATCAATGAGTGAAGATTCGCACAGGATCGTGGATGTCGCCGGGCCCGCAAGGGTCGTCGCAGCGATCGACGTTCGAGCTGGTAGGGCCGTGGGATCCGGCTGGCTGGACGGAGGGACCCCGCTGCCCGACATGGTGGCAAGGGTGGTCGCGCACGACATACCCCGTGCGTTGGTTACGGGAATCGATCGCGACGGGACCATGGAGGGACCGGACCTGGATCTCCTGAACGCCGTCCGGGAACTCGGCCCGCAGCTCGACCTCATCGCATCCGGCGGCGTCGGCTCCCTCGGGGACCTCTCTGTGCTTCGCTCGTCGGAGGTGCGCCTCGAAGCGGCGATCGTCGGGAAGGCACTGTACGAGTCGCAGTTCACGGTCGCCGATGCGGTCGAGTCCCTGTCCGGTCCCGGATGAACGCAGAGGGGTGCGAACCTGCCGGCTCGCACCCCTCTGTCAACTCCTTGGTCTCAGAGCCCGTCCGGTCTCAGGCCCCTCCGATGCCAGATCCGTCCTCACGTCGCCTTGTCGCCGCGAGCGCTGTTGCGCCGATGATGACGAGGGCGATACCGATCACGGCGAACTGATCGCTCGAGAGTCCGGTATCGGGCAGCGTCGCAACGACACCGAAGTCGGCGTCGAGGAACGACTGGCCCTCACCCAGCGTGACATTGAACAGGCCCGGTGTCGTCAACTTCAGGCTTCCCTCGGATGGTGTCGTCAGCGAGCTCATGATCAGCTCGACCTTGTAGGTCCCCGCTGGCAGCGCCGAGAAGAGGTAGAGGCCACTTGCGTTGGTTGTGGTTTCGATCGTGGATCCGTCGGGGAGCGTCAGACGCACACGGGCACCTGCGATTCCCTTCTCGCCGTTGTCCTGGATTCCGTTTCCGTTCTCGTCGGACCACACGGTGTCACCGATCGTTCCGGAGGCTGCCACCCGACCGAAGGTCGCCGTCGATTCGGCAGGGCCGACCGGCCTTCCCTCGGGATCGAGGCCGGTCGTCACCGCAGTGTTCGAGCCCGGTTGGCCGGCGGCCACGGTGCTCTCGCACTCGAAGGTCACACTCTGGCCCGCAGGGAGTATGAGTTCGTCGCCCGAGTTCCATCCTTCGTCCCTCATCGCAGCGTCGAACGCGACTTCACAGGCTGGCGCGTTCGCGTCGGTCAGGGACACCTGCCTCAGATCGAACTCGTTCGGGTTCGTGACGGTGATCCGCCAGCTGGCCGTTGTCATGGCTCGTGGCAGCAGGCCCTCGCTCGCCCATGCCGGTGGCGACCCGAGTTGATTCCAGACCTCCTTGACGATCTCGATGGTGCCTTCCTCGGGTGTCTCGACGACGGTCACCGGCTCGTCGTCGGTGTCGGTGACCGGTGGCCCGGCGGGTGGCACACCGACGACGTCGGCGGTGTTGACGAAGGACGCCGTGAGCGCATCTGTCGTGCATGTGTACGAGAAGGATTCGCCCACAGCGAGGGTCCCGTCGAACGCACCTCCGGGGACCGTGGTCATGTCGCCTGCGCCGAAGTCACACGAGGGTGTTTGGTCGTCCGTCACGACGACGTCGGTGAGGGGCACCTGACCGGTGTTCGTCACCGTGATCGTGAAGGTCGCAGTTTCGCCGGGCGAAACCTCGGAGTCCTCGGTCGTCTTCGTGATGTCGATTCCTGCAGGCACCGGATCGAGCACGGCGCAGATCGCATAGACGCTGTTGATGGACGTACCGACGGCGGCGTGCTCGACCGTGACCTGGGTTTGGTCGGCGCCGACGACGAGTCGATTGGTGAGCGTGCCCTGGGCGAAGTCCGTCGTATCTGGGATGTCCGTTGTCGGATCGCTCACAGAGTCCCCGACCCTGAGGCGCCAAATCTCCTCGAGCTGCACCTGACCGGGCTTGAAGTCGTGCCAGTCGTACGACGCCCAGCTGACGGTGTAGGTGCCCGCTGGAACGGACGCCGGAATGGGTCCCACCGTCCAACCCTGCTGGAGCATGTAACCGCCGTCACCAGACGGATCGTCTCCGAAGATGTCGATGATGATCCGATCCGGAGCAGGACCCCAGGGACACACGAGCGTCGGGGTGTAGTGGGACCGGTCGCTGTCAGTCACGGACCCTTGCTGGCCGACAACGGTCCCCGTCGCGGTCGCCGTGTTGACGTGGAGTTGCAGGTCACGCGTGTAGAGCGACAGCGAACTCGCCATGCACTCGATCGACTCCCCGGGGGCGAGGGTGATCGAACCGTTCACCTGTCCGGTACATGAGATCGTCGCTCCCTGGGTGTTGTCGTCTGTGACGGTGATGTTCTCGAGGGCGAGGCCGCCGTCGTTCGTGACCACGTAGGTCCACGTGACAGGGTCCTCGGCGGGGATCACGGGCCCCGGAGGGTCGTCCGCGTCCTGACCGTTGGTCGACTTCTCGATCGTCAACGACGGTGTTGTATCGAGAACCACCGCATCTTGTGCGGCGTCGTCTGCGTGGGCGGCCTGGACCGCCCCTGGAATGACGGCCAATGAAGCGAGGGCCAGCGCGGCCGCAATCACGATCACCAGCAATCGACGAGTGACCCCACTTGGGGACCATGTATCAGGCATCGTGCCTTCCTCCGCCTTGTCGTGTCCGGGACCTTCGGCCCCTGTCTCGCCACGTTCTGCCTGTAGAGGCTCGTGACTCGTTCACACCACCGGTAGCCCCACCGTCGGTGTGTCTCGTTCTTGTTGGTTCATTCTCCCAGATCCGTGGCCCTCTGTGGTCGCACCGACATGGGTCGGGCGACCCATCGGTGGATCTCCTCGCACGGTAGAGCCACTATGGGTGGTCGTAAAGCGTCAATGAGTGGTCGTCGGGGTATCTAGTCACCGCCAAGTGCCGATCGTACATGATCGATCGCCACCGTGGTGGCGTGCGGATCGTCGCGCATTGCCCGAATGGCGGCACCTCGGAGCAGTCCATCGAGGTCCGCGAACGACATTCCCTCCGTCATCGCAACCAGATCGTCGCGGTTCACGTCCTCGTCGAGGGGCACCGTCGTCATCTCGAAGAACGTCTGCCTCGCTTCGGGTCCCGGGAGGTCGAGCAGGAGGTGGACCTCGAATCTACCCGGGCGCAGCAAGGCAGGGTCGATGAGGTCGATTCGGTTCGTCGCTCCGATCACGAAGACGTCGCCGCGCCTCGCCACACCGTCGAGCTCGGTCAACAGGGCTGCGACGACGGTGTCCGTTACGTTGTTCGTGGACGAGCCGCGTACCGGTGCGAGCGCATCCAACTCGTCGAAGAAGACGATCGCAGGCGCCACGGCACCGGCACGCGCAAACACCTCACGTACGCCGCGCTCGGATTCCCCGACCCACTTGTCGAGAAGCTCGGCGCCTTTCACGGAGAAGAACGCTGCCCCCGATTCGTGAGCGAGCGCCCTGATGACGAAGGTCTTGCCGGTTCCCGGCGGTCCGTGGAGGAGGAGGCCCCTCGGTGGTTGGATACCCATGCGGGAGAATCGTTGGGGGTCCGTCAGCTGCCAGATGACGGTCTCTGTGAGAACCTGCTTGACGTCGACGAGGTTGGCCACCCGTTCGAAGCCGTACGAGGGGATGGATCCAAGGGAGGTCGTGCCCATCGAGGGCGGCGTCGCCCGGATGGCGGCAAGGACGGAATCGGTGGTGAGCACACCGCTCGTCGCCGCCCGTGCATCGAGGACGGCGGTGCTGATGTCGAGCGCAGAGAACCCGGGTGTTGCGTTCGCCAAGGTGTCGATGTCGACGCCCTCTACGTCGATCGCGGCCGAGAGAAGGGCCCTTCGACGCTCGAGGGTGGGTGCCGTGATCTCGAGTGTCCGCCGTAGCAGGTCCTGGGCGTCGAGTTCTGCGCCGATGGTGGGGCGAGTCGAGCTGACCACGACGGCGACACCCGGAGTGGCCGCCACCGTGTCCAGGAACCACCTGGTGACGGCGGCTGCCTGGTGCCGCACACCGGATTCGCGTTCGAGCAGTGGATCGAGCCTGTCGACCAGGAGCACCGTACCGGACCGAGCGTTCGACAGTGCCCGCTCGAACGTCGCCAGCAGCCTGTCGGGCGTCGTGACCGTGCGCAGGTCGATCGTGGTGACGGTCAGGCCGAGGGTGTCAGCGGCGCTCTCGACCAGTTCTGATCTCCCCGAGCCCATCGGTCCGCTCACCGTCACACCCGCCACGGGTTCGTGGCCCCTCGCGCCCCCCTGTGTGAGGAGGCGTAGCCAGCCGATCAGGAGCTCGAGCTCGTTCTCGAGGCCCGCGATCATCATCGACGGCACCAATCCCGATCCGCGATCGGGCTCATCGTGCGGTCCGTCGCTCCCGGTCGGCTTGACACCAGCAGTCGTGGCGGCCGTGACGATCGCAGGCGACTCTGGCTCGACGAGGAGAACCATGACCTCCCCTTCGGCGGTCGGGAATCGGTCGCCTGTTGCGACCGGAAGCGATATGAGGTCCCGCGGCACGGTGTCGATGGGATCTCCGTCCCGCTCGAGGTACACCCTCGCGGCCTGTGGTACCACGAGGCGCGTGACGTCGACGGCACCACCGGGGCGTCCGGCCCCGTTGGTGAAGGCGAATCCCGGGATCGCCAGGTCGTTCGGTGCCCTCATGTCCCGCGGCGTGACGCGGACCTGGGTCGCTCCGACCCTGACCACGCCACCGCCCGGCAGACCGAGGGCAGCCAACATCGCTGCGTCAGCATGGGCGACGGCGTCGTCGGTGGAGCGGAGAACAAAGCGCATGGACCGAGTCTGCCGGGCATGCGCGCGCTGCGCAATACGGAGCGGCTCGATCGCTACCGTGTGGGCATGTCGGATGCATCGATGAGCGATCTGGAGAAGCTCGACCTACGGATCGGAACCGTGACACGGGCCCAGCCGAACACCGGATCGAGGGAACCTGCGTTGTGCCTGTGGATCGACTTGGGACCGGATCGCGGCGTCGTACAGTCATCGGCGAAGATCACCGAGAGGTACACCTCGGAGGCGCTCATCGGCACGAAGGTTGTCGTCGTGTCCGGCTTCGAGCCGATGCGCGTCGGTGGATTCCGATCCGATGTGCTCGTCCTCGGTGCCCTGGACCCTGACGGCGTGGTCGTTCTCCGGCCCGACATCGATGTCGCGGACGGCACATCCATCGCCTAGATTGCGGCGGCCGGTGAGCCGGACGGCCACGGAGTGGGTCAAACGCTCACCGCAACGAAGCTTGGAGACACGGCGCTTTCGAGCCGGTCGAGTAGCGGTATGGGATGAACCGGGGTGGCGAGGCTCCCGGTGACGGAGACGAGCTCCGTCCCGGATGCCATGAGCCACTTCCACAGGAGGACGGCCTCGTCCCCTCTGACGATGATTGAACCAGCGTCCCCGTCCCACAGGCACCCGTCCTCCGGCGACGTGACCCAGGAGGCCGTGCTCTCGGACATCTGGGCCGGGACCAGGCGACCCTGCTCGATGTGGATCGTCGCGGTGCCAGCCTTTGCCACGATCGTTCCGGCGTCGATGAGCGCCTGTTGGATGCGCGATCGCTCGAGGGTCCTTGCCAGTGTGCCCCACCCGTCCCTGCAACGGGCAGCCTCCTCGAATCGACCGTGCTCGACGAGCGCGACGAGCCTGCGTCGAACGGCGTCGAGCAGTGTTGCCGGGTGTGTGAGGCCAGCGCACAGCTCGTCGACGACGACTGCGTACTGCGTATCCGTCGTCGCGTCGTCGTGGGGACACATCGCAACACCAAGTTGGGCGTACTGGCAACCGGCACCCGCCCGGGTGCAGCGCCTGATCATCGATGCATCCCACAGCGTGTGGATGACCGACTCGGCCTGGCGTCTGGTGCGTAGTGGCCCGAGATAGGCAATTCCGCGCGACGGCGACCGTGTGATGGCAAGGCGCGGGTGACGCTCACGCGTGAGCGTCACCCAGTGGAGTGAACGTGGGTCCTTGGATCGCCTGTTGTAGCGTGGCGCCTCCGATGCGATCAGGCGGAGCTCGATGACAGCCGCCTCGATCTCGGTCGCGGTGGTGAGGTGGTCGATCCGATGCAGGTCCCGCAACATCGCGTCGACCCTGCGGCGCTGGTCGCCAGCGAAGTATGACCGCACCCGCGCCCTCAGGTTCGTCGCCTTGCCGACGTAGATGGCGGCACCAGTGCGATCGCGGAAGATGTACACGCCGGGACGACGTGGCAGGTGCTCTGTGAGGGAGAGCTTCCCGATCGCTCTCGCACCCTTGATCGTCGGGAGTGCAAGGAGGTCGTCGAGATGGGTCACACCGATCGAGCCGGCTCGCTCGAGGAGCGCCCAGAACACGTGCGCCGTGGCCTGCGCATCGTCGAAGGCGCGGTGGTTCGGTGATATGGGCGAGCCGAGGTGGGCGGCGAGGCTCGACAGGCGCAGGCTCCTGACCTCGGACCCGAGGAGCCGTCTTGCGAGCCGCAAGGTGTCCGCCGATCGATTCGGGAGCCTTCCGTATCCGAGCCTGAGCGAAGCCGCGTTCAGGAAGCTGACGTCGAATCGGACGTTGTGCCCGACCACGACCGCATCCGAGAGGAACTCGAGGAATGAGGGGAGGACTTCCTCGATCGTCGGGGCGGCGATCACCATCGCTTGCGTGATCCCCGTGATCACCGTCACCGTCGGCGGTATCGGGGACCGTGGGTTCACGAGCGTATGGAATCGGCCGGTCTCGATGCCTCCTTCGTAGCGGATAGCTCCGATCTCGGTGATGGCGCATGTGTCTGGTGCGACTCCCGTCGTCTCGAGGTCGAGAACGCAGAACGGCACATCTGCGAGGGACACGCCCATGTCGGAGAACGATCTCTGGCCCAGCAGCGTCATGGCTCCATCGTAACCGAACACATGTTCGATGCAATGACCGGGACGATGTCGACCGGTGAGGGGCCTACATTTCCGGTATGCGATTCGACGGTCAGGTCTGGTTCGACTTCTCCGAGCCTGCCGTGTGGCAGTTCTATCGCTTCGTTCGCGCCCTGGCAGCAGCTGGCAACGAGGTGGCGCTCGAGTGGAAGCCGTTGCCGCGTGCAGGCGAGGAGGCAATCGGAGCGACCTTCCTCAGCCTCGCCTCGCCCCACGAACGCGGCCGGTTCCTCCACGCGGCGTTCGGGCTCGTCCATGCCGACCATGAGGATCCGTCGAGCAGTACGACGGTGACGGCGGCACTGGCCGCCGCGGGAATCGACGCGGTCGTGGACGCGTCGCACGATCGACTTGAAGCACTCCGTTCGGAGGCGAGCGAACTTGGCGTGATCGGTGTCCCCGCCATGTATCGGCACGGTCCGGTGGTCAGGATCGAACTGAACGGAGCCGCGACCATGGGGAACGTCGCGCACCGAGCCGGGACCATTCTCCGCATGCTCGACGACGATGGGATCTGGGGGCTGACGAAACCATGACGACGTACCGGTGCGCTGCCTGTGGCAACAAGACCCGCTTCGATGTGTTCGACACTGTTCGGAGGCGAAGGTTCGAGCACGCAGACCTCTCCGGAGCGGTGACGATCGACGAGGAGGAGATTCTCGAACGCCTCGTCGATCGTGTCGTCTGCCGATGGTGTGATCGCTCCGATGCCATCGAGGTCGATCAGGTCGAGCGCTGACGTACCGCCTCTGCGAGCACGATCGCGGCGGCCACCGACGCGTTGAACGAGTCGGCGGATCCGACCATCGGGATTCGGAAATCGGTGCCGGATCCACTCCACGCCATGTCGACGCCGAGGTGCTCGCTTCCGATCACGATCGAGATGTCCTGGCGGAGATCGAGTTCCCACAGCGTGATCGTCGCTCTGGGTGTCGCCACGGCGATCGATCCGTGGCTTGCGCACCACGAGATCACCCGATCGCGCCTGTCAGCACCCGTCGGGAAGGCGAACAGTGAGCCTTGCGCGGATCGGATGACATTCGGATTTACGAGATCGGTGCCGAGATCCGATCCGAGGAATGCGGCACCGAGACCGTCTGCCGTTCGCAGCATGGCTCCGACATTTCCCGGCTTCTCGATGCCATCACCGACGAGGACGAGGGCAGGACGTTCGACCTTCAGGGACGCGACGCCGTGATGGGGCGTCCTCATCACGGCGGCGATGCCGTCTGGGTTCTGGCGAACCGAGAGCGCATCGAATACGCGCGGCGACACCGTGACGACGTTCGGCAGGTCGACGGGCATCCGATCGATGCGAACGATGCTCGTCACGACATCCACTCGGGACTGCATGCCAAACGTCTCGCGCTCTCCTTCGACGAGGAACATCCCCGTCGCGTCGCGGTCACTACGACTTCGCAACAGACGCCACGCCTTGACCTGGGGGTTCTGGAGGCTCGTGATGTCCGGTTCGCTCACCATCCACCCCCTCCGCTCCCGGAGAACCCGCCCCCGCCGGAGAACCCTCCGAAGCCACCGATCGAGCCGCCGGATGCTCCCCACGTGCCGGCGTCCCAGGATCCTCCGCCAGCCGACCCGAAGCCTCCTCCTCCGTCCCACCAACCCGAACCGCCGTCGTTCCACGATCCGGATCGATACAGGCCGTCCCATCCGGGACCTCCGCCGGTGCCACCGAGGGCCGCCCAGTGCAGGAACAGGAAGGTGAATGGATCGAAGTCGATCGGGGAGGTCGAGAGCGGTCGACCCGTCCACGAATCGCGTTGGCGCGACGTTCCGGCGTGGGCAAGCTCGGGGGCGTATCTGGTGAGGTCACCGAGCTGTGCGTGTTCGAGTGCGCTGCGCTGCGCTGCATAGGCGAGGGCGAACGCCCTGGGACCCCTCGGATCCGACGCCCCGAAGGCCGCGGCGACGTCGGCATATGAGCCCACGAGGCCGAGGGATGCGAGGGCGGTCCGACTCTCGATCCACCTGGTCATTGCGACCGCAGGCTCGAGCGATACCGCCAGGACTCCT
Source organism: Acidimicrobiia bacterium (assembly GCA_035461905.1). Classification (GTDB taxonomy): domain Bacteria; phylum Actinomycetota; class Acidimicrobiia; order Spongiisociales; family UBA5794; genus SZUA-442. The sequence goes on along the minus strand of DATHUV010000065.1, from coordinate 3,142 downwards.
GCGATAACACGCACATCAGCGGCGTCTGCGTGTCGCGATATCTCGTCGAGGAGGCGTTGATACACCTGTGAACCGTCGTCTCGTCGTTGACGAAGTGCCACGGCGACGGCGATCGGGATGCCGAGCCCATCCGCGACCTCACGGACGGATCGAAGCTCGGCGTCGTTGGAGAGTCCCGCCATGGCCGCCTCGAGTGCGATTGCGGGATCCGCGACCTCTGAAAGGTCAGCGTACGCGGAGACGAATGTGTCGATCGCGCCTGCCGAGTTGTTGATCAGCAACAGGGCAGCCACGGCCGGCAGGGAGAGTCCGTCCTCGACGAGGGGTCCGCCCACACGTTCGAGGTGGCTGAGCGTCGATGAAAACCGTTCGAGGGACTCCTCAGGACTGTCACTGAGGTCCGCCAGCGCGATCGACGCGATGTCCCTCGTTGGTGAATCGTCGAGGGATGAGCGGATCATGACGACGCGCTCGGTTTTCGCCGAGGCCAGTGCGTTCGCGGCCGCGACGTCGTCGACCGTAGCGCGAATGTCCTGACCGGGATCGAGGACAGGGGCAGAGGACATGAGGAGGTGCCCGAGCGGTTCCACCGTGACCGCTCCGATGGGTGTGGTGGCCAATCCGTCGATCAAGGCATCCGCTGCCCGACGGCGCGCGGCTCCGACGCGATGGGGGCGGAGTGCCTGCACGACCTCTCGGACCTCCTCGAAGGCCACCTCGAAGGCTTCGCCATTGCGGGGGTCGATTGCCATGGCGTGAGCGACCGACCCATCGAGGCCGGACTCGAGGATCGGTCTCTCACCGCTCGCGCGGAGATCCATCGGCACACGCGTGGCATCCCTCAGGGAGTCCACGTCGACCACCGTGATCGCATTCAACGCTGCAAGGGCGGTGAGCCCGTCCGTGTCCGTCGCCGTTGCCCTGTGCGCCCGAATGTCGAACAGTGCCTGGATCGCGACCGAGGTCGCAACGGTTCCTTCGCTCGTGAATCCGATGGCGTGGTGGCGGGCGAGTGCGAGATCGTCGCCTCCTGGCTCGAGCCCGAGGAGCAGGGCATCGATGCGACGGTTTCGTCCGGCCATCACGCTCGCCGCACGGGCCCTCCGAGCGACCACGACGGAACCGACGCCGAAGATGGCGGCCGGCACCATGAAGACCCCGAGGACGATCCAACCAGCGGGGAGCGATGAGCCTTCATCGGGTCCGTCGAGGGCGTCCGGCAGTGAATCTCCCGAGAGCACCTGGTCGACCGCTCCGATGATCGCGAGCACCCCGGCCTCGAAATCGCCCGCCCCGAAGAAGCTCCGTCCGCTGTTCGCGATGGCCCGGCCCGGCAGATCGACGCCCTCCTGCGTGACGACCTCGGTTCGGCGCTCGTCGATCGCGACGAGGACCACGATGCCGTTCTGTTCGCGCGGATCTCCGACTCCCCAGGCGTTGGCGAGGTTGGCCGCGAACTCCTCGGGTGCCTCGCCCCTGGTCGAGGATGCGATGACGACGGCGAGGGGATTGCCGTGGGCAGCGGTCACCCGCTCGATGGCCGCAGCGATGCGGTCGGGGTCCCCAACGACATCCGGCTCATCCGTGAACAGACCTTCGCACACGAGGCCGCGGTAGGTGCCACACTCCACGACCTGGGCCGCGGCGGGACCGACGGTGCATACTCCCACGAACGCAATCGCGAGAAGGGACCATGCGATCACGCTTGGGCGCGACCGCGCGATCGTCGGCATCACGACGCGCCGAAGCGGAGAGGGATGTCAGTCGGCCGGTAGAAACCCGGGCTCAGGCTGTGCAGGTGCCGAAGCGCTGTCACGACGTGCGCCGCCGTGCCCTCGTCGACGGGATATCCACCGGGAAACTCGTTCACGATCACCGGATTGCCTTCGATTCTCACTCGGTCGACCTCATCGGCGACACCCCACGCCATATGAAGGTCCAGGACGATTTCGCGCTGATCTCCTGCCGCCAACCGAGCGGAGTGGCTCGCGCCGACGATCGTTCCGTCCTCGGTCACGGGAACGATTGAGACCGTGACGTCGTGATACGGCCACTCCAGACCGCGGGCGATCAGTCGTGCGCTCGAGTCGAGTCCTTTGTGCCCGACCCTGCCCGATGCGATGCCCTCCGCGAACTGTTCGGTCGTGAGGCCGCGTCCGGACTTGGCGACGAGCGACGGTCGCCGCGTCGAGGTATCCATGCGACGCTCCACGTGGATCCTCGTGATGCCGCGCGTCGCGCCTGCCAGCAAGAGCGGCAGACGGTCCATCACGAATCCGGGATTCGCCCCCGTCACGATGATCGTCCGACCGTCAGAACGTGCCGATGTGTGCATCGCGTCCCAGATGTGGCGCGGAGCCCACGCAAGGCCCTCGCATGTCGTTACGACGTTGTAGCCCGCCGACACGAGGCGAATCACGTCGGGTGCGACCTTCTCGGCGGCGGAAGCGAACGCGACCAGGGCGGCGTCGCCTTCCCCCGCGCGTGGCAGGTCGACGGTCGATGCATACCCCGGCGCACCGGTGGCCGCGACGAGTTCGCTTCTCGCCCTGGTGTCCGGGTCGACGACGGCCGCGATGCGGTCGACGGCGCCGTCGGCGAGGGCGCCCTGCGCCACCCACGTGCCAATAGGTCCTGCTCCCACGATCACCAGTCCGGCCATGCACCTGATGTTGGTCGCTTGGCGATCACTAACCAAACAGCGCGATCACATCCCGGGACATTGCTACGGTCGAGCGATGATCGAGCGACGGTTCCGTGTGGGTGGGCCCTTCGACCTCTCGGCGACGATGCGGGCCCTTGGCGTCGGAAACCGCGACCGCTCCGGGCGGTGGTGGTGGGTCCTCGCCGATGATGAGGGGGTCTCGACGATGTCGCTCGAGCGCGTTGCCGACGGTGTCACAGCTGCGGCATGGGGGCGTGAACCCATCGCCCTGATCGAGCGGGTTCCCGACCTCCTCGGATTCGCCGATCGCCAACAAGTCGACTTCCGTGGAACTCCTGCCGGGCGTTTCCTCTCTGAGGCGAAGGGGCTGCGCTTGGGGGCAGCGGGGGATGTACATGGTGCCCTCGTCCGAGCGATCCTCGGCCAGGTCGTGACGACCGCCGAGGCTGGGGCGTCGCTTCGTTCGATCGTGCGGCG
>DATHUV010000064.1:0-17085 GCA_035461905.1 Acidimicrobiia bacterium | reverse complement strand
CACCCACAGCAAATCCGACTCCGGCGACATGAGCCGACCATACGGTACGCCGGCTGAACCTCGACGTGGGCGCAGCGGAACGTGCCGATCCGACAAGCCACACGCCGATCAACGCGAATCCGACGAACTGAAGTCCGAGGCCGCCGCTGGCAGGGACGAACTCGTGTCCCGCTTCCGAGGTGAGCAGGACAAGGGCTCCCACGCCGATGATGCCGGCCCCTGCCAGCCCGGTCCGTGTCACCCACGGCGAGAGCCGCTCGGACTCGAGCACGCCGGCCATGCCGGTGATGACCGGCACCATCGCCGCGGCGAGGAGCAGTGCCAGGGCATCGCTGATCGCGAAGAAGATGCCTCCTGCGACACTGAAACCGACGTACGCGACAAGGTTGAGGATGAAGAGCGCAAGGGCGACCATCGACCATGACCGGACGGTTTCCCGCGCCTCGTGGTCGGGTTTGATGCGGGCAATGGCGCTGTCTGTTGTGGTCATGGATTCCCCTATCCGTTGACGGTCAGGTCCACCGACATCGACTCGTGACCGGGAACGGCGCAGATGACCTCATAGGTACCCGGGGTGAGGTCGAAGTCCGCGCGCTGTGAGCTGAAGGCGGGCAGGTCGATCTCGTGGTCGGTGTCGCGAATGGTGAATGTGTGCCGTGCTCCGTCGCGATTGTCCACCCAGATCCCGACCGACCCCGCCTCAACCGAGATGGCCTCGGGCTCGAAGCGTATGGATTGCGCCACCACCTGGATGTCGCTGGACAGCGCTTCGGCGCTCTCCACTGACGCGGAAGCTGCCAGCGAGACCGAGACACCGACCACGATCACACCGACCCAGGCAAACGATGTCGGCCGGATTCCCTGGGCCGACCAGCCGCGCCAGACCGCCAACCCTGAGACCAGGATCACAGCCATGGCCGAGTTGACAACGAGGTTGAGGACGAACGACGGCATCGACGAGGGGTGGCTGAACTGATCGATGATGATCGGGAGGTTGCCGACCACGGCCAGTACCGCGAGTGCCCCGGCGACCATCGCCAGCCGCCTTCGATCAGCGCGAAGCGCCAGCGCGAGGCCGAGGAACACCACGCCGATCACTGCCACCGGCGGGATGAATGCGCCTTCGAAAGCCTGGAGGGTCACCGACCAGGCGACGACCGTGAAGGCCGCGACCCTGGACAGCCGGATCCACCGAGAGGAGGCTGGTCGAGCCGCTGCTTCTGGTATCTGGTGCTCGGTCTCGGTCACGGTTCCTCCCGCTGGTAGCCACTGCGTCGGGAGCGAACGTACTTTAATTGCTTAGAGGTGTCAACTAAACTGACGAGATGGGAGGAAGACGCCCCTATCAATTGGGAAAGCGGCAGGCCACGGTCGACGAGACCAAGCGCCGGATCATCGATGCGGCGATCACCGAGTACGCCGACCATGGGATCGATGGCACATCGATGCTGGCAGTCGCCCGGCGAGCCGATGTCGCTCCGGGCACCGTCCTGTACCACTTCCCCGATCCCGACTCGCTTGCCGACGTCGTAATTGCAGGTCTCTACGAACGGTACGCGGCGCCATCGGTGGAGTCGATTCCCGGTGACGAACCCCTTTCAGTGCGCATCGCCGCGCTGGTGAGGGAGTTGTACGGGGTCTACGAGCGAACCTCGGTCGCATACCGCATCTACCAGAAGAGCGCCGATCATCCAGCCATGAAGAGGGCAAATGCCGAGTGGGAGCGGGTCGTGGGCGAGATGCTGCTTCGTGCCCTCGGCGAGAAGGCAGCCGATCGGGAGGACCTTCAGCTGGTCTCAGTCATGATCAACCCTGGATTCAGGGGGACCTTGATCATGTCAGGCTTCGATTCCGAGCGCGCCGTCGAGGTGGCGACGCAGCTCGCCCTGAAGTGGCTGGAGTGATGGGAGCCGTCCGGTTGAGGCCGAAGTTCCGAGCGGTGAGGCAGCGCGGGAGTATGACCGCCGGGCACAGAAGGTTGGGGATCCCAACCACGTGCGGGGGCCCGAGTCCTCGACATATGTAAACGAGTTCGGGTCGTAGCCTTCTCCGAGCCGTGAACTACCTCGATGAGACAGCACCCGATACGTGGCAGCGACGCGCCAGGCGCGTCTCGCTGCCCGTCGTGCTGTGGGCGTTCGGGTTTGCAACGACCATGCTCCTCATCGGCATGTGGGGACGCACCGTGACGGTCGACAGCGGCACGGTCCAGGATGCTGCTCGGACCGTCGTCGACTCCGAACTGGCCACCGAGCGCGTCTACACCTGGCTCGAATCCGGGCTCCAGGCTGCGATGAGCACCGATGCTGAGACGGCTGGCGCCGTCGCATCCGGGATTGCCGAGAGACCGGAGTTCGACAGGGTCGTCGACACGCTCGTCACCCAGTTCGTGGCCAGCTTGTTCGCAGAACCCGGCGATGACACCGTGGTCAACGTGGGCGCCGCCCTCCAGCCCCTCGTCCCCGTCGTCGTGGAGGAAGCTGCCGAGCGTGACATCCCCGTCGAAGCAGGGCGGATCGAGTCGGCGCTCGAGGATGCACCGATCATCCCACTCGACACCGGTGAGGCTGCGACCGTGGCCTCTGCGGTCCACGAGGCCCGTGGCTTCCTCACGTGGGTCGTCGCAATCTCGGCTGGCGCACTCCTCGTGACCGGGGCCATTGCCGTCGCCCTGTCCGACCGCCGGTACGTCATGGTGAGGACGCTCTCTACCCGAGTCCTGATCTCCGCGGTCACGTACGCCATCCTCTTCCGTGTCGCGGCTTGGGGGCTCGACCCGGCACGGGGCCGCTCACCCGTCCTCGGCGGTGGATCCGTCCTCCTCGGATCGAACAATCACGTCTTCCTCATCGCCGCCGGCCTCGCCGCCCTCGTCGGAGTGTGGGGTGGGACGGTGGCGTGGCGCAGGACCGCCCAACGCCGGATGTCCGACCTCGACGAGCCATCGGCGCAGGCGGACGACGACACCAGGGAGCTGCTCCCGGTCTGAACCCAACCAAGGGGCAGCAGCCGCGGATCGCCTACGATGCAGCCCATGGCCAGGCCGTGCCACGTGCTGCGGGTGTTCACCCGGGGAGACGACGGGGGGAACCACCTCGGAGTCGTCAACGACGTTGTCGGCCTTTCGCCCGACGGCATGCAGTCCATTGCCGCGGATCTCGGGTTCTCCGAAACCGTGTTCATCGACTGGACCGATGCCACTGATGACCCGAGCGTTCGTATCTTCACGCCTGTCGATGAGCTCCCCTTCGCCGGCCACCCGCTGGTCGGAGCGTCGTGGGTGTTGTCGGCTCTCGGACCGATGGCGACGGGTCGGATACGGACCGGCGTCGGACCCGTCGACTACCTCGTCGATGGCGACGTCGTCACCGTCAGGTGCGATATCGACATCACGGTCGTGGAACCTGACGACGTCGCCGCGGTGGCGTCCGCAGCCGGCTTGCCAGAACCTGTCTTCACGATGCGTCTCGGCCTCCCGAAGGAGTACCTCATCGCCGAGTTCGGCGCCTTCGATGCCGTTGCCGGGCTGCTCCCCGACATGGAAGCCCTCACAGGCAGGTTCGGGTTCCTCGCATACGCGCGCCGCGGTGACGAGGTGAAGGCCCGGTTCTTCGCTCCGGGCACGGCGGTTCCCGAGGACCCCGCAACGGGCTCGGCGGCTGTCGCCCTCGCTCGCGTCCTCTCGCTGCGCGGTGAGCCCTCTGGAGCGGTCACGGTGTACCAGGGGGATGAGATCGGCCACCCGTCGACGATCCATCTCGCCTGGACCCCGTCAGCCACGACGATCGGGGGCACCGTTCGGCGCGACGAGGTGCGCCTGGTCGATTGATCCGCACTCCGTGATGATCATCGTTCCGTGACCGGAAACATCTTCGCCCGCGCAGTGTGCCGGCCGGGCGGGCACGCTACCGTCGAGGCATGCGCACTCCCCTCACCCTGCTTGTCGCCCTCGCTCTGCTCGTTGTCGGATGCTCTTCGACGTCGGACACCACGACGACCACGACGATCCCGGACCCGAACAACACCCTGTCCATCGACGCCGAAGGCATGTGCAGAACCCTCGACCTGATGGTCGCCGGAGGCGTTCCAGCACCGCAAGCGGCGACAGCGATGCTCGATGTGGACCTCGTTGATGCAACGTCCACGAAGCGGGCCGCATACGGCGACCTCCTCGCCTCATCACCCCAGACGACCTGTCCCGAACATCGGCTCTACGCCGAGGACGTCACCTACTGGCTCGGCTTCTGATCTCCGCTGTCGGGGGAGATCCCCGGTAGGGCAGAGAGGGGATGAGTTGGTTCCCACGCTGTGGCGTGAGTCGGTGATCTACGGCCCTCTCTGCGTCGCTTCGCTCCGCGTCTCTCCCGCGGGGAGAGACGGAACGGTGTGAGCTTCGCTCGCTCTTCTTCTCGGGACAGAAGGATGGTCTGCCATTCGGCGCGCGTCGGATGCAGTGAGTATGGTTGTGAAGTGGGCCGGTTGCGTGCCTCCCGGCGTGATGTTCGGGGCTGCACACGGCCAACGCATGCGACGGAGTACCGGTAGGTGGACCGAAAGGTTCGGGAGGAGACACTGTGTCACGTAGATACCTGGTTCTGATCGGAGTCATGGCGTTGTTCGCAACGATGGCTCCCGCATTGGCGGCGACGCCACCGACTGCGAGCGTCCTCGCGGCAGTCGTCGAGGCGCCGGATCGGTCACTCGACCGAGCTGCTCTCGATGTCGGCAACAAGCCGGCTCCTTCCCTCGACGAGGTGATCCAGGTCTTCATCCAGTTGAGTGTTCCATCGGTTGCCGAGTTCGCGGCGACGCAGAAGGAAGTCACAGGGTCGTCTCCGACCGACATTCGCCAACGCATCCAGCGCAATGCCGTGCTCGCCGAGCAGGCGAGGCTCCGGACCGCACTGGCTCCGTACATCGTCGCTGAGCGATCCGCCCTCCAGATCGGCGCAAACGGCTTCCGCGCCATGGTCACCGTTCGAGACATCCCCGCAATTCGTGCGACAGCTGGCGTCACCTCGGTGGGCACGGTGGCCATCCACACGAGGACCAATGCGACGAGCGTTCCGTGGATCGGGGCCGATGCTGCGTGGAGCTCGTCCGGCGAGTCCGGCTTCGGCGTGTCGATCGCCATCATCGACACCGGCATCGACTACTACCACGCGAACTTCGGCGGTTCCGGTGATCCGGACGACTTCGAGGACGACGACCCGACCACCATCGAACCCGGATCCTTCCCGACCTCCAAGGTCGTGGGCGGGTTTGACTTCGCAGGTGACGGCTACGACGCCAGCGGCGATGTCGGTTCCCCGATCCCTGCTCCTGACGCGGATCCGCTCGACTGCCACGGTCACGGTACGCACGTTGCCGGCACAGCCGCAGGGTTCGGCGTACTGGACAACGGCTCGACATTCCCGGGCCCGTACAACGCATCGACGTTCGGCAACTCGTTCGATGTCGGGCCTGGTGTTGCCCCCGGTGCCGTCCTGTATGCCCTGAAGGTATTCGGATGTGACGGTTCGACCGATGTCACCTCCGATGCCATCGAGTGGGCACTCGACCCGAACGGCGACGGATCGATCAGTGATGCCGTCGACGTCATCAACATGAGCCTCGGTTCGCCATTCGGAAGCCCGCTCGACCCGAGCGCCATTTCGAGCAACAACGCCGTTGCCAACGGTGTAGTCGTGGTCGCATCGGCCGGCAATGAGGGTCCGGCGGCATACGTCACCGGATCACCTGCCGTTGCGGAGAACGCGATCTCGGTCGCGGCATCCATCGACGGGGGTGTAGCGGTCGGCGCAACGGAGATCAATTCGCCGGCCGAGTTGGCAGGCTTGATCGAGTCAAGTGAGGCGGCCTTCTCGGTGCCGCTCTCCGAGACCGGTCCGGTCACCGGTGACCTCGTCATTGCCGAGCCTTTGATCGGTTGTACGCCGCTCACCAACGGCGGCGACATCGCGGGCAACATCGCCTTTGTTCAGCGTGGAACGTGTCCGTTCGTGGACAAGTACATCAACGCCCAGGCAGCGGGCGCAACCGGACTCGTCGTGTTCGACAACTCGAGCGGTCCGCCGCTCGTCATGGCCGGAAGCGTCGACGACCCGATGATCCCAGCGGTGTTCATCACGCTTGCTGATGGCGCTGACATCCACGACGCCATCACAGGAGGTGCGACGGTCAACGTCACGCTGGATTCGTCGGTGGTGATCCCGAAGCCCGAGCTCGCGGATTCCCTAGCGGACTTCACGTCGAGCGGGCCGGCACATTTCGGTTCGGGCTTCAAGCCCGACCTCGCGGCGCCGGGCTTCTCGATCGTGTCGGCGAACGTCGGAACGGGGAACAAGGGCACCTCGTCGAGTGGAACGTCGATGGCTGCACCGCACGTCGCGGGCATGGCGGCCATCCTGCGTGACGTCTACCCGGGTCTCGATCCGGCTGTCGTCAAGTCCCTGCTGCAGAACTCCGCCACGCCTGCATACATCGCACCGACGAACGTGGGTACGCCCGACGAAGCGCGTATCACGCTCCAGGGTGTCGGTATCGCACAGCTCGACCGTGCGGTCGATCTCGACGCCTACACGATGCCCGCGGGTGTGTCCTTCGGACGGTTGAACCCTGCTGCCGGTGCGACCTACACCGAGACGGTGAGGGTCTACCGGATGGACAACCCGGCGGTGACGTACGACATCGACATCAGCACGATCACATCGGTACCCGGTGTCAGCGTCTCGGCACCCGGGAGCGTCACCGTTCCCGGTTCGGGATCTGCGACGTTCGATCTCACGATCACGCTCGATCCGGGAGCCATGCCGCCCGATGACGGCTTCTTCAGCCAACTCGAGGCAGACGGCAGGATCACCCTGGTCAACCAGGGCGACTCCGGCGACACGCTCAACATGGCGTACACCGCTTCAGTGGATCCCGCCTCCGTGGTATCCGGCAGCGGAACGCTCGGTGGCGTCGACCTGACCAACGCAGGGCCGGCGGACGGCTGGGCGGAGGGCTTCAGCCTGACCGGTGAGGGTGACGACGTCGGTGGCGTCGTCGGAGCCGTGGGTGTGCGCACGAACGACTACGGCGTCGACGTCGTGGAGTTCGGGATCGCCCACACTGCCCCTTGGAACACATTGTCATCGATCGAGACGGACATCTTCCTCGACGTCGATCAGGACGGCGTGGATGACTACATCCTCGTGGCGGCGGACCTTGGGCTCCTCACGGGCAGCGACCCCACCGGACAGGTCGTGACGGCGCTCCTTAACCTGACGACGTTCGACTTCGTCCTCGAATGGTTCGCACTCGCCGACAACAACGACCACGTGCAAACACTGACCGTGGACGCATATGGTCCGTTCGGCTTCCTCGAGGATGGTGACACCACCTTCGACTACACGGTGGCGGTGTTCGACCTCCAGACGGAGCTGCTCGCAGGGCTCCAGTTCGGCAGCGTCGATCTCGCCGCGGTCGTCGACGGGACTGCTGGCCTCTCCCAGGACGTCGCGGCCGGTGACACGGTCTCGGTCGAGGACATCGGCGTCGTCGACACGTCCGGTATGGGCAGCCATGCCATGTTGTGGCTCTACGCCAACAACGCGGTTCCCGGCCAGTTCGGGATCGTCGACGTGTCGACCACGACCGCACCGTTGTGGCCGATGGGCGCCATGCTCGAGGCGGACGTCTCCACGGACGCCGTGACACTGACGTGGCCGGATGCGATCGACGCCGACGGTGTCGTCGTGTCGTACGCGGTGTGGCAGGACGGCAAGAAGCTCGTCACGCTCGGAGCCGACTCGAACACCTACTCGGTGGACGGACTCGACGACGGTGTGCTGTACGACTTCGCCGTGACCGCAACGGACGACGACGGGTTCGTTTCCGTTCCGTTGTCTGCGATGGTCACGACGCTAACCGACTGGCCGAACCACACCGTCGGTGCCTTCGAGCCGAACCTTGCCCTGTGGGTTCTCCGGAACTCGTCGGGTGCTGAGAGGTCGTTCTCGTTCGGTGACGCAGGTGACATGCCACTGATGGGTGACTGGAACTGCAACGGCATCGACACGGTCGGTGTGTATCGCAACGGCGTTGCGGCGCTCCGGAATGCCAACAGCGCCGGTGCAGCCAACCGCACCTTCTCCATCGGGGACGCAGGCGATCTCGCGATCGCCGGTGACTTCAACGGTGACGGGTGCTCGACGATCGGCTTGTACAGGCCGTCGACGGGCCAGGCGTTCATCTGGAACAGCCTCCCCGCAGACGGTGGTTCGGCACCTGCGCCGGACATCACCTACTACTTCGGTAATCCGGGTGACAAGCCATTCACCGGTGACTTCGATGGGGACGGCGTCGACACGCTCGGCCTCCACCGTGAGTCGACGGGACTCGTCTACTTCCGCAACAGCCACACGCAGGGCATCGCGGACAACGAGTTCTACTTCGGTGATCCGGATGATCGCCTGATCGCCGGTGACTGGGGCATCGTCGACGGAGTCGACACGCCGGCGGTCTTCAGGCCGTCCGATACCGTGTGGTACTTCCGGCACACGAACACCCAGGGCAACGCGGACAGTCAGTTCACATGGGGCTCGAGCAGCTGGATGCCGGTTGCCGGTGTCTTCGGCCTGGACTGAGCAAACGACCGGAAGGGGGTGGCACCACCGGTGCCACCCCCTCTCGCGTGCTGGCACAACCGAGCCGTGACCGCGAGGCCACCGCGTGAGCCCCACGGGACTCGACGATTTCCCGTGGCGCCGCCCAGCAGCGGACCAAGAGTGAGCGAGGGCGCCCCTTTGCTCGCCCCTGGGAGGTATCCGACACGGCGTGGCGAGTAGGTCGATCGACCCATTCCGCGCTCAAGGTCGGCCGAGCACCTGCCGAATGACGTGGGGAGCTAGACACATCGGAGGTCCGAAACATGACCCCTCCCCCCGTCCCCACGCGTCGCACGACGGCGTGCGATCCCTTCACCGCTGGCGCGTTCGGCACGTCCCTGGCACCCTGGTCGGCGTCTGCACCCCACGAGGGGACGACCCCGAGCGGAACGGGCTTGGATGTCGCCACAGCGGGCCTTGAGGAAGTTATCGCGCACAGCGGTCCCAGGGGTCGCTTCCCCGAGACAGGGGTTAGGATCGCCCCGCATCGAGAAGCGAGGGAGCGCACACGGCCTGACTGCTGGAGGCTGTCGCCCTCACATGGGCCTTCTTGGAAAGAGATTTCGTCGCCTGAGCGCGCCGCCCTCAGGTTCATCCCGACCACCAAATGAGATGAGAGACATGACTTCACCACTCCTGCACCAGTATCACCCACGAACGCGTATTGGGAGGGCAGTAGCCCTCGCCATTGCACTGATCGGCCTGATGAGCGTCTTCGCCATCATCCAGGCGCAGCCCGCTCGAGCTGCTGAGCCGTGCGTCGGACCCGACTGCGACTCGGTCGCATTCGTCGATTCCGGCGCCCGCTTCACGCTCTACTCCGAGGCCGACCCCGGCTCAGGTGTGCACCGCATGTACTTCGGGAACCCCGGCGACGAGCCGCTCATGGGTGACTGGAACTGCGACGGGGAGACCACACCTGCGATGTACCGCCGGTCCACCGGCCTGATGTACCTGAGAAACTCGAACATCGAGGGGAACGCTGACACGCAGTACTACTTCGGTAGCCCCGGCGACATTCCGATCGCGGGCGACTTCAACGGTGACGGCTGTGACACGGTTTCGATCTACCGTCCCTCGGATCAGCGCTTCTACATCACCAACACGCTCGGTGGAGGCGTCGCCGAGTACTTCTTCACCTTTGGCAATCCCGGAGATCTGCCGTTCGTCGGGGATTTTGACGGGGACGGTGTCGACACGGTGGGCCTCCACAGAAAGTCCACGGGACGCGTCTACTTCACGAACGATTCCTCCAGCAACAAGGCTTCTACGGAGTTCGTATTCGGGGATCCCGGGGATGTCGTGTTCGCTGGTGACTGGAACGGTGATGGTCGCGACACCGTTGGTGTCTATCGGCCCTCGAACGGCAACGTGTACCTTCGACACGTCAACGCACCCGGGGTGGCAGACGTGTCGTTCAACGTCGGTTCCTTCAAGCATGCGATTCCTACGACCGGAGTGCCGACGTACGCACAGGACAAGGGAGTCGACCTCACGAAGTTCACCGTCGATATCAACGTGTATCCCGGTGACGACATCGCCCGAATCGCACGTGACAATCCGGCTCGAACCGTATTCATGATCCACGGCACCCACTACCGCCAGTCCATCCAACCCAAGGACGGACAGGTGTTCCTGGGGGCTGCGGGCGCAAAGCTCGACGGCGGTGACTCGGCCCAGTTCGCGTTCCATGGGTCGGCGTCTGATGTCGTCATCCGCGGACTCGAGATCGCCAACTACGCAGCTCCTCTGCACTTCGGCGCGGTCTATGTGTCCGGGTCGCGCTGGATCGTCGCGAACAACGACATCCACCACACTCGTGGTGAGGGTGTGGCCGTGCGCGACGATGCGTGGACGCGTAGCAACCCCGCAGACGTACCACGCGACAACGTCATCCGCGACAACTACATCCATCACAATCATCACCTCGGCGTCGCCGTTCGTGGAACCATCGGAACCGTCCTCGAGGGCAACGAGATCGCCTACAACAACTGGCTCGGTCAGCACGACGGTCTGTGGTCTGCCGGTGGGACGAAGTTCTGGGACACCGAGGGCCTGATCGTCCGGAACAACCATGCCCACCACAACAATGGGCCGGGTTTGTGGAGCGACCACGACAACAACAACACCCTTTATGAGGGCAACCTCGTCGAGCACAACGCGACATCGGGCATCTTCCACGAGATCAGCTACAGCGCGGTCATCAGGAACAACACGATTCGCGGCAACGGGTTCTCGCACGCTGCGTGGCTGTGGGGTGCCGGCATTCAGATCGCGGCGTCCGGCAACATCGAGGTATACGGCAACACACTCGAGGGCAACTTCAATGGCATCTCGCTCATCCAGCAGAGTCGTGGTTCCGGGAACCGCGGACCGTGGATCGTGAAGAACGTCAACGTCTACAACAACACCGTGACAGGCGGGAAGTCGGGTGCGGTCCAGGACAATGGCGACAACTCGATCTTCTCCACCAACTCCTTCCGTGGCAACACCTACAAGGGCAACGTCGGCTGGGCCTGGAACGGCAACACCCAACTGGGCTGGAGTGCTTGGCAGGCAACGGGGAACGACACGAACGGCAACTACGTCCGGTAGCTGGATCCTCAGGGTCGTACTACCTTCGAGGTTCCGGCTGAAGGGTGTGGTGCGTGTTCGGGATGCTGGTGGAATCCGTGTCGAGGTCGCGTCGATCGATGGCGCTGTCACTCATCGCCGGGTTCATGGGTGTTGGGCTGGTTGCGTGTTCGCCGTCCGCGGACGAACTTCCGTCACCGCCTTCGCTACCTGAACCCACCAGCATCCCGAGTACGACGGTCTCCTCCACCTCGACGACAATGCCCGAGGAAGTCGACGATGTCATCCTCCTTGCGCTGGGGGACGACTTCGCATCGATCGTCGATGCGGCACCTGAGGGTTCCGAGTTCATCATCGGGCCCGGAGTGCATCGACTGCAAGAGATCGAGCCGAGGGATGGGATGACCTTCGAGGGTCGCCCCGGGGCCGTGATGAATGGTGCCATCGAGCTCGACTCCTGGACGGAGGACGGTCCGGGTGTGTGGCGATTTGACGGGATCTCGAAAACCGCCTTCGAGCACGGTGAATGCATCTCCGGGTACGAAGGGTGCCGACTGAGCCAGGACGTCTACATGGACGATGTGATGCTCTGGCAGGTGACAGCGCGCGGGGATCTCGGTCCCGGTTCCTGGTTCTGGGATGGGGATCGCATCCTGGTTGCAGATGACCCCACAAGCCGCCGTGTCGAGTTGAGCCTCGCCACGCATGCCTTCTTCGGTGAGGCGTCCGACATCACGATTCGCGATCTCGTCATCGAGAAGTACGCCGTTCCCGCACAGTTCGGTGCCATCCAGTCCGAGCGGAGGGGTGGAGGACCCCATGGTCGGGGTTGGCTGGTCGAGGACGTCGAGCTTCGGCTCAACCACGGCGCCGGTGTGCGGATGGGCGATGACACCGTCCTCAGGAGGCTGTTCGTCCACCACAACGGGCAGCTCGGAATCGCCGCATCCGGTGGGGACGGCGGCCTGGTCGAGGACAGTGAGATCGCCTCCAACAACCTTGCGGGCTTCCGTTGGGGCTGGGAGGCCGGCGGAGCCAAGTTCAAGGAGACGACAGGTCTCGTCGTGCGGCGAAATGTGGTCCGCGACAACAACGGTCCCGGTCTCTGGACCGACATCGACAACGACGACACCCTGTACGAGGACAACGTCGTGACCGGGAACGTGGGACCCGGCATCTTCCACGAGATCAGCTACAGCGCAGTCATTAGGAACAACACGGTCCGCGGTAACGGTCACGACTCCGGTGTGTGGCTGTGGGGGGCAGGCATCCTGGTCGCTGCATCCAGTGACACCGAGGTCCACGGCAATATCGTCGAAGGGAATGCGAACGGCATCACCTTGATCCAACAGGATCGAGGATCCGGGAGTCTTGGCCCGAGGATCGTGAGGAATGTCACGGTTCGTGACAACGTCGTGTCCGGCGGCAAGTCCGGGGCGGTCCAGGACATCGGGGACAACTCCATCTTCTCTGCCAACAACACGTTCTTGGGGAACTCGTACAGCGACGTCGAAGGCTGGGCCTGGGACAACAGCGTGCGTTTGGGGTGGAGTGCCTGGCAGGGCAAGGGGAACGACACCTCGGGCTCCTACAGCCGCTGATGCCCGACCCGTCGCCGGTGCTACCGTTTCCCTTCATCGACTGCACCTAGTCGAAGCGGCGCTGGGAATCTCAGTGAAGTCGATGGACGGGCTCCCTCGGAGTAGAGCTGGGCATCGATGGTCCGGACCCCGACCGGCCACGACACGACGACGAGTGAAGAACGCCAATGGCCGATAGCAGAGAACCACTCCAGATCCTCGTGATCAACTACCTGTGTGTGCCCGGTCGTGGCTCCGAGCGGGGCGCCGGCTGGGGGATGCTCATGGCGCTCCAGGCGTTCGGTCGTTGCACGGTGGTCACGGCACCCGAATCAGCCGAGGCCATTCATCGCTGGAACGCAGAGCACCCGGACCGACGAGTTGAATCCGTGACCATCGGGGAACCTCGTCTCGCCCCCCTGCTCAAGCGCACCCGTGTCGGCGAGTTCCTCATTTACCTCATGTGGCAACGCCGCGTGTCCAGGTCCTTCGGCACGGCCGACCGCGTCGACCGGTTCGATCTGGCTTGGCATGCAACCCTGTCTGCCTTCTGGCTCCCCTCCGTGGCCACGACGCTCGGCATTCCCTCGGTGTGGGGGCCAGTCGGGGGCGCGGTCGCGACGCCGAGACGGTTGTGGCCTCTCCTCGGCTGGAGGGGTGTCGTGGTCGAGATAGTTGACCTCCTCTCCGTGCGGTTGATGTCGCTGCTCCCACGGACACGACACACATGGCGGGCCGCGACGGTCCGCATCGCACAGAACGCCGAAACGGTTCGCAGACTCCCCGGAGAGCTTCGCGATTCCACGGTCGTTCTCAACCATGCCCTGTTCCATGACATCACGGATGAGACGCTTCCAGCCCAGCGCGCAGCGTCGGATCCATATGTCGCATGGGTCTCCCCGATGGACTCACGGAAGGGCCCCGAACTCGCGCTCCGCGCCCTGATGGAGACGTCGGCCGACATCGAGATGGTCATGGTCGGGGACGGACCCGAGTTGGCCCGGATGAAGGAGCTCGCCGAGACCGTTGGCGTGAGTTCCCGCATCACGTTCACCGGTCGTGTGCCGCACGACACCGCGCTCGGGATCATTCGTGATGCACGGGTCGCCCTGTTCACGGGCCTCCGCGAGGAGGGAGGCCTTGCCCTGGCCGAAGCGATGATCCTCGGCACACCGATCGTCGTGCTCGGTCACGGCGGAGCTGCAGGCATCGCCAGCCAGGCGACGGATCCCGACAGGGTGACCATCGTCGCGCCGTCCACGTTGGAGGAAACGATCAGTGCGATGGGCGCTGGGATCGAGTCCCAGTTCAGGAGAAGCGATTCGAAGGATCGCGTTGGGAGATCCGCATTGGTCGACAGGCATGCTGCCGACGCCGTGCTCGAAGACGCAATCGTTCGGGCGGTTGGGCCATGACCCCGGCTCGGTACTGCGACACCGTGCCCCGAGCCGGTTACCTGTCAGGGCTCGCTCCGGGGAGGGTGGACACCGAATGAGCGATCTGGGGCAGCATCCCATCGAACCGGCCGAGCCGAGCTACCGGAAGCGCCTCCCTGCGGGTGTCATCGACAGCGCGTTCGCCGCGTTCGCGAACTTCGCCGTCGGCCTCACCGCCGTGAACCTGTTCGATGACGTCAATCGCGGCGTGTACGCGGTGTACTTCGCCGCCTTCATCCTCGGCGGTGTCATCCCCCGATACCTCATCTACACACCCGCCGAGGTGCAGGCGGTGTCGTATCCGGTCGAGAGGCGCCTTGCCGTCTTTCGTGAGAGCCTTGTCCTGGGTATCGGACCAGCTGCCATCGGCTCCCTTGCGGCTGTCGCGGCGTTCTTCGTGACGTCGGGCTACGCGACGCCTGAGGTCAACAACGCACTGCTTGCGACGTCGGCGCTCGCGATGGCGCTGTCACCCATGCAGGACCATGCGCGGGCGCTCTTCCACATCGCGGCGGAGTCGTGGAGCGCCGTCGCCGTCTCGGTAATCCAGTTCACGACTGTCGCGGTGTCGCTCGTTTCGGGGATCCTCCTCGACCTCCCCATCGCGTGGGTGCCATTCGGTGCCCTGTGCATCGCAAACGGCATTTCCCTCACTGCGGCGTGGATCATCTCGAAGTCTCGCATCAGGGAAGCAGCGCCAGACATCCTGCACTTCCGCTCCCTCGCCTCGAAGGGTCGGTGGCTCGTTGTGCATGCAATCGCCCCGCCACTTGCCGGATTCGCGGTCATGGCGATCATCTACGCCCTGTCGGGACCCGAGGACGCCGGATACGCGGAATCCGCGCGGGTGGTCGCCCAACCCGTCCTCGTCCTCGCAACAGGACTCGCAGCAGTCCTCGCACCGCGGTCGATGCGCGCCGCAATGGATCTCGACCGGGCAACCGCTCGCCACACGCTGCGCGTCTTCGTCGTGATCATCGGGATCGCGGGCGGCGCGTACTTCGCAGTTGCGTCCGTCGACTGGGTGCTCAACCCGATGGCGTATCTCGTGCCATCGGCATATGTCGTTCCGGGTCTTGCAGCGGTGTCGATCGTCGCGACCCTCTTCCTGGCTCCGCTCTTCATCCAGACAGCGGAGCTGCTTGGAGCCCGCAAGGAACGACAACTGGCCGTGATCGCGTTCATCGCGAACCCCCTGCAGATACTCATCGGGTTCTCGGCGGCATTCATCGGACCCTTCGCCCGCCCCGTCGCCCTGATCGTCGAGGCTTCCAGCCGGCTCGTTCTCCAACGTCGGGTGCTGCGCTCGGTGTACGGCGGACACGACGACGAGCTCTCCAGCGGTGCTGAGGATGGCGGTTTGTCCACAGACCGCAGCAGTGACGGCGCCCGACCCTGAGGGACCGACGAAGATGAGTGTCCCGATGCACGGGCTACAGTCAGATCGGATCGTGCCGAAGGAATAGGTATGCCACAGGTATCGATCATCATGCCTGCGTACAACACGGCGGCGTTCATCGGGGACTCGATCCAGAGCATTCTCCATCAGACGCTGGAATCTCTCGAGCTGATCGTCGTCGACGATGGCTCTACTGACGCTACGGCCGACATCGCCCGCTCCTTTGCCGCGCAGGATGCCAGGGTGCGTGTCGTGACCGTCGACAGGAATCAGGGAATCGCCCACGCCATCAACGTCGGTCTCAAGGAGGCACGAGCCGATCTCATCGGCCGCATCGACTCCGACGACGTCGCGGTGCCCACCCGCTTCGAGCGCCAGGTCGACTTCCTCTCGACGCACCCGGAGGTCGTCGTCGTCGGCTCGAACGCCATCCACATGTCGGAGACGGGCAGGAAGCTGGGGCTGTCGATAGCCGGACCTCCTGACATGGCCACATTCGAGCGGTTCCGGCGTGACGGCGAGATCACGATGGTGCTCGATGGCACGTGTTTGATGCGTCGCAGCGTCCTCGATCTCGTCGGTGGATACGACGAGACGTTCTCGTCCGCTGCGGAGGTCGACCTGCACTGCCGCATGGCCGAACACGGTGCCGTCATCGCGATCACAGAGCCGCTGACCTACTACAGGCTCCATCCGGGCAGCAACGTGCACTCCAAGTTCTACAAGGGGCGAACGGTGCATCGCTTCGTCGACTACCGGCAGAAGGAGCTCGTCGCAGGCAGGGAACCTCTCGGCTACACCCAGTTCCTTGATGCCGAGCGACACAGCCCGGTCCTCCGTAGGGCGAGGATCTGGATTGCCGACTACTCGAGGGCGCACTATCGGATGACCGGGGTCAATGTCGCCAATCGCCGCTGGGTAGTGGCTGTGTCGCATCTGGCGCGGGCTCTCGTCACAGATCCCGTGTTCGTTCTCGGGCGTGTTTGGGAACGAAAGCTCTCCCCCGATGCTCGTCGGACGCTCAAGGGCTCGACCTTCGTGTGAGGAGGTCGCTTCGACGGCGGCCCGCATCACGCCCGGAGGTGCCCATCCGTCGCTCACGGACCGTCGGGTCGGGCTGCGGATAGACTCACGTCCCATCTCGAGCCGAGACAGCGAGCAGCCAGGACTCGGCTGACCAGGGGGAGTGCCATGACCGATACTGTCTACGACCTCAAGGGTGCCACCGTGTGGGTCGCTGGGCACACGGGTATGGTCGGATCCGCGGTGGTACGACGGCTTGCCGCCGAGCCCATCGGTGATCTGGTCACCGCATCCAGCTCCCAGGTGGACCTACGACGCCAGGATGCGACCGAGCGCTTCGTCGCCGACACCCGTCCCGATCTCGTGATCGTCGCCGCTGCGAGGGTCGGGGGTATCCACGCCAACCGCTCCGCGCAGGGACA
>DATHUV010000063.1:0-15718 GCA_035461905.1 Acidimicrobiia bacterium | reverse complement strand
TGACTGGGACGGCGACGGGATCGACACCCCTGGCCTGTATCGACAATCGGACGGATACGTGTACCTGAGGAACAGCAACACGGAAGGGATCGCCGACATCCGGTTCTTCTTCGGGAATCCCGGCGACATCCCGATCGCCGGCGACTTCGATGGTGACGGATTCGACACCGTGTCGATCTACCGACCATCCGAGGCGAGGTTCTACATCGTCAACCGGATGGAAGACAGCGATCGCGGGCTCGGGGCGGCGGACGTCGCCTACGTCTTCGGCGACCCGGGCGACAAGCCGTTCGTCGGGGACTTCGACGGCGACGGCGTCGACACCATCGGCCTGCACCGTGAGTCGACGGGCCTCGTCTACTTCCGGAACTCGCACACCCAGGGTGCCGCCGACGCCCAGTTCCTCTTCGGTGATCCGGGGGACCGCCTCGTCGCCAACGACTGGAACCACGACGGAATGGACACACCGGCGGTGTATCGGCCGGATCGGACCATGGCGTTCCTTCGGTTCACGAACACCGAGGGGATCGCTGATGCGTGGTTCATGTTCGGTGAGCCGTCGTGGCTCCCGGTGACAGGGACCTTCTCGGCGCCCTGAGCGGAGCACAGGTCAGGCGTCAGCGGACACGCCGAGTAGGCGCTCCCTCCGGATCGAACGGGCGCCGGACACGAGGAGGAGGCCTGCGATGATCCAGGCGACTACGCCCGCCCCGAACGCCGAGAGCACAGGGCTGTAGAGCAGACCCGAGGCCACGATGTAGCTCATGAGGATGACGGGGAGGGTGACGAGGCTCGACGCCTGGTGTGCGGATGCCGCGGAGCGGACCCGTGCCGAGAGCCTCAGGATCATCGCAAGGGCGATCGCAATGAAGGGCGGCACGACCCACAGCACGAGGAACATCCAGCTGATCGTCGGGAAGAACCATCGGCCGAGCTGCGGTCCGACGATGACGTTCACCACGAGCGAGTAGAGGCTGAACCCGATGATGCCCGCTGCATACCCCGGAATCAGCGATGCGAGCAGCTTGCCGACGTAGATCTCACGGACCGTCAACGGGCTGTGGGCGAGGAACTCCCCGGTGCCCCGTTCGCGCTCGCCGACGATCGAGTTGGCGCCGACGGCGGATGAGATCGTCAGGGGGACGATGATGGCGATGGGGGCCAGGAGGTAGACCGCGAAGGCATACGCCGCTCGCGCCTTCGGCGTGTCGCCCTGGATGTTGTTCTGTAGGCGATCGGGGAGGGATCCGACGATGTCGCCGATCTGGGTGACGATCCCAGCCTCGCTGACGAACGACAGTGAGCCGAGGAGGAGTGCGGGCATGATCACGAAGAACATGCCGGCGAGCAGCACGAGCGGGATCCAGTAGTCCCTCGACTTGAAGAGTCGGACCAGGTCCGCTCGCATCACCGCCTTGACCATCGACCACCTCATACGGACTGCCTGTGGGTTCGCTGCATCTCGAAGTACAGGTCCTCGAGCGTCGGTGTCAATGGCTCGACGCGTGTCGGCCTCACGCCGCGCTTGACGAGCTCGATGACGATGTCGGGGATGCGGTCCGTGTGGTCGATCGTCACGTGGAGCGACGAGTCCCAACGGGTCGCGATGACACCGTCGAGCGCGTCGATGAAGTCGAGGGACGATCGATCCTCGGCGTCGATGACGACGATCGGGTCTGGCATGTACCGCCTGGCGAGCTCCGCCGGGTTCCCCGCGGCGCGAACCGAACCCTCCTCCATCAGCACCACCTGGTCCGCGATCCCCTCGGCCTCGTGTAGCAGATGGGTGCACATCACGATGGTTCGGCCGACGCCTGCCATCTCCCGGATCAACTCGAGGACCGCCTTGGAGGACTCGGGATCGAGTCCTGCCGTCGGTTCATCGAGCATGAGTAGCTCGGGATCGTGGATCACCGCCCGCGCGAGGGCGAGGCGGGTGCGCATCCCCGTCGAGTACCCACCGACCTCCTGGGCGAGGGCGTGGTCGATTCCGAACCGCTCCGCCGCCGACCGTGCGGACGTCTCCGTCGCACCGAAGATCGTTGCGGCGAACTGGAGGTTCTCCCAACCGGTCAGCATGTCGTAGAACGCGGGCTTCGGCGGCACGACGCCGACGCGCGAGCGGATCTCATCACCCTCGTGGAGCGGGTTCATGCCGAGCGCGAGGATCGCACCGAAGGTGGGGACGACGGCTCCCGTCGTCAGTCGCACCGTCGTCGTCTTCCCTGCCCCGTTCGGTCCCAGGAGGACGGTTACGGACCCCACGGGTGCGTGGAACGACACGTCGTCGAGGGCGGTGACCTTGCCGAAGGACTTCGAGACGTTGGCGAACTGAATCGCCGCAGAAGGGATGGGAACCATGGGATCGTTCATCGGCGGTAAAGGTAGGACCCTTGACCGCGAAGGTTCGCGTCGTCCGTCGGCGGATCGGCGAGGCAGTACGCTCAGCGCATGTGTGGCCGGTTCGTCCAGGTTGAAAAGCCGGAGTTCTACGCGGAACACTTCGGCGTCGAGGTGATCCGAACCGAGACGCTCGCGGCGAACTTCAACGTCGCACCGACCCAGCACATCTACGCGGTCGCAGGTCACGGCGGTGAGCGTGTGCTGACGTCGTTCCGATGGGGACTCGTGCCAGCGTGGGCCAAGGACGTCAAAATCGGGAACCGAGCCATCAACGCCCGATCAGAGACCGCTGCCTCCGCACCGATGTTCCGTGCGTCCTTCACCAGGCGTCGGTGCATCATCCCCATGGACGGCTTCTACGAGTGGGAGCGCAAGGTCAAGGGGAAGCTGCCCCACTTCATCCACTCGGCCGATGGATCGCCCCTTCCCGCAGCCGGGCTCTGGTCGTCGTGGAGGGATCCCCAAACGGACGAGCGCATCCTCACCGCCACCGTCCTCACGGGGACACCGAACTCCCTGGTCGCACCGATCCACAACAGGATGCCCGTGATCGTGCGTTCCGAGAACTGGGACGCCTGGCTCGACCCGGGCAACGACGACGTCGCTGCACTCGAGGCGCTGATGTCCGTGTACCCGGCGGAACGGATGCAGGAGTACCCGGTCTCCACCCTCGTGAATACGGTCGCCAACAACACTCGTGATCTCCTGACGCCGCTCGCGACGCCCGCCGCCGACCCGTCATGACCTGCGATGGCTGCCGGTGACCGACCGTGACCGCATCCGAGAGGCGTTCATCCACCAGATCGGTTGGTGCGAGTCGCTGGGATCCCCGCTGTACCGTGACCTCTTGACCGTCGCGCTCGACGATCTCGACGCCGGTGGCGCCGTTGCCGACGTGGTGGAGGCCTTCCCCGTTGATCCCATGGGTGCTGCGTTGGCATTGCGACTGATGGGTGGGGTGCACCGTCTCGTCCTCATGGGGCTCGCCCCCGAGCTCGCCATCCACTACCCATCGGTCGGGGGATCACCGGATGCGGCCACCGTCGGAGCGGACTTCCTGGCCGTCATTGGTGCCCACAACGGGTACCTGCGCGACGCCCTGTCGGTGGCGCCCCAGACGAACGAGATCGGACGGTGTGCTGTCCTGCTCCCCGGCCTGATGTACGCGCTCGATCGGGAGCAGCGAGAGGTGCGGTTGTTCGACATCGGTGCGTCTGGTGGACTCAACCTGCTGCTCGACCGGTACCGATACGAGATGGGATCGTGGACATGGGGGAACCCCACGAGCCCTGCCGTCATCACCTCGGAGTGGTCCGGTCCCGCTCCGGCGACCCGGGAGTTCTCCATCGTCGAACGACGAGGATGCGACCTTTCGCCGATCGACGTGACCCGGGATGAGCAGCGCCTCCGGCTCCTGTCGTTCATCTGGGCCGATCAGACCGACCGATTCGCTCGTACCGCTGCTGCCCTCGGCCTGGCTGCCGACGATCCACCCCACATCGACCAGACGTCGGCCGAATCGTGGCTCGACCACCACCTCCGGATCGAACCGCCGCCCGGTGTCATGACGATCGTCCAGCACTCCGTGATGTGGCAGTACCTGCCACCTGACATGCAGGGAAGCGTGGCATCGGTGATCGAAGAGGCGGGAGCCCGCGCAACGCGCCGACGCCCGCTCGCACATGTCTCTTTCGAGCCGCCTCCCAGCGGTTACACAGGTGACGGGCCGATCCTCAGTGTCACACGATGGCCAGGCGGTGAGACGCGGGTGCTCGCCTCGGCGCACGCCCACGGGGCGTGGGTCCGCTGGGATACCTGACGAACAATCATCGTGTGCCATCATTCGCGCATGGATGAAGAACTCCCCGTATGCGTCATCGGCGCGGGCGTTGCCGGACTGACGGCGATCAAAGCGCTCGCGGAACGATCGATCGCGTTCGACTGCTACGAGATGGGAAGCGCCATCGGTGGACTGTGGCGGTACGACAACGACAACGGAAGGTCGCCGGCCTACGCATCGCTCCACGTCGACACCTCCAAGGAGCGCATCGCCCTCGAGGACCTGCCGATGCCGAAGCATTGGCCGACCTACCTGCACCACAGCCAGGTGTTGGCATACCTCGAGGCATATGCGCGGGCGTTCGGGCTGGCGCCGCTCATCACCTTCCGTCATGAGGTCATCTCCGTGGTCCCTCTCGAGGACCGATGGT
This sequence comes from Acidimicrobiia bacterium, assembly GCA_035461905.1. Taxonomy (GTDB): domain Bacteria; phylum Actinomycetota; class Acidimicrobiia; order Spongiisociales; family UBA5794; genus SZUA-442. The sequence continues at coordinate 11,105 of DATHUV010000063.1, read as the reverse complement.
CGGTCACCGTTCGCGACCTGGCGTCAGGGGCGGAGACGACAAGGGCGTATCGAGCGGTCATCGTTGCCAACGGCCATCACTGGGACCCGAATCTCCCCGAGACCGACGGCCCCTTCGCAGGGCACATCATGCACGCACAGGCATACCGAACGCCCGAACCCTTCATCGGCAAGGACGTCGTCGTCGTCGGCGCCGGGAACACGGCGGTCGACCTCGCCGCCGAGCTCTCGTGGCATGCGCGGTCCGTCACGCTGTCGACACGCAGTGGAGCCCATGTCCTGCCGCGGTACGTCTTCGGCCGTCCCCTCGATCGGTGGTCCACGCGAATGAGCACGCGGCTTCCGCTCGCCGTTCAACGGCCCCTGTATCGGACCCTGCTGTTCCTCGCCAGGGGTCGACAGGGCTCGTATGGGTTCCCGACTCCGGCCGCACCGATCCTCTCCCAGCACCCGACCGTCAATCAGGACATCCTGAGGCTCGTGAAGGATGGACATGTCGCGGTTCGTCGCGGGCTCTCACGAACGACAGAGCACGAGGCGGTGTTCGTCGACGGCACTACGACGAGGTGCGACGTCATCATCTACGCCACCGGCTACACGATCTCGTTCCCGTTCCTCGAGGAGGTCGTCGAAGTCGTCGAGAACCGGGTCGACCTCTATCGGCGCGTCGTGAGCGTCGACTATCCCGGCCTCTTCTTCGTCGGTCTCATCCAACCAGTCGGTGCCCTACCCCCGCTCGCCGAGCAACAGGCGAAGTGGGTCAGCCGCCTCCTCGGCGGTGCGCCACTCCCCACGGTTGCGACCATGAAGGCGGCGATCGCCCGGGATCGTGAGGAGCTCGCCGCACGGTACGAGGATCGGCCGCGGCACACGATCCAGGTCGATTACTGGTCTTACCTCGACGAGATGAGGGCGATCTGCAACGAGATCGACGCCGACGCAGACGCCGCACTGCAGGTCGCCGCCCCCTGACCCCGGCCCGTTGGCGGTCGGGCCTCCGGTATCTTGGATGCGGAACAGGGGGCGTGCAACCAGATGGCTGACGCGGCACCGGCTCGTCCGAGGAACACACAGTTGTGGAAGAAGATCGCTCTGCGGTTGCTCTTCCTCGCGTTCGCGCTGGTGAGCCTCTACTTCTTCCTGCCCACGATCGTCGACTTCCTCGGCGAGGCACCAGAGCTGGCAAGCGTCGACTGGTGGTGGTACCTGCTCATGGGACTCTCGATGACCGGCGCGTTCATGGCAGCGTGGGAGTTGACCCACATCGCCGTGCCGAGCATTTCGCGCTACATCGCTGCGAGCTCCCAGCTCGTCTCGAACGCCATGGCGAAAGTGATTCCGGGAGGTGTGGTGGCAGCAGGTGCGACGTACTTCCAGATGCTGTCGGTCTCGGGGGTTTCCCCCGTGAAGGCGGCGACCGCCCTCGCATCGGTGTCGTTCATCTCGAACCTCGTGCTCTTCTCGCTGCCCGGGATCGCAGTCCTCCTCGCAGCGCTGTCGGCACCCATACCGAACGGCCTCTTGCCGGTGGCGGTCGTGGGCACTGCCCTGTTCATCGTGATGTTCTCGGCGGTGTTCCTCCTCGTCAGGTATGACAGGCCCCTCCTGCTCGTTGGCACGCTCGTCGAGAAGGTCGTCGGATGGCTCGCCATTCGACTCCGCCGCGATTGGGCGCCGACCGCTGAGGGCTTCTTGAGACAACGAAACGACGTGAGGGCTGCACTCGGGCAACGGTGGAGACGGGCGCTCGCGGCGGCGGTCGCGAACTGGATGCTCGACTACCTCGTCCTCGTCCTGGCGCTCTTCGCCGTGGGAGCTGAACCCCGCGTCTCTCTCGTTCTGCTGTCGTTCGCCGGAGCCGCGGTGCTCGGCATGATCCCTCTCACGCCGGGAGGCCTCGGGTTCGTGGAGGTCGGGCTCGTCGCGATGCTCACCCTCGCGGGGATTCCAGGACCGGATGCAACGCTCGCAACCCTGGCCTACCGACTCTTCCAGTTCTGGTTGCCCATACCTGTCGGTGCAATCGCCTATGTCGTGTTCAAGCGCCGATTCGGTGCCCTCGACATCCCCGAGGCCGTGGCCTGATCCCTTCCCTCGGCGTTCACCCGGTATCGTGGCATGAACCAGCGAGGGAGCACCATGACCGTCAATCAACCGCCATCGACCAACAACCCTGCTGTCTCCAACGTCATGCGGCCACTCCAGGACGCCGCAGGTTGGATGAAGCTCGTCGGCACGCTCGGGATCATCTACGGCGTGCTGCTCGCCATCACCATCGTCGGGCTCATCATCGCTTGGCTCCCGATCTGGATGGGCATCCTGCTGAACCGCGCCGCCGATGACGCACGGGCGGCAGCGATGGCAGGAGACGAGGCGCGGGCGATTTCGGCCACGAACAGCTTGGGCACGATCTTCAAGGTGTACGGGGTCATCGTCCTGATCGGCATCCTCTTCGCTGTCGTCGCGATCATCTTCTCGGTTGCCGTTGTCGTGGGCGGCGGCGAGGGCTCGTAGCGGCCTGCGCCACGGGAGGGTACGATTCGGGTGCTGACGAAGTCGTGCGGGAGAGTCGGTCGACCGACGCCGAAGGAGCAACCGCCCCGGGAATCTCTCAGGCACACGGACCGCACGAACGAGGCGCATCTGGAAAGCAGGGTGTTCGGACCCTCACCGAAGGGGAAAGCCGCACGGCGGTGAATCTCTCAGGTCGAGCGACAGACGGGGCACGGAGTACCACGTGCCACGAGGAGCAACCCGATGCCTGAGCCAGATTCCAAAGTCCCGGACCGAACCGGGTCGTTCGTGACCCGCCACGTCGGACCATCCGACGACGACGTCAACTCGATGCTCGCCGAGGTCGGCGCATCTGATCTCGCTGATCTCATCGATCGCGCCGTCCCCGAGGTCATCCGCAGCCACCGACTCCCGGAGGTGCCCGGTCCGCTCACCGAATCCGAGGCGCTTGCGGCGCTCCGCGAGCGAGCGGCTCGCAATACCGTGCATCGGTCATTCATCGGCATGGGCTATCACCAGACGATCACACCCGCGGTGATCCAGCGCAACATCCTCGAGAATCCCGGTTGGTACACGGCGTACACGCCATACCAGCCCGAGATCGCACAGGGCCGGTTGGAGGCGCTCCTCAACTTCCAGACGGTGATCGCCGACCTCACCGGGCTCGAGATCGCCAACGCGTCCCTCCTCGACGAGGCCACGGCGGCCGCCGAGGCCATGACGCTCCTCAAACGCGTGGGCACCAGCGAGAGTGACGTCTTCTTCGTCGACGCCGACTGCCATCCCCAGACGATCGACGTTGTCATCACCCGTGGAAACCCCTTGGGTTTCGAGATCGTCGTCGGCGATCCCGAGGTCGACCTCGACCCGGGCTCCGTCTTCGGCGTGCTGCTCCAATATCCGGGCAGCTCTGGCCGCATCCGTGACATCGGACCGATCGTCGACCGAATCCACGAAGCCGGTGCGCTCGTCGCCGTTGCGACCGATCTCCTCGCATCGGCTCTGCTCACCCCTGCAGGCGAGCTCGGTGCCGACGTGGCCGTCGGTAGCTCGCAGCGCTTCGGCGTCCCGATGATGTTCGGCGGTCCCCACGCCGGGTTCATGTCGACGCGCGATGACTTCAGGCGGTCACTGCCGGGCCGCCTGGTCGGGGTATCGGTCGATCGAGCGGGGAGACAGGCCCTGCGGTTGGCGCTCCAGACACGAGAGCAGCACATCCGACGTGACAAGGCGACCTCGAACATCTGCACGGCGCAAGTCCTGCTCGCTGTCCTGGCCGGAATGTACGCCGTGTACCACGGTCCGGAGGGACTGACCGCGATCGCGCAACACGTCCACTCGCTCACGAACGACCTCGTTGCCCGCCTCCGCGGCGGCGGGGTGTCCGTGATGAACGACACCTGGTTCGACACCGTCCAGGTACGCGTCGACGATGCGGACGAGGTGGTCGCGCTCGCCGAGTCGAGGGGGATGAACCTTCGGAGAGTCGACGCAACGACCATCGGGGTTTCGCTCGACGAGGCGAAGACCGCCGACGACGTGAACGGACTCTGCGACCTCCTCGGTGCGGGGGATGCTCGTGGTGAGGAGCGGGGCATTCCCGAGTCCCTCTCACGCAGCACGGGCTTCCTCGACCACCCTACGTTTCGCCGGTACCGCTCCGAGACGGAGATGATGCGGTACCTCCGCAGGCTCCAGGACATGGACATCGCCCTCGATCGGTCCATGATCCCGCTCGGCTCGTGCACGATGAAGCTCAACGCATCTGCAGAGATGGTGCCGATCTCGTGGCCGGAGTTCGCCGACATCCACCCGTTCGCACCCCTCGACCAGGCAGAGGGGTACCTCCAGATGATCGACGAGCTCGAGACGTGGCTCGCGTCGATCACAGGCTATGACGCGGTGTCAGTTCAGCCCAACAGTGGCGCACAGGGGGAGTTCTCCGGTCTCCTCGCGATCCGCGGCTACCAGGCAGCTCACGGTCAGGGTCATCGCGACGTGTGCCTGATCCCTTCGTCTGCGCACGGAACGAACCCGGCCTCCGCGGTGATGGCGGGAATGCGAGTCGTGGTCGTCAAGTGCGATGAGGACGGAAACATCGACGTCAACGACCTGAGGGACCGCGCCATCGAGCACTCCGACGAGTTGGCCGCGATCATGGTCACCTACCCGTCCACCCACGGGGTGTTCGAGGAGGCGATCGTCGAGATCTGTGAGATCGTCCACGAACACGGCGGGCAGGTCTACCTCGATGGAGCGAACCTCAACGCCATGGTCGGGATCGCGGAGCCCGGCTCGTTCGGATCCGACGTGTCCCACCTGAATCTGCACAAGACCTTCGCCATCCCCCACGGCGGAGGGGGGCCCGGCGTCGGACCGATCGGTGTGCGGTCCCATCTCGTGCCGTTCCTCCCCGGTCACCGCCATGTCGGCGGTGACCGACCAGACGGCACCTTCGGAGCCGTGTCGGGAGCACCTTGGGGATCGGCTGGCATCCTCCCGATCTCGTGGATGTACATCGCGATGCTCGGGCCGGAGGGCCTGCGTCGCGCGACCGACGTCGCGATCCTCAATGCCAACTACCTCGCACGCAGGCTCGGCGAGCATTACCCGGTGCTGTACACGGGACCGAACGGGTTCGTCGCCCATGAGTGCATCCTCGACATCCGGCACATCCAACACGAGACGGGTGTCACCAACGAGGACATCGCCAAGCGCCTGATCGACTACGGATTCCATGCGCCCACGATGTCGTTCCCTGTGGCAGGGACCCTGATGATCGAACCAACCGAGTCCGAGTCGAAGTACGAACTCGACAGGTTCGTGGATGCAATGCTCGCCATCCGGGCCGAGATCGACGCCCTCGAGGGGGCCGGCGCCGTGGAGGGATCGATCCTGCGCAACGCCCCGCATCCGGCAGAGGACCTCGTTGCGGACGAGTGGGACCGCCCCTACAGCCGGGAGCAGGCCGCGTATCCGGTTCCGTCGCTGCGTCGTGACAAGTACTGGGTGCCGGTCAGTCGCATCGACAACGCCTACGGGGATCGCCACGTCTTCTGCTCATGCCCCCCGATGGACGACTACACCTGAGCCATCCCGTTCTTGCGTAACTGGGTTCCACCCAGGGTGGACCCCAGTTACGCAAGAACCTCAAGGGAGGTCATGAGGTCGGCGAGGAATCGTTGGCCGAGCGCCCCGTCGATGATGCGATGGTCGTAGGACAGGTCGATGGGGGCTACGAGGCCGATCGCCACCTCACCGTCTTCGACGATCGGAGTCGGTGATGCCCGTCCGATCGAGAGGATCGCGCTCGTTCCCATCGGGATGATCGGCGTGCCGTGGCCGCCACCGAGGGCGCCGATGTTCGAAACTGTGAAGGTCTGCCCCGTGACCTCGCTCGGAGTGACGGTCCCGTTGATCGCCGCCGTCGCGAGGCGTTCGAACTCGGTCGCCAGGTCGCGAACGCTGAGCGAGTGCGCATCCTTGACGACCACCACCATCAAGCCAGCCTCCGTGTCGACAGCGAACCCCATGTGGACCGCGTCCCGGTAGGCGACCGTCGATCCACGGAAGGAGGCGTTGAACTCCCGATAGCGGGAGAGCAATGGCATGACCGACTTCGCCACAAGCGCCTCGACGGGAAGCGGTCCGCCATCGTCGCTCGTTCGCGCTTCGAGCAGTGCTTCCGCCCTGATGTCTCCCTGCACCGTGACGTGGGGAATGGTCGACCAGGATTCCGCCATGTGGGCGGCGATCGCCCTGCGGGTCGCGGTGAGCGGTTCGAGGCGTTCCCCGGATCCACCTCCGGACACACGCTCGACGTCGTCCCTCGTGATCGCTCCGCCCGGCCCTGTTCCCTCCAACGAGGCCAGATCGACACCGAGCGAGTCTGCGAGGCGGCGGACTGCGGGTGTCGCCCGGACGTGGACTGATCCTGTGCCGGACGAGGCCGTGAGGGATGTCGCGACATCCGCTGGGTGGGTGGCATCCCCACGGTCGATGTCCGGCGCTGCGTCGGGCGGGCCATCCGCTTCGCCGCCGCCGACGACGAACAGGACATCGCCAACGTTGACTGTGTCACCGACGCTGCCCATGAGCCGGTCGATCGTGCCGGCGTGCGTCGCCGTGATCTCGACCGTCGTCTTGGCGGTCTCGACTTCGACGACGGGCTGGCCGACGGTGACCGCATCACCGACGGACACGAGCCAGGCGACGATCTCGGCCTCGGTGAGGCCCTCGCCGATGTCTGGCATGCGGAATTCGTGGGACATCGGGCCGCAGGCTACCCAGTTGTGGGGCTGCGCGACGATCGCACAGGGTGCCGACCGCGGCCACCGCTGAGGACCGCAGCGATGCCGAGGTCAGTTCCTCGGGCGGAAGGGCTCCCCGGACTCGGCGTGGTCGACGAGGATCTGTGCGGGTGCGAAACGCTCGCCGTGCCGCTCCTCGAGTGCTCGCAGCTTGGCGACCACTACGTCCGCGCCGAGGTGGTCGATCGTCCAGAACGGGCCCCCCCGGAAGGGTGGGTACCCGAGGCCGAACACGGCTCCGATGTCGCCGTCGCGAGCGGATCGGAGGATCCCGTCCTCGAGGCATCGTGCTGCCTCGTTGATGAAGGCGAGGGATATCCGCTCCTGGATCTCGGACCGTGGGACGATCCGTCGAAGGGATGGCAATCCGAGCGCTGCGTACACGCTCTCGTCGACGCCCCCGCGCTCACCCTTGTCATAGGTGTAGAAGCCTCTTTGGTTCTTGCGTCCCTTGCGGTCGTCGGCGATCAGGCCGGCCATCATCGGGGGACCCTCCATCCTTGCACCGAAGGCTTCGGCAAGGATCACACTGATATGGGCTCCAACGTCGATGCCCACCTCGTCAGCGAGGAGCAGCGGGCCAACGGGGAATCCCCATGAGGTGAGGGCATCGTCGATCGCGTCGACCGATGCGCCCTCCTCGAGGAGGAACTGGGCCTCAACCGAGTACGGCCCGAGGACGCGGGTGGTGTAGAAGCCCGGCCCGTCGTTGACGACGATGACGGTCTTCCCCTGGTCCTTCCCCACCCGGACCGCCGTGGCGGTGACCCAGTCGGCGGTCGCCTCGGTGCGGACGACCTCGAGAAGGGGCATCTTCTCAACGGGGGAGAAGTAGTGCATGCCGATGACCGTCTCGGGCCGGGAACTCGCCTCCGCAATGTGGCCGATCGGGAGCGATGACGTGTTCGATGCGAAGATCGCGTCGGGACGGGCGACGCCTTCGAAGGCTTCGAGTATCGATCGCTTGACGTCGAGATCCTCGAACACCGCCTCGATAGCGATGTCGGTGCTGCCGAATCCCCGCCATGCCGTCGACCCCGTGACCCTGTTGCGGATCTGATCCACCTCGAAGTCGGACATCCGGCGGCGTTTCGCCCGCTTGGCGAGCACCTTCGACACGTACGCGAGCCCACGTTGGACGCCCGCCTGGTCGATCTCCTTGATCCGGACCGTGTGTCCGGCCTCGATCGCCGAAACGGCGGCGATGCCGCCTCCCATGAGGCCCCCGCCGAGGACGGCGACATGGCTGACGGACCGGGCAGTGGCGTCCGATTCGACGCCGGAGTCTGCCTTCAGCTCGTTCGTCGCGAAGAAGATCGACCGCAGGGCCTCGGACTCGGGAGTGAAGACGAGCTCTGCGAAGAATCGGATCTCTGCTGCGAACCCTGCCTCGCGACCGTGGTCGACCCCGATCCGGATGGCCTCGATGGCTCGCTTGGGGGCGGGATAGTGGCCACCCGACTCAGAAAGCATGGCATCGGTCGCCTTCGAGAACAGGACCCTCCTGCCGGCGGGGTTCTTCTCGAGGGCGAGTCTCCGGAGGTTTCGGGTCGAGACGTCCAACGCGATGACTCGCTCCGGTGGGGGAGCGTCGATCGCTTCGAGGGCCCGCTTCCGGGCGACGTCGAGCAGGACCTCAGGGGGCACCACTTCGTCGACGAGGCCGATGGACCGTGCCTTGTGGTGCCGCACAGGTCGCCCTCCGAGGATCATCTCCAGTCCGGCGGCGAGGCCGACGGTCTCGGGGAGGCGTTGGGTACCCCCGGCGGCGGGGATGACCCCGAGCTGCACCTCGGGTTGTCCGAGCTGGGTTCGTGAGCTGTTCGTGCATATCCGCATCGATGCCGTGAGCGCAAGCTCGAGACCTCCGCCGAGGCAGGCACCGTGAATCGCAGCGACGACCGGTTTACCCGCCGTACGGTGGAGGTCCTCGATGCGACGGAAGAGCCCATGAGCGACCTCGAGGCCCGCAATGGCGTCTTCGGGGGTCGTGAAGGTGTCGAACATGCGGATGTCGGCGCCTGCGAGGAAGTCCTTCTTCGCTGAACCGATCACGACTGCCCTCACATCGTCCTGCTCGAGACGGGCGACGATGTCCCGGAACTCCGTCGTGAGGTCGACGCCGAGCGTGTTCATGGACTCACCCTGCCGGTCGATCAGGACCGTTGCGACACCGTCGTCGGTGATTTCGAAGTGGAAGTTCTCGAACGTCATGTCACTTCTCCAGGATCACTGCGGCACCGAGACCGCCTGCCGCACACTGGGTCACGAGTGCGGTACCCCCGCCTCGCCGGTTGAGCTCGTTCGCCATCGTGATGAGTTGGCGTGCCCCCGTGGCTCCGAAGGGATGCCCGATCGAGATCGATCCGCCGTAGATGTTGAAGGCGTCCTCGTCGATCTCGCCGATCGGCTCGCTGCGACCGAGATGCTTGGCTGCGAACTCCTTCGAGGCGAACGCCCGAATATTCGACAGGACCTGGGAGGCGAACGCCTCGTGCATGTCGATGAGGTCGATGTCGGTCAGCTTCATCCCTGCCCTGTCGAGGGCGATCGGTGTCGCCATCGACGGACCCATGAGGAGCTGCCAGTTCGGATCGAGCGCGGCGAAGGCGTAGGACCGGATGAACGCCCGGGGCTCGTATCCCATTGCCGTGGCCGTCTCCTCGGCCATGAGGACGACGGCTGATGCCCCATCCGTGAGCGGTGAGGCGTTGCCTGCGGTGACGGACCCGTACCGCCGGTCGAACACCGGCTTGAGCTGCGCAAGCTTCTCCACCGTTGAGTCGGCTCTCGGGAGTGTGTCGCGTTCGACCGAGTCCGAGTACCTCGGTGGCAGCGGGAGTGACATGACCTCGTCGTCGAAGATGCCGGCGTCCCACGCGTCGACGGCCTTGCGGTGCGATGCCATGGCGTAGGCATCCTGGTCCTCGCGCGAGATTCCGTTCTCCTTCGCCATCTTCTCGGCCGAGTCACCCATCGTCTCGCCCGTGGACCGCTCGGCGATCGCGGGCGGTACGGGAGCGAGATCCCTCGGGCGGACCCGGCTGAACGCCCTCGCCTTCGATGGGAGGTCCTTGGCAGAGTTCGCTCGCATCAGCGCGTCGACGAAGGCATCCGAGTAGGTCACGGGGGGCTTCGACAGGGAGTCCGCGCCACCAGCGACGACGACGTCGACGTCGCCGAGCATGATCGCCTGCGCTGCGTCGACGACGGCTTGGGTCGACGTCGCGCACGCACGCGTCACCGAGTACGCATCGACGGTCTGGGGGAAGGGACCTGCGAGGACGATCTCACGGGCAATGTTCGGGGCGGCGACGTCCTGGACGACGGAGCCGTAGACGACCCTGTCGACCTGGGACCCGTCGAGGCCGGAACGGGCGAGTAGCTCTGCCACCACGGAGCTCGCAAGGTCGAGTGTCGATTGGTCGCGGAGCACGGTTCCCGACTTCGCGAACGGGGTGCGGAGTCCGTCGACGATCGCGACCCGGCGAGGCGGGTTTGGTGTTGCCATGGGTTGTTCTCGATTCTTGAGCGGGTGCTCAAGATTGTACCCCGTCGTCGGAGTGGGGGAGGTGGACGTGCACGACGCACCGAACGTGGGCATCATGGGTGCATGGCGGTACACGACGAGATGGATGAAGGCGAAGAGATCGTCGATCCTGCCGACGGGGACGTCGATGACGCCTTTCGAGCCATCCTCGAGGGCCTTCGAACCACGCTGCCAGGCGTGATGGTGCTGTTCGCGTTCCTCCTCACCATCCCGTTCCAGGCACCGTTCACCGACCTGACGAGCGATGAGGGCGTCGCGTTCTACACCTCGTTCATTGCTTCTGCGATCGCGGTGGTGCTCCTCATCGCCCCGAGCGCTCACCAGCGGATGAGGGCTCCCCAGACCGGTGTCAAGAGGCGTTCGCGGGCACACCTGCTGTTCACCGTTCGCATGACGATCGTCGGTACCGTCGCCTTCGCGGTGGCCCTCGGCTCAGCCGTCTACCTCGTCACGGCGCTGTTCCTCGAGCAGCGTGCCGCGGCCATCGGTACGAGCCTCATCGCCGCCCTGGTGGCGTGGGCGTGGTTCTACGTTCCCCTGGTCCGCTTCCGTCGTGATTGACGGGTATCGAGGCGTCGGCGCCGCCTATCTGTGAGGCGCTCTCACTCGGGTGAGCTGTCGGGATTGCGCCACACGATGAGCGCTGACCAGCCATCGGTCTCCTCATCGGCGAGATAGCTCTCGAGCGCGCCGTCGAGTTCTAATACCTGATCAAAGAGTAAGCTGTGCGTT
>DATHUV010000062.1:0-30386 GCA_035461905.1 Acidimicrobiia bacterium | reverse complement strand
TCACCGGTGGCCGCGACCTTGCGGTACGCCATCTGAGCCAACGCTCGTGCCGTCTCCAACTGCTCGTACGTTCGTAGTTCGTGTCATCCGTGGGCGATGCGTTCGAGTTTGTGGCAAACCTCGTTCCCTGCTTGCACGTCGGCTCGCCCGAGACACTGGTGGGGAGTTCGATCGCCTCGAAGAGGTCGAGCTGTGGCGGTCACCGTGGCCTTCCGGGAGCTGTTGCGTGGGTGCCGGACAGAGCTGCCTGCAACGTGGCTGCTGACGCTAGAGTCGCACCGAGGTCGACCGCACCCGATGTGCGGTCGTCGGGCCGGTCAGCGGTGGAGGTTCTAGTCTGTGTGCGGTGTGGTCGGCGTGTGGTCTCCGGTGCCTATGGGGGACGCAGAAGACATCGAGAGGCGTATCGCCGACATGGCTGCCATGGTGCAGCATCGCGGTCCCGACGATACGGGGAGCTGGTCGGACGGCCGAGTCGGGCTGGGATACACCCGATTGGCGATCCACGATCTCACTCCGGCAGCACATCAACCGATGGCGGATGAGTCGGGTTCGGTCAGGCTCGTCTTCAACGGTGAGATCTACAACTTCGAGGTGCTGCGCGAGGAACTCACCAGCCTCGGTCACACATTCACGAGTAACTCGGACACCGAGGTCCTGCTCCGAGGCTACTTGGAGTGGGGCGAGAGGGTTCTCGAGCGGCTGCGGGGGATGTTCGCGTTCGCCGTGTGGGACGACCGGCGGGCGCTGCTGCTGATCGCGCGCGATCGCCTGGGGCAGAAGCCGTTGAACTACGCCTGGCTCGGTACCTCGCTGTTGTTCGGCTCGGAGATCAAGTCGATCCTCCGCTGGCCCGGGTTTCCTCGCGTTGCGAACCTTGGGGCCATCGATAGCTACTTCCTGTACCGGTACGTTCCCGGAACCGACACCGCCTTCGCCGGTGTCCACCGGCTGGAGCCGGCGCACTACCTGACCGTCGACGCCTCAGGGAGGATGGAGAAGCATCGGTACTGGTCCCTTCCCGAGCCAATGCCCTTGCGGCGCGTCCACGATCGTGAGGCACTGAAGCTCGAGCTGATCGAGCAACTCGACGATGCAGTGACGGCCCGGATGACGGCGGATGTCCCGCTCGGTGCATTTCTCTCCGGCGGAGTGGACTCCTCGGCCGTGGTCGCCTCCATGGCCCTCAACTCAGCGGAGGCGGTGCGAACGTTCACGGTCGGTTTCCGGCAGCAGTCGATCGACGAGCGGCGGTATGCCCGTATCGTCGCAGAACGCTACAACACCCAACACTCCGAGTATGTGGTGACCCCCGATGTTGCAGCCCTCAGCTCCAGCCTCGCCTGGTTCTACGGTGAGCCGAACGCCGATGAGGCGACCATTCCGGCGTATTGCATTTCGGCAATCGCTAGCAGGCACGTCACGGTGGCCCTTAACGGCGACGGCGGCGACGAGAGCTTCCTCGGGTACCGGCGACACGCGGGAGCGAGGGCGGGTGACTGGATCGACCGTGTGCCGCGAGGTCTGCGGGTGGGGATGGCGGGCCTCGGCCGCAGCGCTCCGTTCCAGTCGCCCAACCGGTCCATTCGTAACATCGGCAAGGTGCTCGCTGGGTCCACCCGGACGCCTGCCGAGCGCTATACCGATTGGGTGACGTACGCCTCTGACGACCTGTTCGAGGCGGTCGCAACGGCGGGCCTCCGAGAACACGTGTATCAGGCCGCCGTTGACCGTTTCGCCCCATACTTCGAACGAGACGACAGGTCAGAGGACGCTGCGTCCCGTGCCGACCTGACGACCAACATGAATGAGAACCTCCAGGTCCGTGTCGACATCGCCACGATGGCGAACGGCCTCGAAGGTAGATCGCCGTTTCTCGACCACCACCTGGTGGAGTGGGCGGCGACAATCCCTGCCCTCGACAAGATGCACCGGTTGGAGACGAAGAGCCTCTTGAAGGAGGCGATGCTGCCAAGGCTGCCGAGAGAGGTCATGTACCGGCCGAAGCAGGGTCTCTTCATGGACCTCTCGTTCCTCACCGAGCAGCAGGGCTTCATTCGCGATATGGTGCTGTCACCCGAGGCTCGACAGCGAGGACTGTTCGACACCGACCGGGTGGCAGCGTTGCTCGAACGCGGCGATACAGGGGCGAACAAGAACAACGCCGCAGTGTGGATGCTCTTCGTGCTCGAGCAGTGGTTCCAGACGTGGATCGATCCCCCGACGATTCCCTTGCGACCCCCGGCGACTCCCAACATCGACGGCTGATTGCGACGCTACCCGCCGTACCGGTCGGGAGGTGCCATCGATTCCCTGTTGGGACCAGGCGAAGCGTGACCGGATCCTCAAGTGGGCAGTCCTTGGAGTGGTGGTTGGGGCGATCGGTTTGTGGGTCCTTGTCAGTGCCCTCACCGGCGCGCTCTGGGACGGAACCGAAGGCGGAAGCGCACGACCGCTGTAGTGGTGACGAGCAGCGCCCAGAGCGAGGTCGATGGAACGCTGCTCGGTGATGCGTGGATCGGGTCCGGGAGTTACACGATCCTCGCCACCTCGAAGGCGTCGGGCTCCGACGCGGGGGAGCCGTTCCAGGTGTACGCCGCGAGGATCGACGCGCCGGGAGCGGAGGACTTGTGCCTGTTCTGGTATGCGGACGGTGCCAGGCTCGGGGATGGGTTGACCCTCGGGGACACGGTGACGAGGGAGTTCTCCGACTGGGGGAGCGCCGTCACGGCTGGGTCGCCCGCTGCTGAGGTTTTCAGGGGTGCGAGCAACACACCGGAGGGCCAGGCCGTGATCCGCGCGGTGGGTTGCTGAGGGCAGGTGGGGGCGCGGGAGGGGAAGCATCGGGAGAGATACGGCGCGCGATGGAGTGTTACCGAGTGGGGGAGACTCTGTAGACGCTGCAACGGTTCCCGGGCGAAGACGGCTGCAGGGCCGGGCTCCGGGGGTGGGACTCGAACCCACAACCTACGGATTAACAGTCCGCCGCTCTGCCAATTGAGCTACCCCGGAAGGAGCCGACCAACGTCGTGACCGGCCGGCGGAGAATACCAGCGCGGTCCTCCAACCCCGCGTCGAGCAGGTCAGGGCGAGGGGTCGATCCAGGAGTCCGCCTCGTCGACGACGGTCGTATATGCGTCGACGCACCCCGAGGCGATGCTGAGCACTTCTTCGACGGGGACGTTGACGAAGATGTAGAACGGAACCGTGCGCACCGTCGGCCGGACAGCGCCCGCGAACCTGTCAATCGACGTGAGCGCGCCGAACGTCCGAAGGTGGGCGACCCGCCACAGCATGGAAGCCTTGTCCGGGGCCAGGTCGTCGTGACGGAGTGTGTCACCGGCCCTGTCGAACATCTCACTCCAGGCGGGACGCCACAGTTCGGGAGGGACGTCCTCGGTGCGTTCCCACACGACGCTCGCCGCGGCTGCGCGGAGGAGTCCCTCGGGATTCGATGGCGCACCGAACGCCTCGAGAACAGGCTCTGCTGCGTCCATGAGTTGGTCGAAGGCGATGGTGTCGCCCTCGACCCTGCTGCGGAGGTACCCAGCCCGGATGCGAAAGTAGTCGCCATAGTGACGTTCGGCCTTTGTGACCTCGACCCGTTGGGCCTGTTCGGCGAATCCGTCCTCTGCCCAGCTCCGGATGCGGTCGAGCCGCTTCATGGGCAGTCCCGTCCGCAGTGGAGGGGCCCAGCGCCACGGATCCCCAGGGCCGTGTTCTGACGCATCGATGCTCCTTGCTGGGATCCGCCGACCATACACGACGATGACCCGAGCCGGGGGCCGGTAGGGTTCCCCAGCTCGGGTCATGACGTCTGGTCAGTCGATGAAGCGAATCGTTGCCGGATATCGATACGCCACGCCGTTGGAAGCCCTGATCGTTCCCACGATCACGAGGACGAACCAGCTGAATACCACGACGGGAACGAGGAGTACCCCGACGAGGACGATGATCGCGATGAGCGATGCCACGAAGTAGATGGCCATCGAGATGTTGAAGTTCAACGCCTCCTTGGCCTGGTCTGCTGCGAACGGGTCATCCTTCTTCATGAGCCATACCACGAGTGGTCCGACGAGTGCAGGGATTCCGATGAACTGGACGAACGCGGACAGGTGTCCGATGGCTCCCCAGTTCCGTGACTCGGTGGAGAGTCCTGCTTCGATGGGTTGTGTTGTCATCAGCGGTCCTTTCTCGACATGCTCCCCACATCGTCCATCGTCAGGGCCTCCATCGCCATTGGGGATTCCCCCGATCCGACCCCGAGATCCCCGTGGACTCATCCGGGGTCGGGGCACCGCTCACGGCGTCCGTCGAGGCGGTCCGGGGAAGAACGCGTTCGTCCTCGCCACGTAATCGGCATACTGCGGCTTCGTCTTGGTGAGGCTCTTCTCGAGCAACGTCACCCCGGACACCCTGAGCAGGAGGAAGCTCATGACGGCGGGAGCGAAGATCGTCCACCATGCCCCGGCCGACGCAGCGACGAGGTACAGACCCCACCACACGGTGAAGTCGCCGAAGTAGTTCGGGTGGCGCGAGAACCGCCACACCCCCGAGTCGAGGACCTTGCCCTTGTTGTCAGGGTTGGCCTTGAAGCGTGCGAGCTGCAGGTCCGCGGCGGCCTCCCATGCGAGACCCACCGCCCACACCACGATCCCGAGAGCCGTGAGGGCGCCGATCTCAGCCGTGGATGCCGACGTCGCCTGCTGTGGCATCGAGATGATCCACATCAGCAATCCCTGGAGTCCGAAGACGATGATGAGGCTCGTGTAGCGGAACGAGGGACCACGGCCTTCCCGCATTCGCGCGTATCGGGGATCCTCGCCGTGGCCGAGATTCCTCCACGCGAGGTACCCGGACAGGCGAAGGCCCCAGAGCGTGGTCGCTCCGACCATCACCACGGTGACCGGTCCCCACTCGCCACTGGTGAGTGCGGTGGTCCAAGCGACGAGCACGAAGCCGGAACCCCACGCGATGTCGACGATGGAAACGTCCGAGATGATCAGGCTGATGAGCCATACGAGGAGCATCAAGGCGGTGATGGTCACCGCACCGACGAGGTAGGGATTCACTGGCCCATCACACGGCGAACGGTACACCTCGACAGGCGCCCACGACATGGCTCTCGGCTAACGTCGGTTGCCATGCCACGAGACCCCGTCGCAGTCCGGCTACATGTCCTCGAGATCCCGTTGAGGGAGCCGTTCCGAACCGCGACGGGGCGGATCGATCGGCGCACGACCGTCCTGGTGGAGATCGGCACGGACGTGGTCGGATGGGGTGAGGCCGCTCCCTATCCGGGACAGGACGAGACGATCGGCGAGCTCATGTCCCTAGCCCGCGAAGGCATCGCCACCGCGACCGTCGCTGCTGCAATCAACGAGGCGATGAGCGACCGTGGTGCCCTCCTGGCGGGGGACTCCCTCCTGCCGAGCACGACGACGACTGTGCCCGTCTCGGTATCGGTCGGGATCGATGGAGCCCTCGACCGGGTCGAGATGCTGCTCGAACAGGGGATTCGAGCGTTCAAGGTCAAGGTCGCCCCCGGCGAGACTCGGCACTTAGGGGCGATTCGTGACCGGTATTCGGATATCACGCTGGGTGTCGATGGGAATCGCTCCTTCCCTGCGCTCGCCGACGACGACCGGTCCGCGCTGACCGAGGCGGGTCTCGCCTATATCGAGGAGCCCTTCTCGGACTGGGAGTCGCCGGACGCGATGAGCTTCGCAGACACCGGCGGGATCCCGATGTTCGCCGACGAGACCGCAGCGACGATTGACGGCGCTCTCCGCGCGCTCGACATGCCATCCGTCGCCGGTGTGACCGTCAAGCCAGGGCGCCTCGGGTGGAGCGGTGCGCTCGCCGTCGTAGAGGCAGCCACGAGGCTTGGAAAGCAGTGGCGTGCGTCAGGGCTCATCGAGACGGGCATCGGGAGGGCGTACACCGACCTCCTCGCTTCGGACCCGACCGCCTTCATCTCCGACGTCGCACCAGCCGAGCTGTTCCTTCGAGCCGACGTGACCGCCTCGAGGTTCGCTGGGGGAGTGATGCGCGTGCCGAGCGGTCCCGGGCTCGGTGTCGTGCCCGATCCCGACCTCCTAGCTGCCTATCGCACCGACCTCATCGAGGTCGAGATCGTCACCTGATCGGCATTCCGAGACCGCGGCTGATCACGAGGCGCTGGACCTCGGAGGTTCCCTCGCCGATCTCGAGGATCTTCGAGTCGCGATACTGGCGCGCGACGAGCGTGTCGTCCATGAACCCGTAGCCGCCGAAGATCTGGGTCGCATCGCGCGTTGCCGTGACGGCCGCTTCGGTCGCATAGAGCTTGGCGATCGCCGCTTCCTGCTTGAAGGGCCTGCCGGTGTCCTTGAGCCACGCGGCCCGGTACGTCAGCAGCCGTGCCGCTTCCGTCATCACCTGGAGGTCCGCGATCTTGAATGCGATCGCCTGATAGGACCCGATCGGCTGCCCGAAACTCTTGCGGTCGAGTGCGTACTGGCGTGACTCGTCGAGACACGACTGGAGGACCCCGACCGCCATCGCTGCGATGGCGATTCGGCCATCGTCGAGCGTCGCGAGGAACTGGTGGAAACCCCGTCCCCGCTGACCGAGGAGGTTGGCGGCGGGGACCCGACACTCGATGAACGTGAGCCCGTGCGTATCGGATGCACGCCAGCCCATCTTGCGGTACGGCGGCTCGACGACGAATCCGGGAGTCCCTGACGGCACGATGATGGTCGAGATCTCGTCAGGCCCTGTCCGGGCGGTGATCGTCACCAGGCTCGTCATCTCGGAACCTGAGTTCGTGATGAAGGCCTTTGCGCCGTTGATGACCCATTCGTCACCGTCGAGTTCGGCCCTCGTGGCGGTCGCGCCCGCGTCGGATCCCGCTTCCGGTTCCGTCAGTCCGAACCCTGCGAGGGTTCGACCGGCGACCAGGTCGGGGAGCCACCGCTCCTTCTGCTCGTCCGAGCCGAACTCGTGGATCGGGTTGATACCGAGTCCGACACCCGCCTCGAGCGTGATCGCCACCGACTGATCGACTCTGGCGAGCTCCTCGATCGCGATGCACAGGCTTGTGAGGTCGCTTCCTGCCCCTCCCCAACGGTGATCGGCAGTGATGCCGAACAAACCGAGGTCCCCCATCTCCCTGACGACATCGGCAGGGAAGTGGTGATCGCGGTCCCACGCAACTGCGTTGGGGGCGATCCTGTCGGTGGCGAACTCCCTGACCATTCCACGGAGTGCCTGCTGTTCGTCGGTGAAGGTGAAGTCCATCGAGCCGACAGGTTAGGTGGTGGGACCCAGCTGTGGTTCGCCGGTGCTCTCCCTACGCTCAGGGACCATGAAGCGGTGGTTTTGGATCGTGGACGCACTCATGGTCATTGCGTTCGCCGTCATCGGTCGGGAGGACCACGGGTTCACCTCCGATGGGTGGGATTACCTTCGGGTCGCATCGCCGTTCCTCCTCGGTCTGGGAGTGACGGTCCTCGCGTTGCGCGGGAGGATCGACCCCACGAAATGGCGGGCCGGGATCATCCTGGCACTTGGCACCGTGCTCGTCGGGATGCTCCTCCGTCGATGGGTGTGGGACGACGGCACCGCAAGGACCTTCATCGTGGTCACGTCAGGGTTCATGGTCGCCGCCATGCTCGGATGGCGGATCATCGCCTCCGGAATTCGCAGGATCATGCCATCGCGCTCCGCTCCTGCGACCTGACCAGGATCCTGCGGCATCGACACCGCCGTCACAGCTATGAGTCAGCCGCTCGACCTCCCGCACTCGACCGGTGATTGACGCGTCCATATGTGGCGTCAGGTGCGGCCCAAATGCTCCTCGCAGATTTCCACGACGCGATCGCTCAGTTGCAGTTCGTCAGCCACTTCGAGAAGGCCGGCGGCCACACCATCGGGCGTGCCCAAGTAGTGCAGCGAGCGCGTCGCTTCGCCATCGCTCACTGAGTACGTTCGAAGGTCGTCATTCGTCGGCACGCGGCCAAAGTGCTCGACTGCACCGGCCATTGCGATGTGGATTTCGGCGATCCGTGGATCAAGCATCGACCTTTCAGAGTCTATCTGAACTTGCCGGATCCGCTACCGGCCGCATCGCGGCTTTGGCAGTCACATGCGTGCCGATATGTGTGGGTACGATCCTCTCGATGAGCAGGAGAATGGGTGTGGTTTGGATCGCTGGCGATGTCGGTCTGAATGACCTGATCGTGTTCTGGGGGTATTGGGACAGTGGGTCGGCCCTCCTGGAGCAGATGCCTGAGGTCGGTTCGGCACTCTTGCGGTCGCTCTTTCCGGCTGGTTCCACACCGGTCATCGCGAACTCCCACTTGTGCATGTCTGGAATCTCGGCGAACGCCTCCTCCTAGGCTCACTCACATGGACACCGCTGTCGCTCTGGTCAAGTCGTACTTGCAGACGAATGGCTTCTTCACGGTCACCGAGTATCCGATCCTCGAGATGCTCGAGGGAACCGATACACGGTCGGTCACCGACATCGACGTCCTCGCGCTCAGGTTCCCCGGAGCGGGAGGTGGGGATTCGACCACGACGACAGGGGGCCTCCGCATCGACCCCGATCCGATCCTGGGGCTCGACGAGTCCCATATCGAGGTGATCATCGGCGAGGTCAAGGAGGGAGCAGCGGTCCTCAACAAGTCCGCACGGAACCCTGAAGTGCTCCACGCCGTCCTACGCCGGTTCGGTCAGATAGGCCCCGACACGGCGGATGCGCTCGTTGGCGAGCTCATCGCGACCGGCACCGGCTATCACCCTGCCGGAATACGCGTCCGTCTCATGGTCTTTGCGACCAAGCCGCCCCAGCACTCACCGGTGCCCTACGAGTGGGTCTCGCTCGGGCGGGCGACAACGTGGCTCCAGGAGCAGGTGCGGGAGAATTGGGACCGAGTCAAAACGATTCAGTCGAAGGATCCGGCCCTCGGCATGCTGATCCTCTTCGAGAAGGCGACACGGGACGAGCGCTGAGCAGTGTTCAGAGTCGTCCTGTGGCAACCCGAGATTCCGCCGAACACCGGCAATCTCATGCGCCTCACGGTCAACACGGGCTGTGACCTCCACCTCATCGAGCCGCTCGGCTTCAGCTTGGACGATGCCCGGATGCGGCGGGCCGGGCTCGACTACCGGGAGTTCGCAAGCGTCACGATCCATCCGTCGTTCGATGCCTTCGTGGCTGCCGAGCGCCCCGACCGCGTCTTCGCGTTCACCCAGTACGGGGACCACCTGTACAGCGATGTCGGCTACCTCCCAGGTGACACGCTGCTGTTCGGCAGGGAGTCCGACGGCCTCCCAGACGACATCCTCAGCCATCCTGCCGTCACGGAGCGTCTCCGCATCCCGATCGCTCCCGGGGGGAGGTCGCTCAACCTCGCCAATGCCGCAGCGATCGCGATCTACGAGGCGTGGCGGCAGCACGGATTCGCCAGCGGCTTGGGAGGGATCACTCCTGGACGATCCGACGACGCGAACCACTAGTTTCCGAGCCATGGTCCACAGCACCCCGATCTCGGTCCGCTTCTACGAACTCGACCCGTACCGTCACCTCAACCACTCGGTGTACATCCAGTACTTCGAGGTTGGGCGCATCGACCTGTTCGCGTCGTTCGGGTGGACCCTCACCGGGATGGCCGACCTCGGGACACAGATCGTCGTGGCGGAGATCACGACACGCTTCCTGGGCCCGGGGCTCGAAGGCGACGAACTCGTGGTCGAGACGTGGGTGCAGGAGGTTCGTCGGGCCAGCGCGGTGTTCGGGCAACGCATCCTCCGTGGGGACGAGACGCTCGCCACCCAGACGGTCCTCGCCGCGTGCACCACCCTCGACGGACGACCGACTCGGTTCCCGATCGAGCTGCTCGCGAGCCTCGAGCGCGTCGTGGCTCCTCGGACGTGACCCCGTCGGTCGCCGGTCTCGAGGGGGCCGCGTACGCCACCTGGTCACCGGATGAGCGCATCGACATCGGCGGATGGACGGTGATGTCCAATGGCGGTTGGACACGAAGGGTCAACAGCGCTGGTGCCGTCGGCACACCAGAGACGTCGATCGCCGCACGCGATGCGATCGCCTCATGGCTCTCGGATCGAGGGTCTCCCTTCGTCGTGAGGGTCACGCCGCTCATCGAACCGGGTGTGGTCGACGAGATCGTCGAATCGTGGGGTCTCGAACGGCAGGACGAGACCATCGTCATGACCGCTGGCGGCAACGCACGGGCGAACGCCGCTGCCGTTCAGTTCATCGATCCCTCAGACAGGGCGTTCACCGACGACCTCCACCGGCTCAACGCTCGGGGGCCCTCGGCGGTCGAACCGTGGTTGCGGATCGTCGGGCGAATGGCTGGTCGGGCCGCTGGGCTCTGGATCCCCGACCGTGCGTGTGGCGTGGTGGCGCTCGATGGTCGGTTCGCACCCGTGTATTCGGTCGCTGTCGATCCCGGGCACCGACGGCAGGGCCTCGCCACACAGATCATGGCCGCCGCGGCGGCATGGTCGTCGGACCGTGGCGCAACCACACGGTTCCTCCAGGTGCTCGGCACGAACGCAGCCGCGGTTTCCCTCTACAGGGGTCTGGGTTTCGAGGCCCGCTATCGCTACCACTACCTCACGCCAACCGACGATCGCACTACTGCTCCGTAGCGCTCTCCGGCAGCTTCGCGAAGTCACCACCTGACCGAAGGTTCGCCCAAAGAATGTGGAGGCTGATCATCAGAACCCAGGCGGGGAACACCAAAGTCAGCCACAGGCTGTAGTTCACGCTAACGAGCAGGATCAGGGCGAGCCCGTAGGTCAGGATGGCGAGCCATCGTGGAGCGACTTTCGTTCGGACAAAGATCGTGCCGAGGGAGATCATGAAGACGCCTGCCATACGAATCGCATACACGCTGCTAATCCGGTAGGTGACCTCCCGACCGTACGCGTAGAGGCCGCTCTCGACCGATCCGACAGGCTCTGCCTGATACGTGGCGACAAGCGCGCCGGCCAGGCCCGCCGAGACGAAGAGCATGGCGAGATAGAGCAGGCCGCTTCCGAGGAACACCGTGGCGAAGAAGCGATCCTCTGCATCGCCGACCCGGTCACGGATGACACCGATGAACCACAGGAAGGCGATCCCGCTCAGCGGGACGAGGCTGAGGGCGAAGGTGACCATCTCTGCCTGCTCGTCGATCCACGCGGGACCGGTTGACGGATCCACCGGTATCGACAACCTGATGAGAACGTAGGACGCTCCGAGGAGGAGCGCGAAGATGATGCCCGCGAACCCCGCTGCTCGTGGTGTCTTGAGCCGGTTGCCGGGGACGAACGTGGTCTGGCTATGCACATCGTCCGGTGGTGTCACAGCGATTGTCGCCCTCTCTCTGCTCGAACGGAACGCTTCCTGCCATGCGCTGCTCATCACCTGACCACCAGGTTCCGCGCATGTCAGAAGTATCGCAGCGGGCCAGGCCATGTGAGGCATCTCGACCCGGACCTGGCTCAAGGAACCCAGACAAGATCCGACGTCAGGACAGCGGCGCTCCGGTGTTCATGTCACCGCAGGACCACCAGGTGTGGGCCCGGCAGGACTTGAACCCAAAGCCTCATCGAAGCACCACCGTGAATATGCGCAGGGACACGGACCGGTGCCTACCGCGCGGCACCCGAGTCCCGCTGTTCGCACATCATCAGACAGGTGCTCATCTCACCGGAGAACCACCAGTTGTGGGCCCGGCAGGACTTGAACCTGCGACCAAGCGATTATGAGTCGCCTGCTCTGACCAACTGAGCTACGGGCCCGCAACGGGCAGGATACGACCCACCGAACAGCAGCTGCGACCAAGCGATTGTCAGGTGCGAGGTAGGCATGATCTTTGTGTCTGTGGATACTCGGGAGGTTTCGGTTACGATGCGCCGACCCATGCGGCACCGATGCGTTGGCGGGGTGTCCTGTGGGTGGGATTAGCATCCGTGCCACATTCGGCACAACGGACGCCTGGAGGATGTGTGCGAAGATCGTGGATACCGGTCGGATTGCTCTGGCTGGCGTACACCGTTCTGATGATCTGGGCCGTTGCCCAGTTCAGCTGGCTTCCTGCCCAATGGGCCGCGGAAGCCGAGGTCGTCGACGAGGCCATGGTGCTGCTCCAATACCTCGGAGCCCCCGTGATGGCCCTCGTGCTCGCCGTGATGACCTGGTCACTGATCGGGTGGCGCTCAAACGGAGCCCAGCGTGAGGACGGACCGCCCCAGAGGGATAATCGGGTCGTCGTGACGACGTGGCTGGTCATCACCTCCGCGCTTGCGATCTTCGTAGTGATCAATCCCGGATTCGTCGGCCTCGCCGAGATAAGGGGTGAGCCAAGTGCCGACTACGCGATCGGCATTGAGGGCGCCCAGTTCTTCTGGAAGGTCACCTACCCGAACGGTGCGGAGGCCTTCGACGAACTCGTCATACCTGCCCACGCCCGGGTCCGCTACGACGTGTCCAGTGTCGACGTGAACCATTCCTTCTGGATTCCCGCCTTCCGGATCAAGATCGACGCCATCGCGGGTTTGACGACACAGGCATTTGCGACGGCAGAGGCCGAGGGCGGTATCGACGACGACATCAACCTCCGGATCCAATGCGCGGAGCTGTGCGGCGCAGGCCATGCCCAGATGGCGATGCCCGTCAGGGTCGTGACCGAAGCCGAGTTCAACGAGTACATCGAGACCCTCTTGGAGAGTGAGTGAAGTCATGACGATGGTTGAGGAACCACCCGTTGGGGCCGCCACCTCCGGTAGGGGAGTAGCACAGCCGCCCCGGACGTCGAAGAAGGGTCGCCCGAAGGCACATCGACCATTCAAGTACGTGGTACGTGGCACGCTCCTGGCAGCAGTCGGGTACGTGGCAGGCGTTGCCATCGCCATCGCCATCCGCGGAGGAAGCCCGACGGACGAAATCGTGGTCATCGTCGGCTATGTCCTCGCCCTGATCGGGTGGCTCGCAGGCGTCGGTGGAATCGAGGCGTTCGGCAGGCAGTGGGTGGGAAAGACTGCGGAAGTCTCGACGGACAAGTCGTGGGGCCGGTACTTCGGCTTCAGCGTCGACCACAAGGTCATCGGAATCCAGTACGGCGTCACACTCATTGCGGTCCTCCTCATCGGTGGGATCTCAGCGATGATCATGCGCATCGAACTTGCCTCGCCCGGGATCGGGATCGTCGACCTCGACGACTTCAACAAGATCGTGTCGATGCACGGGATCCTGATGGTCGCAGTGGCCGTCGCAGGTGTCATCGGTGCCTTCGGCAACTACGTCGTCCCGATCCAGGTGGGTGCAGCGGACATGGCGTTCCCGCGGATCAACGCTCTTGCGTACTGGCTACTCCCGCCGGTGGCGGTCGCACTGCTTGCGGCGCCTCTGCTCGGTGCATTCAACGCGGGATGGACCGCATATGCGCCGTTGTCGGTGACGAACGAATCTGGCCAGATTCTCTTCAACATGGCCATCATCACGTTCGGCCTCGTGTCGATCCTCGGCGCCATCAACATCCTCGTCACGACCATCACGATGCGCGCACCGGGCATGACGTGGGGCCGTCTACCGATCTT
This sequence comes from Acidimicrobiia bacterium, assembly GCA_035461905.1. Lineage (GTDB taxonomy): Bacteria > Actinomycetota > Acidimicrobiia > Spongiisociales > UBA5794 > SZUA-442. Next base: position 16,790 of record DATHUV010000062.1, on the reverse strand, counting down.
CACGTGGGCTGCCTTCGCAACGGCACTTCTCGCCTTCACGGTGACCCAGTTCTTCGCAGCAGCCCTTGTTCTCGTCACGATGGACCGGGTCGCCGGAACGGCCTTCTTCACCCCGGAGGTCGGTACCACGCTGTTGTACCAGCACATCTTCTGGTTCTACTCGCACCCTGCCGTGTACATCATGGTGCTTCCCGGATTCGGCGTGATCCTCGAACTCACGACGACCTTCGCCCGAAAGCCACTGTTCGCGTATCGAGCAGTCGTCGCGTCGCTGCTCGCCATCGTGGGTCTGTCCGTCGTCGTGTGGGCCCATCACATGTTCACGAGCGGCATGGCCGACTTCCTCCACGGTCCCTTCATGATCCTCACCGAGGCCATCTCGATCCCGACCGGTGTGATCTTCCTCGGGATGATCGGGACGCTGTGGCAGGGTCGATTGTGGTTCCGCACGCCCCTTGTGCTCGGGTTCGGTTGGCTCTTCAATTTCCTCATCGGTGGCATCACCGGGATCTTCCTGGCTGATGTCGCAACCGACATCCACCTTCACGACACCTACTTCGTGGTCGCGCACTTCCATTACACGATCGTCGGTGGAGCGATCTTCGCCCTCCTCGCGGCGACCTTCTACTGGTTCCCGAAATTCACGGGACGCATGTACAACGACACGCTCGGGAAGGTGTTCGCCGTGTGGGTCACGGTCACGTTCAACACCACGTTCATTCCCCTCTTCTGGGCAGGAATGAACGGCATGAACCGCAGGATCGGCGACTATCCACCCGCTTACGAAGGTGCCAACAAGTTCGCCTCGGTGTCGGCCCTTTTCCTCGGTGCGAGCTTCCTGCTCTTCGTCGGAAACCTCGTGTACTCCGCAATCTGGGGGCCAAAGGCGGGACCGAACCCCTGGAACGCGCGCACACTGGAATGGCTCGTCTCCTCGCCTCCTCCGACGCACAACTTCACCAGCCAGCCCCGCGTCGTCGGCCACCCCTATGACTACGGAATCGAAGGTTCCGTGCACGCCTACTTCCCCGCTGAACAAGGCGCTCGCGGCCACGATGGCCCCGACGAGGGTCCGCCCACGGATACAGATCCCGGGAGGAGCACGCATGACGACTGAACAAGTCGCCATCGACAGGGCGGCGCTGTCCAAGGCCACTCGCAAGGGCCTCTGGGGCGCCTTCTGGCTCGCCGTGATGACGATCGTCGAGTTCATCGTCGCCGACATCGGCAACGGTGAGCCCTGGGCTCTGTGGGCGCTCCTGCCGTTCGTGCTCGCCAAGGGATGGATCATCCTCGACACGTTCATGCACATCCGGGCCCTTTGGAGCGAGGACCACTGATGACGACCCTCGACACCGCGCATGACGCTCCGGGCCACGACGACCTCGACCACGACGAATACCACCAGGACATGTCGTTCCAGCCCCGGGCGAACCGCATCGGGCTGTGGATGTTCATCTTCTCCGAGTGCTTCCTGTTTGCGGCGTTCCTCTCTGCCAGGTACTTCACGACCGGCACGGAGCGGCCCGAGGACCTCAACCAGATCCTTGCCCTCGCCGTCACGATCGTGCTACTCCTCTCGTCGATCAGCGCGTACCTCGCCGAGACGTCGATCAAGTACAACCATCGTCGGAACTTCCTGCTGTTCACGGCAGCAACGATCGGCCTCGGCCTTCTCTTCATGGTCGGCGTGTCGATCGAACTCCACGAGGCCACACTGCACTATCCGCCCGGAACGGCATACGGGTCGTCGTACTTCATGCTCATCGGGCTCCACGCCTTCCACGTCATCACCGGCCTTATCGCCCTGCTGATCGTCTTCAGCCTCGGGTTGCGGGGCCACTTCGGGTCCACGCAGTTCTGGGGCGTCGAGGGTGTCGTGAAGTACTGGCACTTCGTCGACCTCGCATGGGTACTCATCTACCCGACCCTCTACCTCTTCTAGATGACGACGACGCCACTCCTGCCTCCGACGAAGCAACCCATCTCCCAGCGGCGTCGGATCATCGAAGCGGTTCTGATCCTCGTCGCGTCGACGTTCGTGGTCTTCGCCCTGTCCTCGATCGCACTCCTCATCTACACCCAGGGGTCCCGCGACCCGATTGTCCACACGATCGAGATCCCGCTCGGCTCCTACGACCTGATCCTCCAGGGTGAGAACCCCCTCGAGATCCCACCCACCTGGACGTTCTACGCCGACGACACCCTCGTCCTCGACAACCGTGACGACGTGCCACACACACTCGGGAACTGGGTCGTGGCACCGAACACGATCCAGTCGTTCGAGCTCCAACCCGCATACGGTGGAGTCTTCGCTTGCACCCTGCACCCCTCGGGCGGAATCACCCTCAACGTCCAGCCACGGGCGTACGACTTCTCGATCATCGCGTTCCCGACCTTCGGCTTCGGGATCGCGCTCGGCATCGTGATCATCATCGGCCTCAACGTCATGCGGGCGCTCGATCGCGACGAGGACGACTGGCTGAACGAGGGTGTCAATGGCCCCGTCCGCGATCGGTCGGCGATCGAACAGGAGATCGCCCACGACCTCGCCGGCCGCGGCGAGTAGACAGATCCGTCACGGTTGGGTCCCGGAACGATCCGCGGATGACGCGCGTTGCCTGACCGGAAACGAAAGGAACTGCCATGCAGATCAGCGATCTCCCCGAGCAGTGGGAGGAGACACGCTCCTCCCTCCAGAAGTATGCGCAGGCACTCACAGCGTTCCCCCGTGCCGGCGCGCCTCCCGAGCCCCGTTGGGGCCACGTCGCGATGATCCCCACACCCTCGGGTTTTGCGGCATCCCCGACCCCCCTCATCGACGGAAGCGAGCTGACCTCCCGCCTGGACCTCGACGACCACCTCATCCGCGTGAACGCAGGGACCGACGAGCTCGTCGTACCCCTCACCGAGGGATGGGCGCCGACGCGCCTCGCCACGGCGATCCAACGGCTGGCCTCCCAACGTGGAACCGAGGTTGCCATCGACGATGAAAGGGTCAGCGACACGGAAGTCCAGCCATACGATCGAGCTGCCGGCGCTGCCTTCGCAGCCTCGGCACATGCCGCCATCGAGGCGATGATCCGGGTCAACACTGCGATCCGCGGCGAGATCGCAGGCCCGCATCTCTGGCCCCACGGATTCGACATCGCCACCGAGTGGTTCTCCCCGAAGGTAGTCGACTACGAGGGTTCCGATGCCAACGCCCAGATCGCCATGGGCTGGTATCCGGCGAGGAGCTCCTACCTGTACGTGAATCCATGGCCGTTCGACGAGACCTTCGCTGCGATTCCACTGCCCGCAGGAGCGGTGTGGCATCGGGATGGCTGGCACGGGGCCAAGCTCGACATCCCAGCTGACGGCTCGGTCTCTGTCGAGGACGCCGTCGCTCTGGGGCTCGCCGTCCACGCGATCGCGGGGGAGGCGCTGCAGGTGTGAGGGCCCGAACGGCCCGCAAGGTGTGCCGGTGTGGTAGACAAGGCGCATGGCTTTCCCCAAACCGTTCTATCGCTGGCGTCCGCACCCTTGGCACGGGCTGTCGGTCGGCGCCGACCCCCCGCGTATCGTCACCGCCTTCATCGAGATGACGCCCCTCGACGTCATCAAGTACGAGGTCGACAAGGAGACGGGGTATCTGACGGTCGATCGACCACAGACCGGATCGAGCTCACCACCGTCCCTCTACGGCTTCATCCCGCGCACGTACTGCGGCGAACGGGTCGCGGCGCTCTGCGATGAGGTGGAGCGATCAGACGGCGACCCGCTCGACATCTGTGTCGTATCCGAGCGCCCCATCGACCGGAGTGAGATCGCGATGCAGGTGAGGGTCGTGGGCGGTTTCCAGATGATCGATGGCGAGGAGGCGGACGACAAGATCGTTGCGGTGCTCGACGTCGATCCAGTGTGGGCGGATGTGACCGAGCTCTCCGACCTCCCGAAGGCCATGGTCGATCGACTCGAGCACTACTTCCTGACCTACAAGGTGCTTCCCGGCCGCTCAGCCGATGTCCGGATCCCCCTCGTGTACGGCGCCACGCACGCGCGTGCCGTCATCGAGGCGGCGATGGGCGACTATGCGGATCTCTACGGTGCCGATGGAGGCTGACTCCACGACCACGACCCCTCCGGCCGCCGTCCACCCGCTGAGCGACGAGGACGTCGCTGAACGCGTCCGCGCCGGCCGCACGAATCGAGTGGAGCGCACCGAATCCAGGTCGGTTTCGAGCATCCTCAGGGCGAACATCCTCACCCGCTTCAATGCGATCATCAGTGCGATGGTGGTGGTGATCATCGGGTTCGGCCATCCGATCGACGCGATGTTCGGCATCGTGATGGTCATCAACGCGTTGATCGGAATCGTCCAGGAGCTCCGCGCGAAGTGGACCCTCGACCGCCTGACGCTCTTGGTCGAACCGAAGGCCACGGTGGAACGGGCTGCTGGTGTCAGCGAAATCCCGGCCGCAGGTGTCGTCATGGACGACATCGTGGTCGTGTCCCGTGGACATGCGATCCCCGTGGATGGAACGGTGATCGACTCCTCAGGGCTCGAGGTCTCCGAAGCCCTCCTCACGGGTGAGGCAGATCCGATACTCAAGCAGCAAGGTGCGACCGTCATGAGCGGAAGCTTCGTCGTCGCAGGGACCGGCCGATTCCTCGTCACAGCGGTCGGTGAGAACTCGTACGCGAACCGTCTCGCTGCCGAGGCGAGGAAGTTCACGCTCGCCAGGTCCGAGCTCGCGGCCTCGATCGACCAGATCCTCAGGATCGTCACATGGCTCCTCATCCCGACCGCCAGCCTCCTGCTGTGGAGCCAGCTCCAGACCGACAGACCCGTATCAGACGCGGTTGTCGCCGCCGTTGCGGGAGTCGTCGCAATGGTGCCCCAGGGCCTGGTCCTGCTCGTGTCGATGGCATTCGCCGTGGCGGTGATCCGCCTCGGGCAGCGCAACGTGCTCGTGCAGGAGCTTCCTGCCGTCGAAACCCTCGCACGCGTCGACGTCCTGTGCGTCGACAAGACAGGCACGCTGACGGACGGATCGATCGAGCTCGTCGGTGTCGAGGACTTCTCTGGCGGACGCTTCGACGCTCAGGGAATCCTCGGATCGATCGCCTCAGCCGACCATGATCCGAATCCGACCATGCAAGCGATCGCCGACAGGTTCGACGACTCGCTCCACCTGACGCCTACGGCGAGGATCTCGTTCTCGTCGGAACGGAAGTTCTCCGCTGTTTCATTCGACGATGGTTCTGCATGGGTGCTCGGCGCCCCCGAGTTCGTGCTTCCCCAGCCCATGGATGCCGCCATTGCGGACGGCATCAACGCAGCATCCGCGGCAGGGCGGCGAAGCGTGGTCGTCGCTGCAACGGAACCCGATCAGGTCGAAACCGGCACCATCACCGATGTGGAGCCGGTCTTCCTGTTGTTGTTCGCCGAGCAGATCCGACCGGACGCTGGCGATACGGTTCGGTTCTTCACCGAACAGCAGGTCTCCCTCAAGGTGATCTCGGGGGATGCCTCCCATACCGTTGCGGCCATCGCCGAGGCAACCGGTGTCCCGGGGTCAGGCTTCATCGATGGCGATGCCATTCCAACCGAGGCGGATGCCATGGCAGCGGTCGCGGACCGAACGAGTGTCTTCGGGCGCGTCAGCCCTGAGCAGAAGCGGGACCTCGTCCGGTCACTGAAGACATCAGGTCACGTCGTCGCGATGACCGGCGATGGTGTCAACGACGTCCTCGCGGTGAAGGAGGCGGATCTCGGCATTGCCATGGGATCTGGAACCGGCGCCACGAGGGCCGTCAGCCAGCTCGTGCTGCTCGACGACCGGTTCGCCTCGTTGCCCCACGTGGTCGCCGAGGGTCGCCGAGTGGTCGCCAACATGGAGCGCGTCGCTGCCCTGTTCCTGACGAAGACAGTGTACGCGACCTTCCTCGCGGTCGCCATCGGGTTCGTTGGCCTCGCGTTCCCGTTCCTCCCGCGCCACATGACGCTCATCGGCTCGCTGACGATCGGTATCCCCGCATTCCTGCTGTCGTTCGAGCCGCGCGAGATCCCGGTGCGCGACGGGTTCCTGCCCCGTGTCCTGTCCTTCGCGGTCCCGGCGGGCCTGGTCTCGGGAATCGCGACGTTCGCGCTGTACGGTCTCTCGAGGCTCGGCGCATTCGACCTCACCCTTCAGCAGTCGCGGACCGCCGCGACCACCCTCATGATCGTCCTCGGACTCGTGGTCCTGTTCGAGCTCATCGACCCCAAAGAGCTCCACCACATGGTGATGATTGGAGCACTGTTCGGGTGCTACCTGATCGTCCTCACGCTTGACCCACTCAGGGAGTTGTTCGATCTCAGTGTGCCTCGTTGGCAGGCGTGGATGGTGATCGCAGGGGTGTCCGTCGTGGCGGGGTTCATCATGCGCGGCCTGATTGCCGTGGCAGAGCGGTTCGTGAAGACGCGCTACGGCGTAGAGCCGATCTGATCCGCATCGACAGGGGCAGATCCAACCCTGCCTTCGGCGATGCGCTCCGCCCGGGTGATCTCCGACCGCCGGAGCCGTGCCTCGATGGCCTCCATCTGGGCCGGTGAGACATCATCGAACCGGTACGCCGCTCGAACGAATTCGGCGAGGTCCGCTCGGTAGTCGTGTCCCGTTGAGTAGAACTCGCCGGGTATCACGGTTGCGGCGTTCTTGGTGTCGATGAGGAGTTGCCAGAAGGAGATGCCGGGGAGCCAGCGCATCCGTGCATCGACGTTGCGGCCTCTGTCGTGTGTCTTGAGCCAGTTCGGCATCTCGTAGAACACCTTCGGCGTGAACTTCGTGACAGGATCGTTGTCATGGTTGAGGAGGACGGTCTCGGGAAGCGCGTGACCTGCCTCGAGCCACTCGTGAAGACCATCAGCTTGATCGAACACCGGTGTACCGCCGTCCGTGAGTTCGGTGAAGAGCCTCGAACCTTTGGGCGTTCCGACCCACAATGCGAAATCGACGATCAACCTGCCCTCGTCCTTCGACGCCTGCTGCACGCCCATCTGGGCGGTGATGGCCCCCAGACTCTCACCGTACGATGCGAGGCGTATGTTTCGTCCGATCTCCGAGATCTCGGATCGAAGGCGCGCAACGAGCTTTCCATAGACGCGTGCCGCGTCCGACACCTTCGTGATGGAGAGGATCGAGGGAACCTCGCCGTATTGGACTCCCACGGTCGCGACATCGCCGCGAGCCATGAACTCGGCAGCCTCGACGGCGATGTAGTTGACGTAGCCGGTTCCGGCGGGGGATGCCGCAATGATCAGCGAGCGATCAAAGCCCCCCGCTCGCTTGAGTTCCTGGAGGGCGATCTCGATGCGCTCGTCCTCCGTGTCGGCCGTCCCGAGCCCGACGTACACCCTCACGGGTGCACGCCTGGCCGATTCGCCCATCTCGGCTTCGATGTCCTCCACGGTGGTTGTCTCGGAGACGAGTCTCCGACCCTGGAGGCCGAGGGTGTCATATCCCGCGAGGCTGTACCGGCTGCCCGACACGCTGTCAGCTGTCGGGGCCTGTGCAAAGGCGATCTCGGTCTTGCGATTCCCGGCAGCGATCTTCCCGAGGAGCGTCCCAAGCGCGACCCGCCCGCAGACACCGAGAGACACCACGGTCAACGCCACGCCTCCGACGAACGCCACGCCCGGAGCGATACGCGATCGTCGGGCGGCGAATGCCGCCACCTTGCCGCCCGTGAGGATGGCGCCACCGATGCCGGCAAGGCCGACGTTCAGACCCACGGCGACGGAGGCAGCTTTGCCCAGGTATGCGAGGTCGGGCGAATCCTGGCGATGGGCGAGCGCCGCCTGCGCTTCGAAGAGGGTGCCGGCGCCCACCGCGCTGAAGGTGGACGGATTGGCGATGGGGGCCCTGCCCTTTCGGCTTGCGAACCCGACGAGGGCAAGGGCCGAGACGACCTCCGTGCCGATCTCTGCCCACGCCTCGGATTCGTCGATCGGTGGATGGCTCGACCGGTCTCGGGCGTTCAGTGCCTGGGCCGACCGCGCGGACGCCGCGACCATGCCGAGGATCCGTGTTGCAGGCCCCGATCGCGGTATCGGGAGGAGCCCCGCCGCCGCTCCGGCAGTTGCTCCGGTGACGAAACCCGTCAGGAAGCTTCCGCCCATGATGATGCCCTGGTCGATCGCTGATCGGCGCATGAGGCTCGGTTCGAGGGACTTGACGGCGAAGCGAACGCCGACGATGACTCCCGATACGGGGGACAGGAACCGAGCTGATGCCATCTCAGTCCCTGACCAGGAACGAGATGACGGACGACAGGACGGTGAGTACAAGTGCCCCGAGGATGTTGGCGAGCGCACCGTCGCTCGTGATCCCGAGATCGAGTGACCCTGCGAGGATGATCAGTCCGGACATCACGAGTACGTTGATCGCGAGGGTCGCCAGGCCGAGCGTCATCACCCGAAGGGGAAGGGCGAAGACCTTGAGGATGGGTATGACGATGGCGTTGGCCAGTCCAACGGCCAATGCGAGGACGACCAGGACCCACGGCTCGCCGTCGAAGCCCAAGCCGGGGACGATCCGGAACGTCAGCCACACCGCAACGACCATCAGACCGAGCCGAATGAGCAGCTTCATGGGCTAGACAGTAGTCGTCGCAGGGGATTGGGCCTTCCCCGTGGCCCCAGGCACAGGTAACGTGGTGCGAAGGAGGCATCCGTGCCGAGACCGGACAAGCAGATCAACAACCGCGGACCGCTCGACGGACCCGTGTCCGCATCGCGCCCCGTTGTGTGGAAGAAGTACGCAGGGCCGGAGATGATCGAGGTAGCCGACGATTCCTCTGCGGCGATGGAGGTCGCAGTCGACGACATCACGGTATCGACTCAGCCGGCCCCGCCTCCCGAGGAGATTTCGAAGTGGACAGCACGCGCGACGGCTGCGCAGCTACCCCGTGCCGCCGTGTCCGATGACTTTGTCGTCGAGCCGAGAACGCGACCCGAGCCTCGAACGACCCGGACGGAATGGGTGGTCACCCGTACGATCGATGGCCGAACCTACCGGCGAACCGATGTCCTGACCACGGTCGAGGAACACGCGGGCGCCTGACTCCCTGTACCTGGCCGGCGACCGACAAGAGCAGATCCCCGCGCCGACCAAAGGATGGTCGTGCTACGCAGGTGGGCCGCACACGTCGTCGAGCTTCTCCAGTCCGAGCTCCTCGATCGCACGCTGTGGATCGGTGATGACGAGATCCACATGTTCATGGACAAGGTCGATGTTGGCGACCCGGCCAGGCTGGCCGTCGTCTCGATACTTGAGGTGATACTCGGGCGGGATGAACCGGACGGACACCACACTCTCGAGGTCGAGGTCGGGTAGCAGCTGGACGAGCTGCGGCAACGCGTCGAGGGGGATGTCCGTGAGCGTCGTGTCCTTGACGACATCGGCAAGCTTCCCGAAGTTGCGAAGCAGGGAGACCGGGTCGGCCTTGTCGATGATCGCCTCGATGACGCAGCGCTGGCGGTTCATGCGGAAGTAGTCGCTGTCCTGGTTCCTCGTTCGCGAGTATGCGAGGGCGAGGTGGCCGTCGAGCTCCTGCCAACCCTGATCGATTTGGATCCGCTCGGTCGTCGTGCCGTCCTCGTTCGGATACTCCTCGTCGATCACGGTCGACGGAATGTAGATCTCGACGCCGCCGAGCGCGTCGACGATGTCGACGAACCCGTCGAGGTTCACCATCGCGTAGTAGTGGATCGGGATTCCGAGGAATTCCGAGATCACGCCCTTCACGGCGTTCTCCGAAGGGGTGCCGGGCCCCGGGAATGCCTCTGGATGCTGCTCACCGGCGACCCAGAGCTCGTTGATCAGTTCCGGGTAGCAGTTGCAGTCCCAAACCCCCATTCCATCGGGGAGTGGGGCTTGCGTCCAGTTGCGGGGAACGGAGAACATCGCGGCGTCGCCCGTCTCCGGATCGATCGACACGGTGATCATGGTGTCAGTTCGAATCCCCGTCCGCCCGGTCCCATAGTCGCCTCCGATGAGGAGGATGTTGAGGCGGTCGAGGCCGTCCCAGATCGCCGATCCGGAAGGTGCCGTGGATGTGGTCGTGTCACCGGGTTGGGTCGTCACCGTCGAACCCGTCGCATCGGTGCTCGGGGTGGTCGGGTCCTCACCGGCAACGACGGTGGTCGTCGTCGACGATGCCGTGAACACCGATGTCAGGAGGTCGTACTGGACCAGGTCGTAGTAGCCGAACACAACGTGGGGCACGAGAAGGACCATCGACAGCCCGACGGCACCTCCGAGAACTGCGGCAGTCGGAGAGCGAATGGTTGCAGGTGCCCTGCCCTTGGCAGACCGGTACGCGTCATCAGCGGCCCAGATGCGGTAACCGAGCAGGATGATGTTGCCCACCATCATCAGGGCAAGCGATGTCGGCTGGAGCCACGCCGTCAGTACGGCGACCCGGTCCCGGAAGAAGAACGCGATCGCGACGAGGATGACGACATTGATGATGAGGAGGTTGCGCCCACGACGGCGGTCCCCTGCGATGAACTGGCCCACACCCGGCACGATCGCCGACGCGAAAGCCGCGAGCCATGGTCTCGATGCGGAGGGTGGGGTGCCTGGGGCGGACATCGACGAGATGGTATCTCCACGTCCCCAATAGTGGGATCATCCGGACGCCTGATGTGCCGAGGATCGAACAAGGGAATCGGTAGTCTCACGCGGTGTCGACATCGAGGACCGTGGACAACGACGATACGCCCGCATCAACCGATCCGAGTTCGGCGAGTCGGCGTGACCGATACTCGTACATGGCGAGCGACGGAACCCTCGACATCGTCCTCGGGAGTTTCGTCGCCGGACTCGGCGCTTACGTCTACCAATTCATCGGTGGGCGCTCACTCGGTGAGGAGGGCTTCGCACCGATAGGCGTTCTGCTCACGGCGCACTTCCTCGCTTTCATCATCGTTCTCATGCCCATCGAGCAGCTCGTCATCCGGCGTCTCACGCTCGGCAGTCGGGGATGGGTCGTGCCCCCCCGTGCGATCGCGCTGACCGCGTCCACAGGAGCGGCGGCCGCTCTCGTGGTCCTCATGGCAGGTACCGACTACTTCGCTTCGAGGGGCGAGTTTGTCTTCTTCGTGCTGCTCACGGTCCTCGTCCACTTCTTCTTCGCCGTGGGGCGAGGTTACCTCGCAGGATTCCGCCGGTTCCGGGCCTACGGATACGTCTCGGCGGCAGCTTCGCTCCTGCGCGTCGCGATTGCGGTGGCCGTCGCCGTTGTCGCGCCGAGCGTTGCGGGGTTTGCGTGGGCACACATCATCGGCCCCCTCGTGATCGTGCTCTGGCGTCCCTGGCGGATGCCGTCCACGGCGTCGAGACTGTCCACTGAGGATGCCGCCGCGTCGTCGGATCGGGGCCTCCTCACGGGCTTGGTGCTTTCGGCAGCGGCGTCACAGACGCTGCTCCTCGCGGGTCCGCTCGTCGCGTCGCGGCTCGGTGCCACAGCGGCCGAGTTCTCCGTGACATATGCGACGCTATTGATCGCACGGGCGCCACTCACCCTCGGCTACAACCTCATCGCCCGCATTCTCCCGCCATTCACGGAAATGGCGGTCCGCGGAGAACGCAGGGAACTGCGCGCATGGGCTCGGGGTATCGCCATTGCCTCGTTCGTCCTTGCGGGATTCGGTGCCCTCGCGGGCGCCGTGCTGGGGCCTTTCCTCGTGTCCGTCGCATTCGGTTCCGGATTCGAGCCCGAACCGATCGTTGCCGCCCTTGCAGGTGCCGGTGTCGTGATCGCCTCCGGTGGGCTGTTCATCGGCCAGATCCTCGTCGCGAGGGGCAAGTCGTTCCGACTCGGAGTCGCATGGGTGGTAGCTGTCGTCGCAGCTGTGGTCCTCGTTGCGCTCCCGATCGGGGATCCGGTGTTCCACGTGATGGTGGCCTTCGTCGGGGGCGAGCTCGTGGCACTCGTCGCCCTCGTCGCCGCGGCGCTGCTCCACGATGCCGATGAGGTCCATACGTCGCAGGGCTACCTGGTTGTCAAGCGATCGATCGACATCGCGGGGTCGCTGATCGCCCTCGTACTCCTCTTCCCGATCCTCATGTTGGCCGCTGTCGCGGTGCGCCTCGACTCCCCGGGCCCTGCCTTCTTCCGCCAGCAGAGGGTTGGACGCGACGGTCGTGACTTCTGGATGGTCAAGATCCGCACGATGGTGATCGATCATGACGAGGAGGTCTTCCGGGCGCACCTCGCCAAGCTGAGGGAGACCGGCGGGGTCGATGACGAGTACACCATTCGCATCGACGAGGATCCCCGGATCACCAGGGTGGGTTCACGACTCCGAAGATGGTCCGTCGACGAGCTCCCCAACTTCTGGAACGTGCTGAAGGGCTCCATGTCGCTCGTCGGTCCTCGTCCGCTCGTGCGATCCGAGGCCGAGCTCATCGGTCTCGACAATCCTCGCTTCACGGTCAAACCGGGGGTCACCGGCATGGCCCAGGTCCACGGAAGGGACTCGATCGCCCTCGTCGAGAGGACCGAGTGGGACGAGCGGTATGTCGAAGAGCGCACCACGAGGCTCGACCTCGAGATCCTCGCCGCGACCGTTCGTACCGTGTTCTCGACGCCCGGAGCCGAGAATGGATCGGAATAGTGCCCGGTCAACGTTGTTGAGGTCTCCATGCATGACCCCGTCTCAGAACGCCTGAACCTGCCCGACCCACTCATCGCGATCGTCGGTGCCACCGACTCGCCCGGGAAGTACGGAGGCATCATCTACCGCGACCTCAAAGCGAAGGGCTACCGCGTGGTCGCTGTGAACGCATCGCGTCCGACAGTTGATGGTGACCCCACGGTCGCGTCACTCTCGGAGATGACAGAGCGTCCCGACATCGTCAACGTGGTGGTCCCACCGCGCCGGACCCTTGCACTGATGGACGACATCGCCGAGATCGACGACGTTGCCGTTTGGATCCAGCCGGGAGCCTCAGACGGTGCCGTTCGGGCCCGCGTCGCTGAGTTGGGGATTCCTGCGCTCATCGACGCCTGCATCATGATCCAGGCCCGCGCAAGGGTGTGATTCGATAGCCTCCACGGTCGGTAGGGTGTCCCTACGCGATGAGGGCTGTGGTGTGGCGTCCGAACAACTGAACGATCAGCTCGCCGCGATCCCCGGCGTCGCATCCGCCGAGGTGACCCTGCCTGACGACGACGGTCCTCCCGTGGCGAGGGTCGTACTCGACGGTTCACGAGATCCCGAGGAGGTCCGTTCACGGATCAATGCCCTCCTCGGCGCATCCGTACCCCCCGTTCCGGCGACCATTCCTGCCGTCGGTCGGCGGCGCAGCGGCCTCGGTAGGGGACTGGGTGAGGTCATCGAGGAGCAGGGATCGGATCGGGAACCTGCGCATCTGCGTCCCGCCACAGAACCCATCACCGCGGAGATCGTGAGTGTCGGGGTCGTCGAGACGACCGACGGCGTGCACGTCGAGGTCGAGGACGACGCAGGTAACCGCCGAACCCACCTTGTCGATGCGAGCGGGTCGATCGACGATGCGATCGTCGGTGCCGTGGGGGCCCTCCTCGGTATCGGCCAGTACGCCACGATCACGATCGCGGATGCGGCAACCCCCGACGGCGTGGTCGTGCTGGCAACGGCCGTCACGGCGACCGGCACGCGGACCGTGGGTGCTGCCTACGTCGAGTTCGGGCGACCGTGGGCCGTCGCTCGGGCAATCTGTCGCTCCCTGGCCTGAGAGTGGCGTTCGATATCGCCTGTTCGAGGTGCGGAGAAGTCGATGATCTGTCCGGTGTGGCATCCGATCTCGGCGTCGAACTCACGTGCGGTTCCTGCGGGTTCGTGTGGGAGCGCGGGGCGTCGACCTCGTGTTCGATGTGCGGCTCGGAAGACCTCCAGACGGTCCCTCTGGCGATCGTCGAGAAGAGCAGGGGGACGCAGCTCTCGGTAGTCGGCACCCGTCCTGTCACCTTGTGCTGGTGTGTGATGCGGACCGCTTGGCGAGGTACCACGCGAATCGTCCGAACCCGTTGATGCCGGACAACCTGCCGACGATCGGCGAGGAGCACCTGAACGGCTAGGCAGCTGCCTTGTCGCTGCCCACGCTCGGTGCAACAGCGGATACCTTGGTCGGCCGGCTCACGACGTAGAGCGAGATCGCAGCTGCGAGGAGCCAGAACGCCGCCCTCACGTACACCCCGTTCAGGACCCAGACGGTCGTGATGGTGAAGCTTGCGACGATTGCAGCGACTGCGATGAGCTTCGCCCGGACCGTGAACCCGTTCCCCTCACGCCAGTCGGCGACGATCGTACCGAAGAATCGATTGTTGACCAGCCAGCGGTCGAAGCGTTCCGATGACTTCGAGAAGAGGAATGCTGCGAGGATCACGGGACCCGTCGTGGGGATGATGGGAACGAAGACTCCGACGAAGGCGAAACCGACGAAGAACCAGCCGATTCCGGCCAGGAGGACTCTCAGCGCACGGCTCTTGACGACCGACATGGGGCGATGCTACGAGGTACCGTCCCCGACAGTGTGTCGGGGAGTATGGTCGGTCCATGCGTGATTGGGTGAAGAACCTCATGTCACCCGGCGTACGTGAGCGGGTGAGTGGAACTCCGGCGAGCGCGAGCGGCGCCTCGTCGTTCCACCTGTGGTGGGATGTCCCGTACGGAGAGCGATTCACGGCGGCGAGCGTCACCCTCGAGATCACTCGCAGGCCCGACCTCGACCGCCTCGTCTTCTTCGCGTTGCAGGTCGCCTTCATCAAACCCGCCGCCGGGGGAGGGCACATCGGGCTCCAGCACCATCCGGCGTTTCCCTCCCAATCTGCCATCAACTGGGGCGGTTACGACGCGAACGGTGAGATCCTGACCGGTTCCGAATCCGCGTTGCCGTCTCACCGAGGTGATCCCAACACCCGTGACTTCCGGTGGGAGGCGAACCGCCCGTACCAGCTGATGGTGGAGCGCATCGGGTCCGAGGTGGACGATCATGCCCCTGTGGCGTGGCGTGGCACGGTCACCGATCTCGTCGACGGTACCCAGACGATCGTGCGCGACCTCTCGACGGCTGGTCACTATCTGCGGGGCCCCGTCGTGTGGATCGAGTCCTTCGCTCCGTGCGACGCACCGAGGTTCGAGGCACGGTGGTCCAACGCCACGGTGGTGACAGACCGAGGTGAGGTCAGGGCCATCAAGAGAATGCGCGCCGACTACCAGCCCCACGCAGCAGGTGGGTGCACCAACACGAACTCGTTCGTCGAGGGCGTCAGCTTCGTCCAACGCACCGGCCAGCTTCGCACCACGAAGGCAGGCACCACGCTCGCCATCAGGTGAGAGGACGGGCCGAGGACGAGCAGGTGACCCTTGGAGGGGTCCAGGGTCTACCATCCCGCCGCACGGGCGTTTAGCTCAGTTGGCTAGAGCGCTGCCCTTACAAGGCAGAGGTCCACGGTTCGAGTCCGTGAACGCCCACGTCAGGAATCGATCTAACTCCTCCGGATCGCTGCTCGGCCGAGCCATCCGGGGCCTCCCTTCTCGTGAGACTCACCCCGGGGTGTCCAAGAAACGGGTCAACTCCACTTGCCCATGACTGTCGATAGGCCCTGATGGGCATCGATCGCGACCAGTCTCCGATTCAGCAGTCGGCCATGGCCGCAAGGGTTCTGCAAATCTCCTGTCGTGGGAAGGCCAAGGAGCCAACACGCGAAGTCAGGAAGCTCTTGCGGATCGGTTGGAGGTTGTCGAGCAACGCCGCACATGGCGTGTCGACACCGTGCTCTTGGTCGAGTGGGACTTCTGTCGGAATGCCACGAACGGTGCGGGTGATGGGTGCGACCAGGATCCAGCCAAGCACCGGAATCGCCTCAGATCGAGTCACCACAAGCACGGGCCGCCGCTTGTCTTCGGCTTCAGCCCACCAAATGTCTCCCTGCCGGGGTGTCACCACGGTTCGTCGGCAATCATCTGCACAGTGGCCCGGTCAGCCCACGCCACTTCATCCTCGGTCTGGGGACGATGGGTATACCCGGCAGCGATCGCATCTGCGGTTCGACGACGGCGTGTCTGTTCAATCAAGGCACGGAGGCCTTGTCGGACCGCATCCGAACGTGATTCGACGACTCCCTCGGCAATGAGCTCGTCGATGGAGGTGGCTAGGTCAATGTCGATACGTGTGACCAGCTGTGTCATACAGAAAGCATACCGTAACGCAATGCATCGTTGGGGACCGATGTGTTCAGTCCGCAAGAAGACACTGCGATCGTCCGGTTACGGGCGTAGCTCGAGGAAGCCGGCCGCTGCGGAGTCCTGATCGAATGCGAGGGCTTCGCGAAGGCGGCGGTCGCGCGTCAACCGGAAAGCTCGTTGCATGACGAACGAGTAGCTCTTCCCGTCGTGGTGTCGAAGCCAGGTCCACGCCTTCTCTTCTTGGTCGAAGGTGATCCCGTGGAGGGCGGGTTTCGATTTCTGTTGGAGGGTTTCGATGCACCCTGAGTGTGGGCCGTCCATGTATGCTCGCCGGGCTGGCTGTGGTGCTGACGCACTCGAAGCATTCGATTCCTCAGCTCGCCCGAGATTCCGGCAGCAGACGTTTGACACTCACATCCCTCGCAACCTTCGTCGTTGGCCTTGTCGCCCTGGTCGCAGGGGCGGAGGGTCTGGTCCGCGGCGCAGCCCGCATCGCCGCACGTACCGGACTCTCCTCGGTGGTCATCGGTCTGACGGTCGTCGCCTTCGGTACTTCCACCCCTGAGCTCGCCGTCAGCGCCAACGC
>DATHUV010000061.1:0-3372 GCA_035461905.1 Acidimicrobiia bacterium | reverse complement strand
GGGACCATTCACGAGCTCAGGTCTGGCTGCAGTCGGCGGCAGAGACGCTCCAAGCCACGCCGAGGGTCGGTTGTGATCCGATCGGGTCTCCGCCGGTTGAACCTGACGTGCGAGCGATCTACGAGAACGAGGTGCGTTCGAACGTCCCAAGCCCTCCCGGGTGGAACGCCTCCAGCCAGCTCTCGGTGATCGACGTGCGCTTCTGGGACGGGAGCGAGTACCAAGTCGACTGCTACGACAATGGGGGTTTCCGTCTCCAACTGGTGACCATGCGCGTTCTCAGCGCAGATGGAGACATCCTGGAGGAGCTCTCGGTCGTGAAGGACACACCGGACGTGGAGACGCCATGAGCGTGGATCGGAGCACCGCCCGCCGGGGAGACGAAGGCCTGACACTCGTCGAACTGGTCGTGGTGATCGCACTGCTCGGCCTCGTCATGTTGGTGCTGAGCGCCACGTTTATCGTTATCAGTAGGACGAATCCGACGAGCGAGGCTCGGGCGGACGGCGCTCGAGCATTGTTGGGCATGTCGGCGTGGTTGCCCGAGGACGTCAGCTCTGCGATCCCGGGTGATGCGCCGGGGGGCGGTTTCGACTTCGGTGGCGATGTGTGTGCGAGTGGACAGGGGACGCCACTGGTCGGCCTCCTGTCGATCGATGCTGCGACCGGCATCGAGCACGGCAGGGATTATCTGCTCACGGTCCGGAATGACGATCCGGTCGTCGTTCGTGTGACCTGCGAAGACGGTGGATCACTGACGTCCAACTTCGTGACCGGGCCGCTCTCGGAAGTGGGTGACTGCCCGGGAACCCCCGCCACTGCGTCGGCATGGGTGCTGCCCGTCACGACCGCAGGCACGACGATCGGAGTGCGCTTCTACATCCTGGTCGACTGTGATGTCGTTGAGCTCAACGCCACGACGAACAACCCGAACGAGGCTGCCTTGCCGCCCCCGGGAACAGTGCTCCCTCCGACGACGACGTCGCCGCAGGAGAACAGGCAGCCGGAGCTGGCCCAAGTCGACTACGTGGTCGACGTCCACGAGACGCCTGGTGCGAGTGTTTCGCTGTACGTGTTGGTGAGCGATCCGGATGGTGATCCGCTGACCGTGACCTTCTCCGGGTTCGACCCGGCGCTCGCTCCGACGAGCGTCGGCACCTTCGTCACCATCACCCACGATGGTTCCGTGCCAGTTGGCGAGTCACGAGCGTTCGACTACACGGTCAGTGATGGTCGTGGCGGGGAGGTCTCCGGCACCATCACGGTCGGCGTGATATCGGAGTCCACGCCGACGACGGTGGTCGACACGACCACAACCACGACCACCACGCTTCCGTGCACTGGCGCGTCGATCGTGTCAGCGTCACCGTCCCGGGTGTCGAACGGCGGGGCGGACGACGTGGGACCGTTGAACAGGGAGGTCTCGATCATGGTGAACCTCGGATCCAACTGTCCGCAGCTCGGGCTCTTGTTCGACCCGCTGAACCCCGACGGTTCGAGCCCACCCGTGCCGGACCTCCGCTGGCGACCGTTCAACGGCTCGCCCAGCCTCGTGATCACCCGGACGGAGTACTCCTGGGGGGACGGCTTTCATACCTTCCAACTCAAGAACGATTCGAACAACTCGACCATCATCGACTCGATCATCGTGGAGATCGCACCATGAGGCAGACCCACACCGATCGGGGCACGGTGTTGCCCCTCGTGCTCATCATCATCGTGGTGCTCGGTGCAGTCGTGGCTGCCCTCGCGACTTACGCCACCACCACGCTCCGATATGGCCAGACAGTCGAGACGCGAAACGACCGGTTCGCGGCGGCTGACAGCGCGATGCGCGAAGCGATCGAGCGGCTCAGGATTCCGAACGGCAACTCGCCGTGCCTGCAGCTCACTGGTGCCGAGGTTCGTAGTTACTCGTTCCCGGAGTTGATCAACGGTGCGTCTGCGACCATCGACTGTCGCTTCAGCGGCGCGGGCCTGAGCGCAGTCGGACAGTGGGCGTTGATCTTGACGGGCAGTGAGACCGACGGCCAACCGCTCCTCTCGGCGAGTCAAGCCGGCGCAAGCGACATCAATCCGAAGGAGATCGGCGGGCCGGTCTACATCAACCGTCCGGACCCCTTGGCGTCGATGGCGCTGAACGCAGTTGTTCGGGTCGTCGAGGGGGACGTCTACTTTCCCGGTGCCGGCTGCCCGACCGAGGGAACCCGTGTCGGCCTGAACACGACCCGATTCGAGGTGACCCCCGCTGGAAGGTCCGGCATCTGCATACCGCCGGGTGACGTGACCCATGTCGGTGGCACGTCTCCGAAGGCGCCGCCGTCGATCCCGTCGGCCGCTCTAGCAGCTCTGAACACGGCCCCCGACCTCGACGGCGACGACGCCAGCTTCCCGGGGTGCCGCGTCTTCGAACCCGGCTACTACTCCAGCCCTCCACAGCTTCTCGCAGGGCCGAACTACTTCAAGTCCGGCAATTACGTCTTTGACAACATCGAACTGGAGATCCAGAAGCAGGGAAACAACGTACCGACCGTCACGTTCGGATATCCAGACAACGAAGCCGGTCTCGCTTACAAGATCCCGAATCCCGGTTGCCAGGACGCGATCTTCGCCGATGCACCCGGCCCCAGTGAGCTACCCGGGGCAACCGTCTACCTCGATCGAGCCGCGAGGTTGGTGGTCACGGACGGCAGCGTCGAGTTCATGCCTCGGCACCAGGGCAACTTCGATTGGGTGAGCATCCATGCCCTCCCGACGAGCACCCTTCGCGCAGGAGCGGAGACGGGGCCGAGCGCGTCGACTCCCGTCCTTCGTGTGAAGCAGGGTTCCGGCAAGGAGATCGTCGTGCAGGGCTGGCTCTGGGCGCCACGCGCATGGGTGAATTTCGCCAACGTGACCGGTGAGTCGGCTCTCGTGCAGTTGGGCGGCGGGTCGGCGCTGGGGCGGGTCCACCTCGGCGCGAACGCCACGGCCGGCGAGTTCGAGGTCTCGGTGACGAAGACGCCGTCCCGCAGCTCGTTCTACCTCACGGCCCGGGGTGTGAAGGACGGGGAGTCGGTGATCACGGCAGTGGTGGACTACGCCCCCCCGAACCAGGTGGCGATCCGTTCACGGCGCGTCGTCAACTGATCTGACCGACCGTACCCGGATTCGACCGAGGGAGATCCCGACCGAGACGCGGTTCGATGCGGAGGTGTCGAACCCGCAGGGCGGCGTAGTGTTCAGCTCATGTCGTGGGATCAGCTTGCTGCCGGGGTGGAGCTGCCGTTCGATCCGGATCTGACGATCCCGGAGCTGCACCGGTATCCACTCGATGTACCGTCGCCACCCGCGGTGGCCGACATCGAGCGTGGTGCGTACGACGCGGCGGTC
>DATHUV010000060.1:0-60733 GCA_035461905.1 Acidimicrobiia bacterium | reverse complement strand
GACCATCTCACGAGTCGTGCGCATCGTTGAGATGACCCGACGTGCTGCCTCCGCGGTCCGCCCATCGGGGGCAGCTGCCTCGAGGGCGTACAAGGCGCTGGAGGCATCTCCTTGTCGACGCTGGAGATCCTTCCACGTTTCTGCGCGGCTCGTGGCTGCGGTCGCCCCGACTTCTGACGTTCGATCGAACGTGGCGTTCCCCCGCCAAACGGCCATGTCCTCGTCGAGGGCGTCATAGAGCCATCGGGCCTCCGCATAGCCGCGTCTCGCGTTGTCCTTCCACGTCAGGGGGTGGGAGGTGACATTGGTTCTGCGCGATCCACGGCGCGTGAGGACGGACACGACGAGTACGAGCCCGATTCCGACGATGATGAGCACCCACCACGGGGTTTCGCGTTCCTCGTCGGCTTCGTCCGGTGCCTCGGTCGTGGCGGCTCCCTCGGTGGTATCAGGCGCAGCGGTCGTATCTGGCGCATCAGTGGTATCTGGCGCATCAGTGGTATCGGGCGCAGCGGTTGTATCTGGCGCCTCGTTCCCTGATCCGTCCGTGGTCGTCGTGGGCAGCTCGACGGCGTCACACGCGCCG
Source organism: Acidimicrobiia bacterium (assembly GCA_035461905.1). Taxonomy (GTDB): domain Bacteria; phylum Actinomycetota; class Acidimicrobiia; order Spongiisociales; family UBA5794; genus SZUA-442. The sequence goes on along the minus strand of DATHUV010000060.1, from coordinate 60,147 downwards.
ATCGCCAGGGCTCCGATCAACAACAAGGGTGCGAGCCGTCTCATCAGTCCTTCTCCGGGCGTCGTGGTGGCCATCGTACCCGTGCCCGGTCACCAGCTCCTCGCCCGCCCACATCGGGATCCGTCTCGACGCGTGACTGCGTAGGCTGCCGGGCGTGGCGACGACACCGATGATCCAGATGACCAATGTCAGGAAGGTCTATGCAGGCTCAGGCGATCCCGCCGTGACGGATCTGACGCTCGACGTCGATGAGGGAGACATCGTCGTGCTCGTGGGGCCATCGGGCTGCGGGAAGACCACGACCCTCAAGATGATCAATCGACTCATCGATCCGACCGGCGGCACGATCACCGTGGCTGGCAGGGACATCACCGACGTGAGTGCACCGGAGCTCCGGCGCGGCATCGGCTACGTCATCCAGCAGATCGGCCTTCTCCCCCACCGGACGATCGAGCAGAACATCGCGACGGTGCCAGCCCTGTTGGGCTGGGACAAGAAGCGCACCATGTCTCGGATCGACGAGCTCTTCGAGGTCGTTGATCTCGATCCCTCGATGAGGAACCGATACCCGTCGGAGCTCTCGGGGGGCCAACGTCAACGCGTCGGCGTTGCGAGGGCCCTTGCCGCCGACCCGCCGGTGATGTTGATGGACGAGCCGTTCGGGGCAGTCGACCCGATCGTGAGGGGAAGGCTCCAGGACGAGTTCCTCGCGCTCCAAGAGCGTCTCCGCAAGACGATCGTGATGGTGACGCATGACATCGACGAGGCGATAAAGCTCGGGGACAGGATCGCCATCCTCAATATCGGCGGGATCCTCGAGCAGTACGACACACCAATGCGGATCCTCGAGGCTCCCGCCAACGACTTCGTAGTGGACTTCCTCGGTCCAGAGAGGGGCCTCAAGCGGCTTTCCCTGATCCCGATACGCACCGTCGAACTCGCCGAAGGACCAGTCGTCGGCCGCGGATCGACGATCGCCGACGCCCGGGAGGTCATGGCACGCCACGCGGTGGAATGGATCGGGATCGGTGCCCCGGGGATCCTCGACGGTTGGATCGACGAGGCCGATCTCGGTGAGGGTGATCAGCTCCCGTTGGAGGCCATCCGCCCGTTCCGCTCGAGGCTCTCCCTCGACGCGTCGCTGCTCGATGCCCTCGATGTGGTTGTCAGTTCCCGTACGAGCGTGGCTGCGGTGTTCGACAACGATCGATATGTCGGCATGCTGACAGCGGAGACGATCGGGAGGGAGATCATCCATTGACCGTCGCCACAACCAGCCTGGTTGCCCAGAGTTCTGGACCCCTGATCGACTGGGGCTGGATCGGCTCCCACGTCGATGACATGTGGCAGGCAACGGTGGAGCACGCCGTGCTGACCGCAATAGCGGTCATCGTCGGATTCGTGTTGTCGATGGTGCTGTCGCTGATCGCGATTCGGTGGCGACGCACGTACACGCCGATCACCTGGGCGACGGGAATCCTCTACACGATTCCGTCGCTCGCACTCTTCACCTTCCTCGTACCGATCTGGGGCCTCAGCATGACGACGGCACAGGTGGCACTGGTCTCGTACACCCTGTTGATCCTGGTCCGAAATATCGTCGCAGGGATCGATGGTGTACCGCCGGATGTGCTGGAGGCCTCGCGCGGGATGGGAATGACGTCGCGCCAGGCCTTCATGAACGTTCAGCTCCCGCTCGCCCTTCCTGCCATCTTTGCGGGCGTTCGCATCGCCGTCGTGACGACCATCGGGCTCGTGACCGTGACCGTCCTCATCGGCCAGGGCGGGTACGGCGTGTTCATACTGCGCGGCATTCGCCGGGCGTTCCTGACCGAGGCACTGGTCGGGACCGTGCTTTCAGTCCTCATGGCAGTGGTGGTAGATGCTGCGCTGGTCGGTCTCGAGCGACGCACCACTCCGTGGTCGCGATCCAAGGCGGCTACCTGATGGACTTCCTCGGCGACGTTGCGGCCTGGTTCGGCGATCCGACCAACTGGACAGGTCCCAGGGGGCTGCTCATGCGCCTGTGGCAGCACGTGTCGATATCCGCTCTGGGTATCGCGATCTCACTCGTCGTCGCCATCCCCATCGCAGTACTGCTCGGCCATGTCCGCCGCGGGGGCCTCCTCGCTGTCTCGGCGGTCAATATCGGAAGGGCGATCCCTTCGTTCGGGATCGTGGGCGTGATGTTCCCGATCACGCTCTCCATCGGGTTCCTGGTGTCCCCCCTGGGATTCTGGGCGACGCTGATCGCACTGATCCTCCTGGCGATGCCCCCGATGTTCGTCAACGCCTACACGGCTGTTCGCGAGGTCGACCCTGCCTTCGTCGAGGCCGCTCGCGGGATGGGGATGACGGAGGTCGAGATCCTTCGTCGCGTCGAGATCCCCCTCGGCCTTCCGCTGATCATGGCAGGCATCCGCACCGCTGCCGTTGCCGTCATCGCCACTGCGACCCTCGGAGCGGTCGTCGGGTTCGGCGGTCTCGGTCGATACATCATCGATGGCTTCGCACAGGGCGACGATGTCCTGATCTTCGTCGGGGGGCTGCTCGTGGCGCTCCTCGCGATCGTGACCGAGCTCGGACTCGGGTGGCTCGAGCACAGGACGGACCCGGTGAGGCGCGAGAGCCCAGGTGCGCATCGCCCTCCCACGGCGAAGCGACTTGCCGCATACCGTGGTGTGGGACGTACCTGATAGCCGAATGCACCCGGGGCGGTCCGGTATCGACCGTTCGGAAACAGATCGATCGAGCATTAGGTTGACGGCGGACGGGTCCGCTCCCACGGGTTCGGCCCTTATCGACACAACGGCGACCATAGAAGGAGATACCCATGCGGAAACACCGCAGAGGCGCCATCGGGGCGACCCTCGTGGCGATCGCGCTCGTCGCGTCCGCCTGCGGGTCGGGTGATGACGCAGGACCCGGAGAAGGTCCGGAGATCATCATCGGATCACAGGACTTCGGGGAGAGCGCCATCCTCGCCGAGATCTACGCGGGAGCACTCGAGACCGAGGGATTCACCGTCCGCGTCCAGCCTGTCGGAGGGTTCAGGGACCTCCTCCTCGGGGCGTTCGAATCCGGTGACGTGAACCTCTCGCCCGAGTACGCAGCCTCGATGCTCGAGTTCCTCAACGACAGGGCGGGCGAGGCGACCGGGGATGCACAGGCCACAACCGACCTGTTGAACGAACGCCTCATCGACCTCGGGATCGTCGCACTCGATCCGTCCGACGCGGTGGATACCAACGCGTTCGTGATCACATCCGAGACGGCGAGTTCGCTCGGGATCGCATCGTTGAGCGACCTGGCGGAGAAGGGCGCGGACCTCGTACTCGGCGGCCCCCCCGACTGTGAGACGAACCCATTCTGCATACCCGGCCTCGCACGGGTCTACGGCCTCGACATGAGCCAGTCGTTCCAGCCACTCGATGCCGGCCAGATCACGGTGCAGGCGCTCGAGGCGGATCAGATCGATGTCGCCATCTTGTTCTCGACGAGCGGGGTCATCGCCGATCGCGGCTTCGTCCTCCTCGAGGATGACCTCAACATGCTTGCTGCGGACAATGTCGTGCCTGTGCTGTCGACAGAGCTCATCGAGGCGTACGGGGATGCGATCGAGGCAGTGCTGAACGAGGTCAGCTCCAAGCTGACGACGGCCTACCTGACGGCGATGAACAAGCAGTTCGACATCGACAACGAGGATGCCGACGACATCGCCGCCCAGTGGCTCGAGGAGAACGGCTTCTAGGCACCTCCGGTGGGCGGCCGCGTAGCGCGCCATCGAGGAAGCAAAGGTTCGTCCGTCTCTCAGATGAGCCGGACGAACCTTCGCTTCCCGACCTGCAGCACCGTTCCGACGAGGTCTCCACGACTGGCCGTCTCGGTCGTGAGTGTGACGCCGTCGATCCGCACGGCACCCTGGGCGATCATCCTGCGGGCCTCACTGTTCGACGTGACGAGACCGGCGTCGGCGAGCAGTTTGGGGACCCACACCTCCTCGTCCGCACCTACCGAGTGGGTCGACAGGTCGGAGGGCGCGGTCCTGTCGCGGAAGAGCGTATCGAAGTGCTTCTCGGCCCCAACTCCGGCTCCCTGTCCCCAGTAGCGATCGACGATGCGCCGCGCGAGGTCGCGCTTGGCCTCCCCCGGATGCACCGACCCATCCTCGAGGCCAACCTGGAGCTGTGCGACTTCCTCTGGTGGTGCTCCCGCTGCGAGGCGGTACCACTGCGCCATGAGGTGGTCCGGTATCGACATGGTCTTCCCGAACATCTCCTCGGGTGGGTCACTCACCGAGATGTAGTTCCCGAGCGACTGGGACATCTTGGCCGTTCCGTCCGTTCCGATGAGAAGCGGCGTCGTGACGATCGACTGAGGGTCCTGGCCGGCACGTTCCTGCAGGTCCCTTCCCATGAGGAGGTTCAGGAGCTGATCGCTTCCCCCGATCTCGATGTCGGCCTCGACGGCGACGGAGTCCGTCCCCTGGAGGAGCGGGTACATGAGTTCGATCATCGAGATCGGCTCGCGTGCTCGCCACCTCGATGCGAAGTCGTCGCGGTCCATCAGTCGCGAAACCGTGATCTGGGCGGTCATGTCGAGGACATCTGCCATGTCCATGGCACCAAGCCACTCGGAGTTACGCCTGATCTCGAGGCGATCCTCGAGCAGCAGCGACCGTACCGTCGGGAGGCACGCGTCGACGTGGCGGTTGACCTCATCGTCGGAGAGTCGTTTGCGGGTTGCACTCTTACCGGCCGGATCGCCGACTCTGGCGGTGAAGTCGCCGAGGATGAGGACGGCGACGTGCCCCTCCTCCTGGAACGCTCGCAGGAGGTTGAAGACCACCGCCCACCCGAGCGTGACGTCGGGGGCGGTCGGATCGATGCCGAGCTTGACACGAAGGGGCCGCCCCTTCTCGAGCTGGCGCGCCAGCTCACCCTCCGGGAGGGCGACATCGACGGTCCGTGTCAGGTATTCGAGTTGTTCGGCAGGGTCACGCATCGTGGAGCGAGGGTAGCCCGCGCGCTGATCTGACAGGGTTCGCCTCCCGGGAACCGAGCGGTGCGCCGACGGTGGCGCTCAGCGGGCGCTGGCCTCCGTGAGGACGAACCTCCACGGTCGATCCACGGCCTTCGTGATGCCGATGCGCGGCGTCGATTCAATCCTCTCCCCATCGAGGGATGAGCCCGGTGCGAGCCTGATCGTCGCACCGACGCTCGTCCCTGACAGGGAGCCCTCGACACCGAGCGCCTGGCACAGCTTGCCGGGACCGTCCGTCAGGTGGTCCCTCCGCTTCCTGCGCTCGATGACGACATCGAGGCCATAGACCACGGTGCCCGCTCGCAGCAGCACGGCTGCAGGGTCGCCGACCACACCGACCACCACGTTCATACACCAGTGGACGCCGTAGCTGCGATAGACGTACACCGTGCCGGGCGGCCCGTACATCGGGGCATTGCGCACCGTGGGACCTCGATACGCATGGCTCGCGGGGTCGGACCCGCCTCCGTAGGCTTCGACCTCCGTGAGGCGGACGCTCACAGTCCGTCCGTCGATCCTCGTCGTGACCGTCGAACCGAGCAGTCGGGGTGCAACCTCGAGCACCGTGCCCGCCAACAGCCTCGCGAGGACCTGATCGGTCAGACGCTGCCCCGCAGCTCCGCACCGAGGCTCTCTCGAACTGCCTCGGCGATGGCCCGACGAACGGGACCGGCCTCGTCCTCTGTCAGCGTCCGATCCGGAGCCCTGAGTCGCAGAGCGAGGGCGATCGACTTGCGGCCTTCGCCGATGGACGGTCCTCGGAACACGTCGAACACGCGGACATCCTCCAGGTACGGCCCCGCTGCGTTCGCCACGACGTCGAGGACGTCACCTGCGGGAACGGACTCGTCCATGGCGAACGCGAGGTCGAATATGACCGGCGGGTACGTCGACGGTGCAACGTACTGCCATGGACCCCTCTCGATGAGCAACTCGACGAGTTCCATCTCCGCTCCGACGACGCGACCGGTGAGCCCGAAGGCCTCCACGACCGAGGGGTGGATCTCCCCGACGGTGCCTACGACGGTGTCAGCGACGAGGATGTCAGCGCATCGCCCCGGGTGGAACGAGGCGTGACGTGAGGCCCGAACGGACGCATGAGGAATGCCGAGCTTGTCGGCGAGAAGCTGCCACGCGCCCGTGCCATCGAAGATGTCGGGTTCCGAACCCGAAGCGTGCCATGTGGCTTCAGGGGTACCAGCGATGATGAACGCCATCCGGTCAGGCTGTTCGGGGAGCTTTCCGGCTCCCTGGAGGAAGACCTTGCCGATCTCGAACAACCGCACTGACGGCAGCCGCCGCTGCAGGTTCGCTGCTGCAGACTTGAGCACACCCGGAAGGAGCGTCGTGCGCATGATCCCCTCGCCCTCGTTGAGGGGATTGACGACAGGGATTCCCGAACGGACAGGATGGCCCTCCGCAAAGCCGAGGGATTCGAGGTCGCGCGCACCGACGAACGAGAACGAAAGGGTCTCGTGGAAGCCTGCACCCACCATGATCTCGCGGATGGCGCGGAGGCGCCGCTCGCGGAACGGCAGGCCGAGACCCGGCCCCTGTGGCACGGTGTCGGGCACCGCGTCGAATCCGTGGAGGCGGGCGATCTCCTCGACGAGGTCGACGGTGCGGCGAACGTCAGGCCTGCGAGTCGGCACGGTGACGACGATCGGATCGCCGACGTCGACTCCGAATCCCAAGCGCTGGAGGAGGCTTGCGGTCATCGAGGCGTCGAGGTCGATGCCGAGTATGCGTCGTGTCTCTGAAAGGGGATACCGGATGGTCCAGGGGCTGAGTGAACCAGGGTCCTCGTCCACCCCCGTTGAAGCTGCGGTGCCACCTGCGATCTGCTCGAGCAGTTGGGCGACGCGATCTGCACCCAGTGCACAGAACGAAGGATCAGCTCCGCGTTCGAACCTCGCGGAGGCCTCTGATCTGAGGTTGAGGCGCTTGGACGTCACGAGGATGCTCGCGGGGTCCCAGTACGCCGCTTCGATGAAGACGTTCGTGGTGGTGGCGTCGACCTCCGTTGACGCACCGCCCATGACGCCGGCAAGGGCGACCGGGTGCGTGCCGTCCGTCACGACGATGTCGTTCGGTGCGAGGGTGCGCTCCTGGTCGTCGAGCGTGATGAGCTTCTCACCCGGGTTGGCCATTCTGATGCCCAAGTGGGTCCCGAGCCTGTCGACGTCGAAGGCGTGGGTCGGATGGCCGAACTCGACCATCGCATAGTTGGATGCGTCGACCACGTTGGAGATGGGACGCATCCCCGCCTGGGTGATCCTCCAGCGCATCCAGTGCGGGGAAGGCCCCACGGTGATGCCGCGGACCTGGCGTCCCGCGAATCGGGGGTTCGCATCGGGTGCGTCGATCACGACGCGGACTTCGGTCGGGGGCCCGTCGCCTGACACCGTGATGAGCGGATCCCGCAGTGGCAGGTCGAGGTACGCCGCGACGTCGCGTGCAAGGCCGTACACGGAGAGGCAATCCGGGCGGTCAGGTGTCACGTTCACCTCGAACCACACGTCAGGCAGGCCGACGATCGTCTCGAAGCGCGTCCCGATCGCTCGGGCCGCCTCCCGATAGTCGGAGTCGAGCACCATGATGCCGTCGCTGTCGTCACCAAGGCCGAGCTCGGCCTCCGAGCAGATCATCCCGTTCGAGGTCACTCCCCTGATCTCGCGGCGTACGATCGTGAAGTCTCCGCCGAGCACGGCTCCGGGCACGGCGACCGGCACGATCGCACCTGCCTCGAAGTTCCATGCACCGCAGATGATCTCCAGTTCCTCCGTCCCGACATCCACACGCGTCAAGCGGACCTTGTCGGCGTTGGGATGGGGAGACACGTCGAGGACCTTGCCGACCACGACTCCTTCGAAACCCGGCTCGAGGGGCTTCCAACCTTCAACCTCGTGGCCGAGGCTCTCGAAGATCTCGGCGAGCTGTCGGCCGTCGAGGTGTTCGGGGATCGCGACGAACTCTCGCAACCATGCCAGTGTCAACTTCATCGGTACTGCTCCAGGATCCGCAGGTCGGGATCGATCAGGGCACGTAGGTCGCGGATGCCATGGCGGACCATCGCCATGCGCTCCACGCCCATTCCGAAGGCAAAACCCGTGACGTCGTCAGGGTCGTAGCCGACGTGCTCGAACACCGCGGGGTGGACCATGCCACAGCCGAGGAGCTCCATCCACTGGCCGTTGGTGTAGGCGTACATCTCTGCCGAGGGCTCGGTGAATGGGAAGTAGTGGGGAATGAACTTGACGTCCGTCCCTGGTCCGAAGAACCGTCGAGCGAACTCGGCGAGGGTGCCCTTGAGATCCCCGAAGGTGATTCCTCGATCGACCGCGAGCCCTTCGACCTGATGGAAGACGGGCGAGTGCGTAGCATCGACGGAGTCCGATCGAAACACCTTCCCGGGGACGACCACGTACACGGGAGGATCGTTGCTCTCCATGTGGCGCGCCTGCATGGGCGACGTATGGGTTCGAAGGAGGATCTCCTCCTCCGCCTCGCCGTAGTCGAGGTACAGGGTGTCCGTTTCGAGCCGCGACGGGTGGGTCTCGGGGATGTTCAGTGCGGTGAAGTTGTAGAACGCTGTCTCCGCCTCGGGTCCTGTTGCCACGGTGTACCCGAGGCTCACAAAGATGTCGACGATCTCGTCGACGGTCTGGTGGATCAGATGGACCGTGCCCCTTCCGGGGACCCTGCCGGGAAGAGTCACGTCGACGGCATCTGCCTCGAGGGCGACCGCCTGTTCGGCTGCCTCGAGGTCGAGGCGTCGGCGGGAGATCTCGTCGGACAGCTCGGTGGACACGGAGTTGATCCTGAGTCCCCGTTCCCTGCGCTCCTGCGGATCCTCGATCGTGCCAAGCTCCTTGCGGGCCGACGCGATCAGGGACTGGCGGCCGATCGTCTCCGCCTCGATCGCATCGAGATCGGCGGTCGTCGCGGATGCCGCGATTCGCGAGGACGCGTCGATACGAAGGGCTTCGAGGGGGTCCATGGGCTCATGTACTCTAGTCGTGGTGGGCATCGCTCTCCTTCCGGTGTGGCAGACCCGGAAGAGCGAAAGCCCGGGCTGCTACCCGGGCTCGTGGTGTGAAGTATCGATCGGACGCGTCACTCGACGCGGGCCGGTGAGCCCGGTATGGGTACGCTCGTAAATCGTCCGTGCTTCATCCGGCGGTACTGTAGCACCCGTCGACCTCCGAAAGCCTATGCACTGCGCCCGAGCGAGTACATGGCGATGCTCGCAGCGACCGCAGCGTTCAGGCTCTCGGTCATCGGCGTCGTCGGGATGGTCATCGTGGTATCACACCCGTCGATCAACGCCTCAGGGAGGCCCGTTGCCTCCGAGCCGATGAGGATGGCTGTCGGTTGCCCTGTGCGCGGTGGCACCCCTCCCCCGGCCACAACAGTGGCCACGGTGCGTAGGTTCGCCGCACGGCTGTCCGCCACAGGATCCTCCGATCGGGCGATGTGGGCCCCGAAGATGGCGCCCGCCGACGACCGCACAGCCTTCGGGGACCAGGGGTCGGCGGTGGATCCGCTGACGGCGACGTCATAGCCGAACGCGACGGCGCTGCGCACGATGGTGCCGACATTCCCCGGATCCGAAACGTCATGGAGCACAACGGTGTCGCGATCGCGAATCGTCATGAGTGCGGGGATCTGGAAGACGGCGAGCGGCCCCCTGGGTTCCTCGGTGTCGGACATCGACTTGAGCACCCGAGGCGTCACGAAGACGATGTCACACTGATGGGGTGGATCGAGCAACGTCTCGCACGGCATCGTTTCGTCCATCATGGTCCCGTCCGGGGCAACGCTCAGCACCAGCACGGTTGGTGCAACGGACGACCGAAGCAGTGCGTTCACAACGTGGGGCCCCTCGGCGAGGGAGGAGCCCGCAGCCCTACGACCCTTCGACGTGTGCAGGGAGCGGATCGCCTTGATCCGCGGGTTCGACGTCGACGTCACGATCTCCATCGCGTGATCGTATGGCAACCGGCGGGGGAACGGACGCGACGACCTCGAGAGCCAACGCGTCGCGTGCGAAGCGCCGTCCTACTCGGTCGGCGCGCCGGCGGCCACCTCGACGAGGGCGCGGAAGCCATCAGGGTCATTGACCGCCATCTCGGCGAGCATCTTGCGATCCACCTCGACCTCGGCGGCCTTGAGGCCCGCCATGAACCGCGAGTAACTCATGCCGTGGGCACGGGCTGCGGCGTTGATGCGCTGGATCCACAGGCGGCGGAACTGCCCTTTGCTCGCACGACGGTGGTCGTACGAGTCCTGCATTGCGTGCATGACCTGCTCACGGGCGGTTCGATAGCGTCGACTACGGGCACCGGTGTATCCGGAGGCCCTCTCCATCACCTTCTTGCGCTTCTTGTGCGCATTCACGGATCGTTTCACACGAGCCATGGGGGCCTCCTAGTTGTGAAGCATGCGATCGATGCGCTTGGCATCGCCGCCGCTGAGTGTTCCGGTTCCTTCAACCCGACGCCAACGCGTCGCAGTCTTCTTGTGTCGGTTGTGGCCCCGCCACGCACGCATGTGCGTGATCTTGCCACTCCCCGTGCGCTTGAAGCGCTTGGCCGCACCCTTGTGCGTCTTCATCTTCGGCATGATCTTCTCCTCTGTTCGCAACGGCCTGCGAGCTATTCGTCTTCCGAATCGGGCTCGTCCTGGGAATCGAACTCATCCGGGGAGTCGAGCTCGTCCCCGACGGGCATGTCCTTTGCCGGTGCAAGGACCATGACCATGTTCCTGCCGTCCATCTTGGGCATCGCTTCGATCACCGCATAGTCCTCGACGTCCTCGAAAAGCCGTTGGAGGATGTTGCGACCGAACTCGGGGTGGGCGACCTCTCGGCCGCGGAACCGCATCGTGCATTTGACCTTGTCGCCCGCCTGCAGGAACTTGACGACGCGCTTTCGCTTGACCTCGTAGTCGCTCGCCCCGATCTTCGGTCGGAACTGGACTTCCTTGATCACGGTGCGTGTCTGGCTCTTGCGGGCCTCGCGCGCCTTGACGGACTGGTCGTACTTGTACTTCCCATAGTCCATCATGCGAACGACAGGCGGTCTGGCGTCGGGAGCGACCTCGACGAGGTCGAGTCCCAGCTGCGCGGCGAGCCATCGAGCTTCGTCGATGTCCTTCTCGCCGATCTGTGCACCGTCGGGTGCGATCAGGCGAACGCGCTTGACGCGAATACGTTCATTGACCCTTGGTTCCGCGATGGGAGTGCCTCCTGATTCGTGGTCCTGCCGCCGAGGAGTCGCCTACGAGAACGACGGCAGCGCAGTGCCACCAGGAGTTCTGGACCAGGCGCACCTGGAACGGTGGACTGGTGGGAAGCAGGCGCCTCCTCTTCATTGTCGGAAGGAGAGTATCAGGATCGGGCGTGATGTGATCACGGTTGTGCGATCGATCACCCGATCGCGTCGAGCGCCCTCGCTGCCATGAAAGCCGCGATGGCGGCCCCTCTCACTTGTTCTGGTGGTTTTCGGGGCGTGGTCCGCTCCGCGACAGCGCATGGGCGACGTCGCCGGTCGTGAGGACGCCGAACGAGTTGGGAACATCTGATCACGGTTCGTCGGGCGAGCGAGTCGTTCACCCGATCGCGTCGAGCGCCCTCGCTGCCATGACAGCCGCGATGGCGGCTTCCCTTCCCTTGTTCTCGGGCCCCGGTTCGCTCCGCGACACCGCATGGGCGACGTCGCGGACCGTGAGGATGCCGAATGTGATGGGAACTCCGGTGTCGAGCTGGACCCGCATGAGTCCCTCGGAGGCGCGATGGGCGACGTGCTCGTAGTGGTCGGTCTCCCCTTCGATGACGGCGCCGAGGCAGACCACGGCGTCGTACCCCCGCGTTGCGAGGCGTTTGGCGATCAGCGGAAGCTCGAAGGCTCCCGGAGCCTCGACGACGAGAACGTCCTCCGCCTCTGCTTCCCTCAGGTACTCGACCGCTCCCTGGGTCAGGCCCCTCGTTATCGATCCGTTGAAGACGGAGGTGACGACGCCGATGCGCAGGCCTCGCGCATGCAGGTCGAGCGCGCCCCCGAACGTGTCGTCAGCCCGCATGGGCATCCTCGTCGTGTCCGATGTGACCCATTCGCGTCTCCTTCGTTCGCAGGTACGTGCGATTGTGTGCGGTCTCTCCGACCCACAGTGGTCGCCTGTCGAGGATGTCGATTCCGAATCGGCCCAGTTGGTCGATCTTGTCGGGGTTGTTGGTCAACAACACGACGCTCACGACGCCGAGGTCCCGCAGGATCTGTGCGTCGACGCCGTAGTGTCGGCTGTCATCGGCGTGACCGATCTGGCGATTGGCGTCGACGGTGTCGAGGCCCCGCTCCTGGAGCGCATACGCGGAGATCTTGTCGAGGATCCCGATGCCCCTTCCCTCATGGGACGTGTTGTACACGATCACGCCCTCCCCCACCTCGGCGATAAGGCGCATCGACTCGACGAGCTGGGACCCACAATCGCACCGGAGCGAACCGAACACATCTCCTGTGAGGCACACCGAGTGGACCCTCGTGAGCACGGACGTTGCACCCGAGACGTCGCCTCGTACCAGGGCGACGTGGGCGCTTGCGTCGATCGTCGATCTGTAGCCGATCACGGTGAACTCACCATGCTTTGTGGGGAGCGTCGCCTGTGATCGCCGCTCGACCAGTTCCTCGGTGCGCCACCTGTGCGCAACGAGGTCGGCGATCGAGATCATGGCGAGGTCATGCACCTCGGCGAACTCCGTGAGGTCCGCACCACGCATCATCGTCCCGTCGTCGTTGACGATCTCGCAGAGCACGCCCGCAGGGTAGAGACCGGCCATTCGGGCGAGATCGACCGCAGCTTCTGTATGCCCCGGGCGGACCAGCACCCCACCCTCGTGGTATCGGAGCGGAAAGATGTGGCCGGGTCGGTGGAAGTCGTTCGGACGCGATTCGGGATCGACCACGGCGCGGATCGTCGCTGCCCTGTCCGCAGCCGAGATTCCCGTCGTCGTGCCCCTGGCGTAGTCGATCGAGACGGTGAACGCGGTCTGATGCCGTTCGGTGTTGTCGACCACCATGAGTGGCAGGCCGAGCTCATCGAGGCGCTCGCCTGTCGTCGGAAGGCAGATGAGACCCGAGGTGTATCGAACCATGAAGGCGATCTGCTCCGGAGTCGCCTTCTCCGCCGCCAGGATGAGGTCGCCCTCGTTCTCACGATGGATGTCGTCGACCACGAGTACGAACTCGCCATTGCGCATTGCATCGACGGCGTCGGTGACGGTGCGGCGAGTCATGACGGGCCACCCATCATGCGTTCGACATACTTCGCGATGACATCGACCTCGATGTTGACGACATCGCCCACGGAGCGGGAACCGAAGGTTGTCACGGACATGGTGTGGGGTATGAGCGCCACGCCGAACCACGCATCAGCGGTGCCCGTCGGTGTGACCTCGGTGACCGTGAGGCTCGTCCCATCGATGGTGACGCTGCCCTTCTCCACCACATACGGCGTCAGAGCGCTCGGCAGCGTGCACCTCACGAGTGTCGATCCCCCATCGTCCGTCATCGAGAGGATCGTGCCGACGCCATCGACGTGGCCCTGGACGATGTGTCCGTCGAACCTGCTCGATGCCGACATCGGCCGCTCGAGGTTGACAGCTGCACCCGGTTCGAGTGATCCGAGGTTCGAACGGCTGAGCGTCTCGGGAACGGCCTGGACCGAGAACCCGGACTCGGTGACCTCGACCGCGGTGAGGCACACGCCGTTCACGGCAATGGAATCACCGATGTCGAGGTCCTGAACCGTCCCGGGTGCCGCCACGGTGATCGTGGAGATGCCGTCGTGGTCCGACCTCTCGATGTGCGAGACCTCCGCGAGTTCCGTCACGATTCCGGTGAACATGCTCTCATTCCTCTTCGAGGTGTCCGGTGATACGTACGTCGGGACCGATCATCGTGACGTCCGTCACCGACAGCCCGATCGCATCCGAGATGGAGGCGAAGGTTCCGTCGATCGCGGGGACGCCGACTCCCCCGCCGAGCTTCGCTCCGACGTACCAGACGACCTCGTCGACGAGACGGGCATCGAGGAAGGAGGCTGCCACCCGTGGGCCTCCTTCCACGAGCACGGAGAGGACACCGTGCTCGGGGAGATCCCTGACGACGTCGTTGAGGTCCACGGCGGCCGATGACGCGTAGACGATCGGATCACGACCTGCGATGATCGAGCTCGCAGGTAGTGGGCGCGTACCCGCGAGGATGACGGCTCGCGGTTGCGGCCCGTCATAGTCGTCGAGTCTCACGGTCAGGGATGGATCATCGGCGATCACGGTTCCCATGCCGACCAGGACGGCGTCAGAACGCGAGCGCAGCCTATGCACGTCGGCCCTCGCCTCGGGTGACGTGATCCACCGTGAACTGCCATCGGCGGCAGCCACCTGCCCGTCGAGCGTCGTAGCGAGCTTGAGGGTCACGCGGGCCCTGCCCGTCCGTCGATGGTGGAAGTATCCGGGATCCGCAGCCTCCACCTCCGACACCAGGAGCCCGACCTCCACATCGAGGCCCGCCGAGCGAAGTCGATCGACTCCTCGTCCGCTGACGCGGGCATCCGGATCGAGGGCACCGACCACGACCCTTTCGATGCCGGCGTCGAGGATCGCCCGGGTGCACGGCGGTGTCCTGCCCTCATGGTTGCATGGCTCGAGGGTGACGACGAGCGTGTCCCCGGGTTCGACGCCGCCGGCGATCGCAGCGACCTCGGCGTGGGACCCTCCTGGTGAGCGATGGAAACCGGTGGACCGGACGTGACCGTCCGGCGTGAGGATGACCGCCCCGACACGCGGATTCGGATGCGGATACGCCCCCGACGCAAGGTCGATCGCGTGGCGCATCGCCGATTCCACGTCGAGGCGATCGACGGTGTTGTCGAGGCCGTGACGCACGGAGCGTCCCCTTTCTTCCATCCGGACTGTCACCGTCGGCCCCGGAGTTCCACCGGATCAGCCCCGTCGCCGGGGGTCGCGGACTTTTACCGCCGGTCGGGAATTGCACCCTGCCCTGAAAGAGGTATGTCCCCGACATTGTACGGCGCGCATGCTCCCAAGCCGCCGGAGCGAGTGAACACATGCGGCGAGCTCGCCACTGGACCGTGGCGAGCGGCAGACGATCAGGTGAGGCGCTCGGTTCAGGTGCGTCGGTCCACCTGGTAGTTCGTGCCGGGCGTTCGTTTCGCGACTTCCTTCATCTCGGAAGCTATCGACGACGCTTCCCACTCAGAGGTCAGTCGCTTGTGCTCCGAGGTTGCGACGCCCATCGACAGCGAACAGATCGGGAAAGCATGGCGCTCCCCTCGACGGTCGGTGACCTCGATGTAGCCCTGGAGGGCGTCGGCGGTGTCGTAGTGGTCGAGGATCCCGTCGTCGAATCGACGGATGATCTCGTCGCAGAACGGCACGACGTTGTCTGCCGTTACGATCGCGACGAAGTCGTCACCTCCGACATGCCCGACGAAGCCGATCGGATCGTCCACCGCGTCTGCAGCTGCGAGGAGCGTCCTGGCGGTGAACTTGATCACGGTGTCGCCCCGCATGAACCCGTAGTGATCGTTGAAGGCCTTGAAGTTGTCGAGGTCAGCGTGGACGACCCCGATGATCTCATCGTTGTCGAGGAACTCCTCGAGCCTGGAGGTGATCCGGAAGTTGCCCGGAAGACCGGTGAGCGGCGAGAGGTCCCGCATCTGCTGGGACCGTCGGAGCACGGTTCGCACCCGTGCGATCAACTCTTCGAGGTCGAACGGCTTGGTGATGTAATCGTCAGCGCCGAGGTCGAGGCCCTTCACCCGATCCTCGGCGAGGCTGCGGGCGGTGAGCACGATCACGGGGATGTTCGCTGTTCCGGGGTCGCTCCTGAGGCGCCTCAACACGGTCAGCCCGTCGATTTCGGGCATCATGATGTCGAGCAGCATCAGATCGGGCGGAGCGGCTGCCGCCTTCTCGAGCGCTTCGCGGCCACCGCCGGCCAGTTCGACGGCGAACCCGTCGAGCTCGAGGTTCAACCTCACGAACTGCAGGATGTCCGGGTCGTCGTCTACGACGAGGATCCGCTCTGTCATGGTGCTCCGTTGTCGTCGAGCAGTCGTCGCATCTCGCGGACGGCTGCCGCTGGGTCAACCGCCCCGAAGACGGCCGTACCGGCAACAACGACATCTGCACCTGCCATTCGGGCGAGTCCCGCCGTGGAGCTGTCGATGCCGCCGTCGACCTGTATATCGGTCGAGAGGCCCTTCGAGTCAATCATTTCCCTCAGGCGCGAGATCCTTGGGAGGGCGCCCTCCATGAACCGCTGTCCGCCGAAGCCGGGATGGACGGACATAACGACCACCATCGAACACCTGTCGAGGAATGGCGTGATCGCCTCCACGGGGGTGTCGGGGTTGATCACGAGTCCCGCGTCGAGGCCGAGCTCTCGCGCCTTCTCGAGGAACGGATCCGGGTCGGGTATCGCCTCGATGTGGGCTGTCACACCATTCGCTCCTGCATCGGCGAGGGGTTGGAGGTATCGGACCGGATCGCTGATCATCAGGTGACAGTCCAGGTAGAGGTCCGTGACCTTCGAAAGTGATGCGATCACCGGAGGGCCCAGGGAGATGTTCGGTACGAAGTGCCCGTCCATCACGTCGACGTGCAGGAGATCTGCCACCTGCGAGACGGAGCGCACGGCATCGCCGAGGTGTGCGAAGTCGGCTGCGAGAATGGACGGCGCAATACGTGCGGGAGCTGTCATCGGGAGCGAGTGTACGACGACACCGCCCGCCAGAGGAGGAACACGATGACGACCATCGACCGGTATCGGGTCCGACCGGGCGAGCGACCGGACCTCGGGGCAATCGACACGAGGGACCACGCGCTCGTGCCGGAGATGGACAAGGACTCGGCGACCCAGGAGCTCAAGCGCTGCAACCGCCGACTCTCCGAGCTCCAACATCTGCTGTGGGCCGATGGATCGAGGAGCATGCTCCTCGTCCTCCAGGCAATGGACACGGGAGGCAAGGACGGGACCATCCGGAGGGTTTTCTCGGGCGTCAATCCCCAAGGTGTCGACGTCGTTGGCTTCGGTGTGCCATCCGAGGCAGAGCTTGCGCACGACTATCTGTGGCGGGTTCATACGCGGATACCGGCGAAGGGTCGGATCGCGATCTTCAATCGAAGCCACTACGAGGATGTCCTCGTCGTACGCGTCGAGGAGCTCGTCCCGGAACGGCGCTGGCGGCCGCGGTTCTCCCACATCCGCGACTTCGAGCGCATGCTCGTCGACGAGGGGACGGTCATTCGGAAGGTGATGCTCCACATCTCCAAGGACGAGCAGCGCGAACGTCTCGAGGCACGCCTCGAGGATCCCACGAAGGGGTACAAGTTCAACCCGTCCGACCTCGATACCCGAGCGCGCTGGGACGACTACATGGATGCCTATGCCGATGCACTCGGGGAGACCTCGACCGAGGCCGCACCGTGGTACGTCGTACCCTCTGATCGCAAGTGGTACCGCAACCTCGTCGTGTCGCGCATTCTGATCGACGCTCTCGAGTCCGTCGACCTCTCGTATCCGGAACCCGATGTGGATCTATCGACGGTCGTCATCGAGTGACGGGTCGGGATCGGAGCGAAACGACGTCGCTGCGTTGCGGCGGCCGTTCATCCACGCTGATGCGGCCATCGGCGACTTGCCCTCGGGCTGGACGGTACGCAGCTCCAACGATCCGTCTTCGAACCCGGCACACACGGTGCCCAGCACCGAGATGATGGTTCCTCGGTCCGTCGTGAGGCTCGACGGTGCGGCGTCGAGCACCCTGACGCTGCCCTCTGGCGTGTCGAGCCAAGCGACCGGGCGGGGCATGAACGCACGCACGGACCGTTCCGCCCTCGCGTGACCCCACGTCGGATTGAGGCGTGCTTCGGCCTTGGTGAGCATCCGTGCGTGGGACGGCTCGGTGTCGATCTGGGGAACGGGGTGCCTTCGGCCCTGGAGGTAGTCCGGAAGTGCAGTGTCGAGCAGTGACGCACCGAGATACGACAGACGCGCCGTCAACGTGCCCCCTGTCTCGGCAGGGCCGATCGGTGTTGCGATCTCCCCGATGATCGGACCGGTGTCGATGCCCTCGTCGAGCTTCATCAGGGTTACACCGGTTCGTTCGTCTCCGGCCGCGATCGCCCTCTCCACCGGTGCAGCCCCCCGCCACCTCGGCAGGAGCGAGAAGTGCACGTTGAGGAAACCGAGCTGGGTCGACGCCAGGATCGTCGGCGTCAGGATCCGCCCATATGCGACAACGAGGCCGAATCGCGCATGGATGCGCCTGACCTCGTCCGTGAGCTCCTCACGGGTCTCGGGCTGTCGGACGTCGATGCCCCATTGGAGAGCGGCGACCTTGACGGGACTGGCAACGACGCGACCTCCCCTACCCGCGGGCCTGTCCGGCTGCGTGATCACGACATCCACGTCCTCGATACCGCCCAACGCGGCGAGGCTCGGAACCGCAGCGGCTGGTGTTCCGAGGAATACCGCCCCCATGGTCAGAGGTTCCGTCGCTGGCTGAGACTCTCCTCACGGAGGTCCGCGAGCGCCGCCCTGCGCGTACGGGAACCGAGGTGGGAGAGCAGCAGGGTCCCGTTGAGATGGTCGATCTCGTGCTGGAGGACGCGACCGATCAACTCGTCGCCCTCGTGCTCGACAGGTGTACCTGTCGGATCCACGCCCGCCGCCCGCACGTACTCGGCGCGCTTGATGGTCCAGTACCTCCCCGGCACGGAGAGGCACCCCTCTTCGTACTTCCACCGACCGGACGTTTCCACGATCTCGGGATTGACCATGGCGAAGGGGCCCTCACCGATATCCGCTACGAAGAGGCGCTTGGAGATGCCGATCTGTGGTGCGGCGAGCCCTACACCCGGAGCTGCGTACATGGTTGCGAGCATGTCATCGACGAGCCTCGCGAGATCGTCGTCGAACGTGGTGACCGTCGATGCACGGAGGGACAGCACCGGGTCCGGGAAGGTTCGTATCGGGTAGATCGCCATCGTCCTGAGGGTACCTCCGTGCCCGATCGTTCGCCGTTGATCACAGGTCGCCGTGATCACAGGTCGCCGTGATCACAGGTCGAAGGGATCGACGTCGACCCTCACCCTCGCTCCTCGATCCCGAAGCGTTCCGACGAGGGTTCGAAGCGCCACCCTTGCATCGTCGAGGTCGGGTGCCGTGATCAGCCATCGGAGGCGATCCTCCATGGCCGCGGGTCCGTGGAGGCGTGCCTTTCCGGCGAGCGCACCAGAGACGGCACGTCCGGGGTCGTCCGATGACGAGATCTCCAGGGCGATCAGCTCCCCCGACGGCGGGAAGCCGGATCGCCGCCTCGCGGTGAGGCTCGTCTGTACGAAGTCGTCGAAGTGTCCGGATCGGAGGGCCTCGACGACCGGTTGGCCCGGATCCGAGGTCTGGACGATGCATCGATGCCCCCGGCCTCTCGCGACAGTGTTGGCAAGGCGCACCAGCGTGCGCAGCGCATCCTCGGCAGCCCGGTAGTTCGGCGCCAACGCGGATCCGTCCACATCAACGGCGACGGCGAGCTGGTTGCCGTGGCGCCCGATGAGGTCCCGCTCGGTTCCCACGACGATCGGCTTGTCGTCGGCCGCACTGCCGACACCGTCGCCGACAGACCGCCTGAGATCATCGACGACGACGCCGACGCCTGCTCCGAGGGGTCGCCACGTGGTGCTCGAGCACTTCGTGCACGCGGGTGACGGGGTTGCGCATCTGGCGCAGGCCGGTTGGGTGACCGTCGCGCCGCACACCGTGCAGGTGCGAAGTTGCCCACAGGCCGAGCATCGGTACGCAGCGGCATAGCCGCGCCGGGGAACGAGGACGAAGGCTGTGCCGCCAGATCGCGCAACCGCCGTGATTGCCGAGCGCGTGGCGTCGAGGAGCACGGAGGCCGACGGCGGCTCCTCGTTGCGATCCATGACCTCGACGAGGGGCCACGATCGCCCCTCGGGAGCGCGGACGACCGCACCTCGATGGATGACCTCGAGCGACGGCAGGGGTCCGAGGAACGTCAGGGGGGTCTCGAGCCTTCGTGCCCGCTCCCATGCGATCTCTCGGGTGCCGAGCGTCGGGGTCGAAGGTGACCGCATGACCCGCCGAGCATCCTCGACGACGACGAGATGCACCATCGCCGGCATCGGCCAAAGGGCGATCTCACGGGTGCCGACGAGGACGATGTCGTCGCGGGTCGCGGATGAGGTCCAGGCTGCGGTGGCGCCCCTGCCCGTCAGGGACGAGTGCGCAACGACGACCTTCCGGCCGGTCCGTTCCAGCGCCTCGGCGATGGCCACGACCTCCTCCACCGACGGCGCGATGACCATGACGGACCCGTGTGGGGTGTCGCCGATCGCGTCTGCGACGGCCATCCCGTACGGTGCAGGGCCGACCAGGTACTCGACAGTGGGGGTGCGGCCGCCGACGGGTGACGCGGGTTCGGCACGCGACCGCGGAACATTCGGTGGGACGGTGCGATTGCAGATCACCGACAGGGGCCCCACGTAGTGTTTGGCGCACCACCTGAGGAGGTCGAGCATCCGACGATCGAACGATGGCAGTGTGCCCACGACACCGTCGAGATCCAACAGCGGTCGATCGCCGACCTCGTCGAAGACCTCGGTGACGAAGCCGCGCACCCGCCTCCCGCCGACCTTCACACGAACGCGGGATCCGACGGATACCGGCATGTCGCTCGGAACCCGATAGCGGAAGCCGTCGTCGACGGCGAAGGAAGGAATGTCGGGAACGACCTGGCATGAGGCCAGGCGACGTTCCGTCACGCTCTTCGTTCGAGGACCGCGTCGAGGATTGCCGAAGCGACACGTGCCTTCGTCATGAGCGGCAACGCCGTCGACGACCCGTCCCGATCGATGAGCGTGACCTCGTTCGTGTCAGATCCGAATCCGGATCCGGGTTTCGCAATGTCGTTGGCGACCAGGAGGTCGACGCCCTTGTCTGCTGCCTTGGCCGGGGCACGCTCGAGGGAGCCGGATTCGGCCGCAAACCCGACCACGAACGACACGGAGCCGGATTCGACGACGCCTCCAAGGATGTCCGGGGTCGGTTCGAGGTCGATGCTCGGGGGTCCGTCGCTGCGACGGAGCTTCGACCCCTTCGGGTCCGATGGACGGAAGTCCGCCACGGCTGCGGCGAGGATCGCGATGTCGCAGCCCTCGAGACGACTCCACACAGCTTCAGCCATCTCGCCGGCTGTGTCGACGGGAACGACCTCGATGAGCGGGTGGTCGACGGGTGCGGCGGAGGTGATGAGATACACGTTGGCTCCACGACGTGCTGCCTCGATCGCCAACGCATTGCCCATCTTCCCGCTCGACCGATTGCCGACGTACCGAACGGGATCGATCGGCTCGCGCGTACCGCCTGACGTGATGAGCACGCGCATTCCCGTCATGTCCCCCCGGTTGAACAGGCCCTCGATTGCCTCTACGAGGTCGTCAGGCTCGGCGAGCCTGCCGATTCCGACATCGCCACCTGCGAGGTCACCGGTTCCGGGTTCGACGATGACATAGCCGTCGCTGCGCAGTGTGGCGAGGTTCCGCGCCGTTGCGGGGTGCTCCCACATCTCGGTGTGCATGGCGGGCGCGATCAGAACGGGGGCGGTTGTGGCGAGCACGGTCGCGGTCAGCGCGTCGGAGGACTGCCCCGTTGCGATGCGGGCCATCGTCGAGGCGGTCGCAGGTGCGATGACCATCGCGTCGGCCCAGCGCGCAAGTGCAGTGTGTGGTGAGACGTCCGTGGCCTCGAACAGCGACACCGTGGGTGGTTCGCCGGTGATCGCGCCGAATGTCGCCTCGCCGACGAACCGTGTCGCCGACTCGGTCATCACGACGCGGACCTTGGCTCCGGACTCGATGAGCCTTCGTGCGAGGTATGCGGCCTTGTAGGCGGCGACACCGCCACTGACGCCGAGGACGATGTGCCGCCCGGCGAGCATCGAGGTCACTCCTCGATCGGAGCGATGACGACCTTGTCCTCGACGATCTCCTCGAGGGCGATGGAGAGCGGCTTGCGGGACAGGGAGTGCACCTGTGGCGGAATGTACCCGCCGATGCCTGCACCGAGCTCGTTGAAGTAGGCGTTGATCTGGCGGGCACGCCGTGCGGAGAGCACGACGAGACCGAAGCGGGTTCCCGTCTTCGAGACCGCGAGGCCGATCGGCGGTTCGAGCATCATTGCCGTACTCCTCAGGTTGGCGGGGGGTCCAGCCGGCTGGGTTCGGTGGACAACGACGAGAGTATATCGAGAACCCGTCCGATTGCGGTGTCGAGGTCATCGTTGAGGACGATGTGGTCGTACAGGCCCGGCGCCTCCTCGATCTGGGTGACAGCCACCGACACACGCCGTGCGATGTCGTCCTGCGAGGTGTCGCCGCGTGCGGTGAGCCTTCTTTCGAGCTCGTCGATGCTGGGAGGGCGGATGAAGATCATCACGGCGGCGGGAAAGGAGGCACGGATCTGTTTTGCGCCCTCGTTCTCGATGTCGAGCATGACATTGGCACCGGCGGCGAGGAGCGGGAGGACCTCGCTGCGAAGCGTCCCGTAGAGGTGACCCCCGTACTCTGCCCACTCGAGGACGTCCCCTGAGTCGATCAGTCGCTCGAACTCGTTCCTTCCCATGAAGTGGTACTCGCGGCCATCCTGCTCGTTGGCGCGTGGGGGACGCGTCGTCGCCGAGGTCGAGAACGCCGAGTTCGTCCGAGCGAGGACTTCGTCGAGAACGCTCGATTTCCCGGCACCCGATGGCCCGGAAACGACGATCAGGTGGCCATCACGAGAACCGGTCAAGCAGGGCAGCTCGCTGATTCGTACCGAGTCCGCGAAGCGTGCGGTTCTCGGCGATGCCTATGTCCTCCATCAGGCGCTTCGTGGAGATCTTCCCCATGCCAGGCAGTGCGAGGATCACGGCATGGACCTTCGTGCCCGCCACGAGCGGATCCTCGTCTGCGCGTACGAGGACATCCTCGAGGCTGAGGCTTCCGGTACTCAGGAGCTCCTTGAGCTCTGCGCGTATCCGGCGCGCCTCACCGGCCCTGGCAAGGGCCGCGGCGCGTTGTTCGTCCGTCATTTCGGGCAGCACTGGTCCTCCTCGACGATCGAATCCTACCCGAGTGCCCCTTCGGCCTCGCGCACGGCGCGTGCGATGGATATCGCGGCTGCGACGGGGTCGGGCGCCGCGGTGATGGGACGTCCGACGACGAGCCAGTCGGCGCCCTTCCTGACGGCGTCCGCCGGGGTCGAAACCCGTGTCTGGTCGTCATCGACGGACTCCGGCCGGATGCCGGGGGTCACCCGCATGAGGCCCGGTGCGGCCTGACCGACGACATGCAGCTCCTGAGGGGCACACACGAGCCCCTCACACCCTGCCGACAGAGCGACCTTCGCCATCTTGCCGACCAGTTGTCCCGGCGTCCGCTGGATTCCCAGCCGTTCGAGGTCGACAGCCGACAGCGACGTCAGGACCGACACGCCGAGGACTCCCGTCTCGGCTGCACCGCCCCCGGCCCTCAGACCGCGCACCGCCGCCTCGAGCATGTCCGCGCCTCCCGACACGTGGGCCGTTACCCAACGGGCACCGTGGGTACCGAGCCTGTACGCAGCGGCCTCTACCTGGGAGGGGATGTCGTGCAGTTTCGCATCGGCGAACACTGGTTTCCCCAACCTGACCAAGGCATCGATTGTCGCGGGTCCGGGCCCGTGGAGGAGGCCGAGGCCGATCTTGAAGGCGCCGACGTGGGGTTCGAGGGACGTTGCCAGGGTGACCGCGTCCTCGGCAGAGCGAACATCGAGGGCGACGATGATGCGGTTGTGTCCTTCGGTCATGCCCACACTCCTAGGTCCATGGCTGGTATGCCCCTCGCAGCTGCGCGAGGTCATCGATCCCGTTCCGCTTCATGTACCGTCGCACGCCGCCCAGGATGCGTCGAGCTACCCTGGGCCGAGCGAAGTGGGCGGATCCGACACCGACGGCATCTGCGCCGGCGAGGATGTATTCGACGACGTGGTCGGAGTGCGATACGCCTCCACATGCGACAACCGGTACGTCTGGCAGGTCGCGCTTGAGCTCGAGCACGCATCGCATCATCACGGGCCGGATGGGAGCTCCCGAGTAGCCCGATATCAGTCCGCTGGTGAGGGGCCGTCTGGAGTGAACGTCGATCGCTGCGCCCATGAGGGTGTTCCCCATGACGACCCAGTCGGCCCCTGCGGCCATCACCGCAGATGCGACCTCGGTGACCGATCGTGCGTCCGCCGAGAGCTTCGCGCCGATCGGCTTGGAGGTGGCGGATCGTACGGAGGCAATCACGTGTGCCGCCGGAGCCGCGTCGAGAGCGAACGGCACACCTTCGAGGTTCGGGCATGAGAGGTTGACCTCGATCGCTGAGATCGAAGATCGGGTCATTGTCGCGGCGACCGCACCGAAGCCGTCGGGGTCGTGCGCCACGATGCTCGCCCAGACGCGGGTCGGAACACTGTCGAGTCCGGGAGCAACGTCGGCCAACCAGGCGTCGATGCCGGGATTCTGGATGCCGATGCCGTTGAGCATCCCGTCGCGCATGGGAGCAATGCGGGGAGCGGATCGGCCCGGCCACGCTTCGGGTGCGACGGACTTCGTCACGGCTGCACCGTACAGCGAGAAGTCCACGCTCCGTGCGAAGTCGATGACCGATCCCACCGTGCCCGATGCCGCTACGAGCGGTGTGGCGAGTGTCTCGCCTGCGAGCGTCACCGCGACGCTCGTCACGACAGACCCGCCGCTGCGTGGAGGTCCTGTATGGAATCAACGGAGAACTCAGTCGTGAGGGCTGCTGCGATGCTCGATGCGACGGCCATCCCACCTTCCGCAGTGGTCACACAGGCGATGGCGTGCCGGTTTGCGGCCATTCGGATGAGTCGTCCATCGCCTCGCGCCTTGCCCCCTGCCGGGGTGTTGATGATGAGGCCGATCTCGCCGTTCTCGATGAGCCGCACGGGATCGTATGGGCCCTCCCCGACCTTGTCGACGTGGGTCGTGGCGATGCCGTTCCGCGCCAGGTGCCCTGCGGTTCCGTGCGTGGCGAACAGCCGGAAGCCGGCGTCCGACAGGACGCGCGCGATCGCCACTCCGAGGGACTTGTCCCTGTCCGCGAGGGAGATGAAGACGCTGCCCTCGAGTGGTACGGAGTGTCCCGCCGCCTTGAGCGCCTTCGAGTAGGCGACGGAGGCGTCGGGACCCACTCCCATGACCTCACCCGTTGCGCGCATCTCGGGTCCCAAGAGGGTGTCCTCGTTTGGGAAACGCTTCCACGGCAGGACGGCCTCCTTGACCGCCGTGTACGGGAGGACGGGAGTGTCGATCGGGACCACTCCGAGGTCCCGGAGCTCGCAGAGCGACTCCCCCATCATCACCCTCGTGGCGACCTTCGCAAGCGGTACCCCGGTCGCCTTCGAGATGAAGGGCACCGTCCTCGAGGCTCGAGGGTTCGCTTCGAGGACGAACACGTCAGAGCCGCGCACCGCGAACTGGATGTTGATCAGGCCCCGCACCCCGAGGCCCTCAGCGAGGCGCCGCGTGTCGTCGCGGACGATGTCGATGACCGCCTGGGACAGGGTCGGCGGAGGGACGACACACGCCGAGTCCCCGGAGTGCACGCCAGCCTCCTCGACGTGCTCCATGATCCCCCCGATGTAGATGTCCGTGCCGTCGTACACGGCGTCGACGTCGACCTCGGTCGCGGACTCGAGGAACCGGTCGATGAGCAGGGGTGCGTCGCTCAGGTCCACCTCGCCACCGGGGAGCGCGTCGTAGAGGTCGGCGAGGTACCCGGACAGGTCCTCGACCGAGTAGATGATGCGCATCGCACGGCCACCGAGCACGTACGACGGCCGCACGAGGGCTGGAAGGCCGATGTCGTCGATGACGTCGAGCGCCTCTGCGACCGACGTCGCCGTCCCATGGGGAGGCTGGCGTATCCCGAGCTCGGCGCACAGTGCGGAGAACCTCTCACGATCCTCCGCCATGTCGATGGCGTCAGGCGGGGTGCCCGCGACGTGGACGCCCGCAGCCTCGAGGTCGTGTGCGAGTCCGAGCGGCGTCTGGCCCCCCAACTGGACGATGACGGCGATCGGACGCTCCTGGTCGACGATCGCCAGCACGTCCTCCGTGGTCAGGGGTTCGAAGTACAGCCTGGTCGAAGTGTCGTAGTCCGTCGACACGGTTTCCGGGTTGCAGTTGACCATGACGGACTCATAGCCCGCATCGGACAGGGCGAACGCCGCGTGGACACAGCAGTAGTCGAACTCGATGCCCTGACCGATCCTGTTGGGACCCGACCCGAGGACCATCACCGTCCCCGACCCCGGGGCCGATGCCTCGGACTCGTCCTCGTACGTGCTGTAGAAGTACGGGGTGCGTGCCTCGAACTCGGCTGCGCAGGTGTCGACGGTCTTGAACGTCACCTCGAGGCCGTTCACCGACCTCATCGATCGGACGGTCTCGGGGTCGACCTGCCAAAGGTGGGCGATCTGACCATCAGAGAACCCCATCCGCTTCGCCGTGCGCAGGAGATCGGGGCTCGGATCATGGGACTCCAGATCGCGACGCATCTCGGTGATCTGGAGTATCTGGTCGACGAACCAGGGGTCGATGTGCGTGGCGGCGGTGACCTCATCCGGTGGGAGGCCCCTCCTCAGTGCGGCCTCGACCTGGAAGAGACGTGAGGGACTCGGTTCGGAGATGGCAGCAACGAGCTCGGGGTCAGTGAGCGCATCGTAGGTCGCCTCGGCCGGGTCGCCGTTGAGGCCGAGCCGGCCCGTCTCGAGGCTCCTCATCGCCTTCTGGAGTGCCTCGGGAAACGTTCTCCCGATGGCCATCGCCTCGCCTACCGACTGCATCGACGTACCGAGGATCGGCGGAACGGAAGGGAACTTCGCGAAGTCGAATCTCGGCACCTTAACGACGATGTAGTCGAGGGCTGGCTCGAACGACGCCGGTGTGGCCCCCGTGATGTCATTCGTTATCTCATCGAGGGTGAATCCCACGGCGAGCATCGCTGCCATCTTTGCGATGGGGAATCCCGTTGCCTTCGAGGCGAGTGCGGAGGATCTCGAGACTCGCGGGTTCATCTCGATGACGATCCGGCGCCCTGTCCTCGGATCCACGGCGAACTGGACGTTCGAGCCGCCCGTCTCGACGCCGATGACACGCAGGCAGGTGATCGCGTCATCCCGCATCGCCTGGTACTCACGATCCGAGAGCGTCATCGCAGGGGCAACCGTGATCGAATCGCCTGTGTGGACTCCCATCGGGTCGAGGTTCTCGATGGAGCACACAATCACTGCATTGTCGGCGCGATCACGCATCACCTCGAGTTCGAACTCCTTCCATCCGTAGACGGATTCCTCGATCAGAACCTCGCTGATCGGTGACGTCGCGAACCCGTTCGCAACGATGCGCTCGAAGGATGCATGGTCGTGTGCGAGTCCCGTGCCTCCCCCACCGAGGATGAAGCTCGGTCGAACCATGACGGGGTAGCCGAGCTCGCGGGCGGCCTCCACGGCTTCTCCCATGGTCGTCACGTAGAAGGCCCTCGGCGTCTCGAGGCCGGCAGCGTCCATGAGCTTCTTGAATCGGCCTCGATCCTCGGCTGCGTCGATGGCGTCGAGGCTTGCCCCGAGCACCTCGATACCGAGCTCGTCGAACACGCCCATACGTGCAAGGTCCATGGTCACATTGAGTGCCGTCTGGCCGCCGAGGGTCGGCAAGATGGCGTCAGGGCGCTCCTTCCTGAGCACCTGGGCGACGACGTCCGCCGTGATGGGTTCGATGTAGGTCGCGTCTGCGAACTCCGGATCGGTCATGATCGTCGCCGGATTGGAGTTGACGAGGATCACCCGATACCCGAGTTCCTTCAGGACCTTGACGGCCTGCGTCCCGGAATAGTCGAATTCGCAGGCCTGGCCGATGATGATGGGTCCCGATCCGATGACGAGGATCGAGGCGATGTCGGTGCGCTCAGGCACGGGCGCCGACCGCCACGGCCACGAACCTGTCGAAGAGCACGGACGCGTCGTTCGGTCCCGGGGCTGCCTCCGGGTGGTACTGGACGGACCATGCCGGAGTGTCGTGGCACTCGAGTCCCTCGTTCGTGCCGTCGTTGAGGTTCTGATGGGTCGCGCTCACCTCACCGAAGTCGGTCTCCACCCTCATCGGGAGGAGCTCGGGCCCTGGAAGACCGACCGAGGTTGGTCGCTCGCGGCCGCTCATCGACCAGAGATCCACGGCGAACCCGTGGTTCTGTGACGTGATCTCTACCTTGCCATCGCTCACCCTGCGCACGGGATGGTTCCCTCCGTGATGACCGAAGGGGAGCTTGAAGGTGCTCGCGCCCAGTGCGAGGCCGAGTATCTGGTGGCCGAGGCAGATCCCGAACACCGGGACCTGACCGAGGAGGGCTCGTACGTTTGCGATCGGAATCGTGAGCGGCTCGGGATCACCCGGCCCATTGGAGAGGAATACTGCGTTCGGCTCCATTGCGAGGACCTCGTCGGCGGGTGTGGACGCGGGAACGACCGTGATCTCGAGCCCTCGGTTCGCCATGGCATCGAGGATGTCCCTCTTGATGCCGAAGTCGTACGCCACAATCGAGGCGTGGGTCTCGCTCGTCGCCGCTACTCGATACGGCGACGTCGTCGTCACGGTCGACACGAGGTCCTGGCCGACCATGCTGGGGAGCGACGCAGCGTGCGACGCGAGATCCGCGATATCCGTGTCCGTGCCGATCGCGACGGGCATCGCACCGCGGTCGCGGATGTGGCGCGTCAAAGCCCGGGTGTCGATGTCGGTGAGGGCGACGACCCGATGTCGTGCCAGGTACTCCTGGATCGGTTCCGTCGACCGCCACGACGAAGCGACCCTCGACATCGATCTCGTGACGAGCGCTCGGGCGTGGATCGTCCCTGCCTGGTCGTCGAGGGGTGTGGATCCGTAATTCCCGATGTGGGGAGCCGTCAGGACGACGACCTGCCCGGCATAGGACGGGTCGGTCAGGATCTCCTGATAGCCGGTCATGGCGGTGTTGAACACGATCTCACCGGTGGCCGTCCCCGTCCCTCCTATCGCCGTTCCCCGGAAGACGGCCCCGTCGGCGGTCACCAGCGCTGCGGCTGTCACCGGGCCTCCTGGTGCGTGACGCGTCCCTCGTACACGGTCGCCAGCACCTTCCCGGTGAGCTCACGGCCGAAATAGGGCGCGTTGCGGGACTTCGAACGAGTCGTCGTCGGAACCCACGAGGCGCTCGGGTCGTAGACGACGAGGTTCGCCGCCGTGTCCGGCCCGACAGGTCGTCCATGACCGGCGATTCCGGCAATGCGCGCGGGTTCCACGGCCATACGATCGAAGAAGGCCACCTGGTCGAGCGAGGTGCATGTCGTCACCACGGAGGCCGCCCACTCGAGGCCGAGCACACCATTCGGCGCAGCCTCGAAGGGAACCTCCTTGTCGATGGCGGCGTGGGGGGCGTGATCGGTGGCGACCACATCGATGACTCCCCGTTCGAGGCCATCGACGAGCGCTTCCCTGTCCGACGCCTCGCGCAAGGGCGGCATCATCTTGTAGTTGGAGTCCGTCGTTGCAACATCCTCGTGCGTGAACATGAGGTGGTGGGGCGTCACCTCGGCGGTGACCGTGACGCCTTCCTCGAGCGCACGCTCGATCAACGGCAGCGACGATGCGCTCGATAGGTGCTGGATGTGATAACGAACCCCGGTCATTGCCGCCAGGGTGAGATCCCTCGCGATCATGATGTCGTCTGCTTGGGACGGGATGCCGTACATGCCGAGCCTCGACGACACCGACCCCTCGTGCATGTGCCCCGATGCCGAGAGGGATGGATCGATCGCGTGCTGGCAGACGACCCCGCCGAGCTCGGCGATGTACTCCATCGCAAGGCGCAGGACCGAGGCGCGCGCCACGGCTGCACCATCGTCGGTGAAGAACCTGACCCCCGCGTCCCACATCTCGTCGATGTGTGCCATGGTCTCCCCGGCTCGTCCGAGCGTGAGGCAGCCGCTCGGCACGACCTCCACGAGACCGACGTGCTTGCCCCTGTCCCTCACGAACCGCGCAAGGTGACCGGCATCGATCGCGGGGTCCGTGTTCGGCATGGCCACGATGGCCGTGTATCCGCCCGCCGCCGCTGCGGCGGAGCCTGACGCGATGTCCTCGGTCCACTCCGCTCCGGGTTCGCGGAGGTGTGCATGGAGGTCGACGAATCCGGGACCGACCCAGGCGCCGCTGGCGTCGATGACGACCCGTGCCTCGCCCAGATCGGTTCCGATGCCGACAACCGAACCGGATCGGATCGCGACGTCGACTCTCTCGACGCCGTCGTCCGTGAGCACGGATCCGCCTGTGATGACGAGATCATGCATCGTGATCACCTCCCAGGAGGGCGAAGAGGACGGCCATTCTTGCGGCGACACCGTTTGTCACCTGTTCGAGCACGAGCGAGCGCTCGTGGTCGGCGACGTCGTGTCCGATCTCGACCCCTCGGTTCATCGGACCCGGATGCATCACGACCGCATCTGGGTGCAGGCGGTCGAACCGCTCCGTGGTCATTCCGAACCGGGTGGTGTACTCCGTGAGGGACGGGAAGACGGAACCTCCTCCCCTCTCGGTCTGGACGCGCAAGAGGTACACGACGTCGAGCTCGTCGAGAACCGAATCGATGTCGGTACTCGTGGTGACGGGCCATGCGTCGGGATCGAGCGGGAGGAGGGTCGGAGGGCCAACGAGTGTGACGAGCGCACCGAGCGTCGCCATCGCGAAGATGTTCGAGCGTGCGACGCGCGAGTGCTTGATGTCCCCGACGATCGCGATCCTGAGCCCGTCGAGGCTCCCGAAGCGCTGTTTGATCGTCAGACAGTCCAGGAGCGCCTGGGTCGGATGCTGATGGGCTCCGTCACCGCCGTTGACGATCGGGATGTCGAGCCACTCGGCGATCCGCCACGGCGCACCGGTCTCCTTGTGTCGCACCACCATGAGGTCGACACCCATCGCCCTCACCGTCAAGGCGGTGTCCTTGAGGGACTCCCCCTTCGACAGCGACGACGTTCCCGGAGAGAACGAGACCGTGTCGGCCGAGAGTGCTTTTGCAGCCTTCTCGAACGACATCCTTGTCCGCGTCGACGGTTCGAAGAACATCGTCGCGACGGTCTTGCCGCGAAGTGCCGGCACCTTCGGTATCGGCCTCGTGAGAACCTCGGAGAACTCGTCTGCCTCGGTGAGGAGTTCCTCGAGGGTGTCGCGCGAAAGGCCCTCGGTCGTGAGCAGGTGGTTCATGCCTGGCCTTCCCTTCCGGTCCAGACCCCATCGACGCCGTCGGTCTCGGTGAATCGAACCGACACGTGCTCGTCGAGAGAGGTCGGGATGTTCTTGCCGACGAAGTCGGCGCGAATCGGCAGTTGCCTGTGGCCGCGGTCGACGACGACGGCGAGCTGCACGGCGGCGGGTCGACCGATGTCCGCAAGGGCGTCGAGGGCCGCCCTGATCGTGCGACCCGTGAACAGCACGTCGTCAGCGAGGACCACGACCGCTCCATCGATCGGACCGGGAATCTCCGTGGGGCCGATCCGGGTTCGGGGTCGGGTGTCGATGTCATCGCGATACATGCCGATGTCGACACTGCCGGTTGCTATGGGATGCCCCGCGATGGCTGCGAGGGCGGCTCCGATCCTGGATGCGAACGGCACGCCGCGTGTCGGGATTCCGAGGACGATGATGCCCTCGGGTCCGTGGTTGCGTTCAACGATCTCGTGCGCGATTCGGGTGGTCGCACGGGAGAGGTCGTCCTCCGTCATCACCTGGGGCACGCGCACCCCCGATCGGTCGGAGGCGCAGAAACACGAACGCCGTGCCCCTGCGTGCACGGCGACTGATGGATGGTCATGGTTCTCCTTCCTTGTCGGCCTCACGGGACCGGGTTAAAGGACGGTGTGTCGTGAGCAGCGTACTACACCTCGGGTTCGTCGGGGCCGAGGTCCGCAATGGCGTCGAGCACACCGTTCACGAATGCCGAGCTCCTGGCCGTCGAGTACCGCTTTGCGATCTCGACGGCCTCCGTGATGGCGATTCCCTTTGGGAGTTCGGTGTAGCGCAACTCGAACGCCCCGAGGCGGATGATGTTGCGATCGACGGCGTTCATCCGGTCAACCCGCCATCCGCTCGAAACGCGGTCGATGAGGGCGTCGATGGCGTTCCGGTGTCGCCAGGTACCAATGGCCAGGGCAGCCGCACGGCGCGACAGGGCAGCGCTGTCGATTTCCTCCGAACGAAGGACGTCGGCTGCGTACAGGGCGCCGAGTGCATCGACGCGCACGTCAGATGCAGGAGCGAAGAGGAAGGTGGGACCGGTGACGATGACGTCGGCAAGGTCACCCACCGACACGGACCGCGCAGGCGGATCGTCCGCGAGCGTGACCAGCATCACTTCGGCCGACGGGGAAAGCGACCGCGCAAGCGTACGGCCGACCCGTGCCGCTGCTGCTTCGTCGTGGATGTCGACGACGAAGGTGGGTTGGTACATCGCAAGCGTGGGCGGGAGGCGATCCGCGGACACCACGGTGACGTCGTCGGTGGCCGGATCCAATCCGACGGCACGGAACGCGGCCTCCGGCACTCCCGTTCCCTGGCTGGTCTGCTCCCTCACGTGACGCGAGTGATGTAGTCACCGGTTCGCGTGTCGACCTTCACGGTGTCTCCCTGATCCACGAAGAGCGGAGCCTGGATGACCCGGCCAGTAGAGAGCGTCACTGGCTTGGTCGCCGCCGAGACCCTGTCCCCCTTGATGCCCGGCTCGGCGAATGTCACCTCGAGCTCGACTGACGCAGGGAGTTCGAGGTCGACCGGTGTGCCATCGAACATGGACAGGCGCACGGTCATCCCCTCGCTCATGAAGTCCACGGCGTCACCGACGAGGTCCGCCCCGACGCTGATCTGGTCGAACGTCTCTGCGTCCATGAAGTTGAAGCCGATGTCGTCGCGGTACAGGAACGTGTGGTCGCGTCGATCGATCCTCGCTTGTGGCACGTTCTCTCCGGCCCGGAACGTCCGCTCGACGACGGCACCGGTGCGGACGTTCCTGAGCTTCATGCGCACGAACGCCTTCCCCTTGCCGGGCTTGACGTGCTGTGACTCGACGACGGAGAACAGACCCTCCGGCAGGTCCAGGGCGGTGCCGGATCGTACGTCGTTCGTCGAGATCATCTGGTCTCCTCGATGTGGGTGGGTGCCGACTCAGAGGCCGACGGCCCTCAACGCTGCCTCTACGGTAGCGTCGTCCGCGGCGACGACTTCAGGCTCCCCGAACGCCCTGAGGAGCACGAACCTGAGCCCGGATCTGTCGCGCTTCTTGTCGAGGGCCATGAGCGATCGGATGACCTCCCTGTGGGCGCCCTCTGCCTCGGTCGGGAGCCCGATCGCACGCACCACGTCGCGCTGGCGACCCTCGCCCGTGAAGCCAAAGTGCGCAGCGCTCGCGCCACCTGCGGCAATCATGCCGATGGCGACCGATTCACCGTGGCTGCGACCGGTCGACGTCTCGATGGCATGGCCCACGGTGTGGCCGTAGTTGAGGAAGGCACGACGTCCCCGCTCCCGGAAGTCGTCCCCGACGATCGAGACCTTCACCGCAACGGAGCGATTCACGACGTCCTCGAGGTCCACCGCGATCCCGTCGCGCTCGTACGCCTCCACGATCGCCATGTCGGAGATGAATCCGGTCTTCAGGGCTTCTGCGGCGCCATCGATCCTGAGGCGCTCGGGAAGGGCATCGAGGATGTCGATGTCGATGACGACGCGATCAGGATGCTTGAAGACGCCTGCGAGGTTCTTGCCGTCGACGTTGACGCCTGTCTTCCCACCGATGGAGGCGTCGACAGCGCCGAGCAGTGTCGTTGGCACGTAGGACACCGCAATACCGCGAAGGTAGGTTCCGCCGACGAAGCCGACGACGTCGGTGAGCGCTCCCCCACCGACCCCGAGCACGAGATCGCTGCGAGTGAACCCCTGCCGGTTGAGGTGTCGGTAGACGTCCTCGACGACCGACATCTGCTTCGCATCCTCACCGTCGGGAAGCGCGTACCCGGTCGCGCGCAATCCGACACCAGCCAGGAGGCCCGCGATGCGCTCGGCACGTGCGTAGGTGGCCGGCTGGCAGATCACGGCGACGGCGCCATGGCCCCCTTCCACGACGCCATCGACGATGTCGGTCTCGAGGTCACGTCCGACGACGATCTCGCTCCGGATGCTTGTGCCGTCGTCGATCACATACCGATGCATGCGGCTACCTCCTCGGCGACTGCGGCGGGGTCCCTGCCTGTCGTGTGCACGACGTGTTCTCCGGCCTCGAGGTAGCGATGGTGGCGCGACGAGAGGATGCGGTCGATGTCCGCGGCTGTGGCGATGAGTGGTCGGTCATCGGCGCCATTCGCACCGTTGAGCCTCCGCTCGAGCTCATCGCTCGTGGTTTCGAGGAGCACGACCGTCCCCGTCCTCCTCATCACGGTGAGGTTCACCTCATCGAGCACGGCGCCGCCACCGGTTGCGATGACGGCGGGATCGGACTCGGATGCACGTTCGATCGCGCGTACCTCGGCCGACCGGAAGAGCGCCTCTGACTCGTCGAAGAGCTCGGGGATTGTCCTACCCGTCTCTTCCATCACGGCGACATCGGTATCGATGAGTGGCCGCCCCATGCGCTCGGCAAGGATGGCGCCGACCGTCGTCTTGCCGCTGCCCATCATCCCGATCAACCAGACATGGCCCATCGGTCGTCCTCCTAGAACGACCGGAGCCGGTCGAGGTAGCCGGTGTGCGCTCGTTCGATGTCACCGACGGTGTCACCGCCGAACTTCCTGAGTACCTCTGCCGCGAGGACGTACGCGACCATCTGCTCGGCCACCACGCCCGCCGCGGGGACGGCGCACACATCGCTCCGCTCACGGAAGGCCTTGTCGGGGAGCCCGGTGTCGACGTCGACGGTGTCGAGGGGTGCCATGATCGTGGAGATCGGTTTCATGGCCGCCTTGACCCGCAGCACGCCGCCTGTCGTCATGCCGCCTTCGAGGCCCCCCGCACGGTTCGATCGCCTCCCATAGCCGCCGTCACCGACGGCGCCGGGAACGATCTCGTCGTGGGCGTCCGATCCGCGGGCGGAGGCTTGGCTGAGGCCGTCCCCGATCTCGACCGCCTTGATCGCCTGGATCGACATCACAGCTCCGGCAAGGAGGCCGTCGAGCTTTCGATCCCAGTGGACATGGCTCCCCAGGCCGGGTGGTAGGCCGTATGCGAGCACCTCGACGATGCCACCGAGGGTGTCGCGAGCGGCCTTCGCGGCCTCGATCTCGGCGATCATCGCCTCCTCCAGGGTCCTGTCGTGGGCGCGAACGGGGGATGCATCGATCCCTTCGACATCGTCGGGTGTCGGAAGGTTCGTACCCGCTTCGATGGCGACCGACCCGATGGAGACGACGTGGGAAAACACGCGCACACCGATCACGGCGAGCAGCTGCTTGCTGAGGTACCCGACGACCGTCCGAGCGGCGGTCTCGCGAGCCGATGCCCGCTCGAGGATGTCCCGGGCATCGTGTGTGTCGTATTTCTGCATGCCGACGAGGTCGGCGTGACCCGGTCGTGGCTTCGTCTCGCGCTTGATCGACGCCGCGAGGTCATCCGATATCGGATCGGGAGACATCCTCTCGCTCCAACGCGGCCACTCCGTGTTGCGGATGACGACGGTGACGGGTCCCCCGAGCGTTCGTCCGAATCTCACTCCGCCGAGGATCTCGAGTTCGTCCTGCTCGAGCTTCATCCTCGGTCCACGACCGAAGCCGAGCCGTCGCCTCGCGAGTTCGGCGGCGATGCCCTCGGTTGTCACAACGAGTCCCGACGGCAGGCCCTCCACCGTGGCAACCAACGCAGGACCATGGGACTCGCCTGATGTGATGAAGCGCAACATGATGCCGGAGGCTATACCACTCGGAGCTCGACGCTCGTCTCTGTCACCGGGAACGGCTCAACGCACGTACCACGCGATGACGGCATCTCCGAGGTACAGGGCGATGAAGCCACCGGCGACCATGAACGGTCCGAACGCAATGGCGTCCTTGCGTCCGGCCAACCGGGTGGCGAGGAGTACGAGGGCGACGAGGCCCGCCACGACGAATGCGCTGATCGCAGCGGTGACGACGTGGCGCCATCCGAGGTAGCCGACGAACAGTCCGATGAGGGCAGCGAGTTTCACGTCCCCATACCCGAGGGCGCCGCGTGCCAGGAGTGCGAGACCGAACATGACCCCGAAGTATGCGGCCGCTCCGACCACAGCGTCGAGGAGTGCTCCGAGGTCCATGGCGAAGAGTCCACCGATGGCGAGCAGGATGGCCCCGACACCGCCGTAGCGAACGAGGATCCGATTGGGGATCAGCCGCGTGTCGAGGTCCGTCACGGTGAGCAGGATGCTCCCCACGACGAACGCCGCGTACGCAGGCAGGACCCAGAGGCTCGGTACGGCGCCGGGTAGGAATGCGAGCAGCACGATCGTCGAACCGAGGATCGCAGCGTTGGCAGGCCTCTGTCGGTGACGGTCGGGTGCGCTGCAGCGGATGAGTGCGGGGCCGAGGGTTGCACCGCACTCACACAACGGCGAGATCCAGCGATCCGGTAGGCCGAGGCGGTGGGCGTCCGCCTCGGCCACGATCATGCGCGCAGCGAACACTCCCACGACGGCGGACACGGCAGCGAGGGCGAGGGGCATGACGTGCGAGCTTAGGTGCCGTGCCGGTGCGATCAGGGATGTCGCGGATCAGGGCTGCGTTCGGCGCGTGCCGCAGCGATCATGACGTCGATCGGGGCGGCCCTCCCCGTGAAGACCTCGAATGCGGCGGCCGCCTGCCCGATCAACATGTCGATCCCATCGGCCACAGGCATGCCCTCTCGGACTGCCCACGTGACGGCAGGTGTCGGCTCGGAGTCGTAGACCATGTCGATCAGCCCTGCGGCCGCCTCGAGCATCGCGGTGGGAAGCATCTCACGATGCATCCCGATGGGAGTTGCGTTGATGAGGATGGCGCGCTCGACCGGAACGCCCCACTCCACGACGCCTCCGTGTACCGCGCAGGCTTCGAGGGCTGCCGTCGCACGATCGGGATGTCGTGCCATCACGGTGACCTCCCGATCGGCGCACGCGACGATGGCGGCCCTCGCGGCGCCTCCGGTGCCGAGCACGACACACGGGGTGTCGACGAGGCCGAGGAGGCCGCGGGAGTGCCGGACGCCCTCGACGTCGGTGTTGTCCCCTGCGAGGCGGCCATCCTGGCGAACGATGGTGTTCACGGCATGGGTCCGACGGGCAGCCTCCGACAGGGAATCGACGGCTTCATACGCCGATCCCTTGTGCGGCATGGTCACGTTCACGCCATCGAGATCGCCTGAGCGCAGTGCTTCCACCACCCTTGCGAACGAGTCTCGTGCCGTGGGAAGCCGCTCGTAGCGCGCGTCGATGCCGAAGTGGGCGAACGCGGCATTGTGGATCTCCGGAGAGAGTGAATGGTCGACAGGGTCCCCGACGATTGCGAACTTCATGGAAGGACTCCACGCGAGCGAGCATCGGCGATGTTCAGCTGGTGGCCCTCGTACGTCTCCGCAAAGAGATGGGAACCGTCCTCGGAGCCGAGGACGTAGAACAGGTACGTCGTGGTGGCCGGATCGGCAGCGGCACGAATGCTCTCGAGCGAAGGGGACCCGATGGGAGTCGGCGGCAGGCCGTCGACCCGGTAGGTGTTCCACGGGGATTCGGTGCGGAGGTGCTCAGCGGTGACCCTGCCGGGGTTGTATCCGAGTGCATAGATGACCGTTGCGTCGATCTGGAGCCTCATCGGCTCCGCGAGCCTGTTGTGGATCACGGAGGAGATCGTTGGTCGCTCGCTGTCGGTCCCCGCCTCCCGTTCGATGAGCGATGCAATGATGATCGCCTCGTAGCGGCTCACTCCGAGGGTGTCGAGCCTCGACCAGTCGACGGTCGACAGGCGCCTCGCGGTCTCGTCTGCCATTGCACCGAGGATGGACCCGGGCGAAGAGGCGTCCGTGAGCTGATACGTCGCCGGATACAGCAGGCCCTCCCATCGGTTGAGCGAATCGATGGGACCGCCGACCGGGGGGAGGTACGGCGACGTGATGTCGGTCCCGCGCAGCACGCGCTGGAACTCGGCCTGTGAATAGCCCGTCGCCGTCGCCAGCTCTGCGATGATCCGATCGACCGTCCACCCTTCGACGACCGTGAATCGATCCCCACCCCCGGAGTTCGGCCCCGCGACGAGTTGTCTGACCACGTCCTCGGGATCCATGTCCGTCGTGAGTATGTAGGAGCCTGCCTGGAGCCGATCCTCCACACCAAGGCGTTCAGCGGCCGAAGCGACGTCACCTGAGCGTGCGACCAATGCATCCTCGAGGACCGCGTAGATGGTGCGTGCGGTTGATCCGGCCTCGATGACGACCTCGACGGGTTTACCCGCCTCAACGTCCCACCCGTCGCCCGGGGAGATGAGTCCCGCGGCTGCCCACGCGATCGCAGCGACGATGACCGCGCCGAGCGCGACGATGAAGCCGACAACGCCGAGGCGCGTACCGCGACGTGGGCCTCCGTCATCGCGGGGAGGATGCGTCTCCGTCTCGGTCATCGTGTGCCTGCCTGTCGAGATATCCCTGCAACATCACGGCTGCAGCTACCTGGTCCCGTCGCGTCTTCCGATCCGCTCGGCGGACGTTGCCCTCGAGCAGTGCCGCCTCCGCGGTGAGGGTCGTGAAGCGCTCATCCGCATACACGACGTCGAGGTGCAGTTCCTCCGCGAGGGCTGTGCCGAGGGTTCGACTGCGTTCCGCCGCCGGTCCCTCCGACCCGTCGAGTCGCAAAGGCAGCCCCACAACGATCGTGTCACAGTCCATTTCGAGGGCGATGGCGCCGATCGACGTCACAGGGTCGCTCGTGGAGGTATCGATGAAGCCGTACGGTGAGGCGATGGTACCGGTTGGGTCCGATACTGCGAGACCGATGCGCCGGTCACCTGGATCGATACCGAGCACCCGCGTCATCGCGACGTCGTGATGGCACTCGATGCCTGTTGACGGGCCGATTCGATGGCGTCGTCGATCGCGTCCGCATTGGGTCCACCCGCTTGGGCGAGCTTCGAGTCCCTGCCCGCGCCGCCGCCCAGCGCATGCGCTCCGACGGATGCGATGTCCCCTGCCGAGACACCCCTGGTGACCAGATCGTCCGTGACGAACACGATCAATGCGGCTTTGCCGTCCGTGACGGAGCCGATGACGCCGATGCCCGAGTCGATCCGGTCGCGGACCTGGAAGGCAAGTGACCGGATGCCATCGCTACCGAGCTCATCGAACCTGCCAGACGCGAGCGTGCTGCCGTCGAGGATCTCAGCGGAGGAGACG
Organism: Acidimicrobiia bacterium; assembly: GCA_035461905.1. GTDB lineage: Bacteria > Actinomycetota > Acidimicrobiia > Spongiisociales > UBA5794 > SZUA-442. The sequence goes on along the minus strand of DATHUV010000060.1, from coordinate 20,518 downwards.
ATGGACTCTGCCGCGCCAGCGCGCTCACGGCCCGCGAAGTCCTCGAGGCGTTGCTCGGCCAGCCGTAGCCTCTCCGTGAGCGACAGTGCCGCATCGACCTCGCGCCCGGGTTGTGCGCGCAATGCGGAACCGACCTCGTGGAGCCGATCACGCAGTTGCGACAGATGTGCGTAGCCGGCGCTGCCCGTGAGGGCCTCCACCCTCCGGATATTCGAACCGACAGAGCCCTCGCTGACGAGGACGAGCGGGCCGACCTGGCCCGTCGTGCGAACATGGGTACCGCCACAGAACTCCGTGGAGTAGTCGCCCGTGCGCACGACGCGTACGCGTTCGCCGTACTTGTCCCCGAAGAACGCCAGGGCACCCATCGCCTCGGCCTCTGCCTTGGAGGTCTCCACCGTCGTGACCATGGCGTTCTCGACGACCCTCTCATTGACGACCCGCTCAATGTGCAGGAGGTCCTCCCTGCCCACGGCGGAGTGATGCGAGAAGTCGAAGCGGAGGCGGTCGGGTGCGACCAGGGAACCGGCCTGATGCACGTGGTCACCCAAGGTGTCCCGAAGCGCCCAATGGAGGATGTGGGTGCCCGTATGGTTCTTTCGTACCGTTTCCCTGCGCTTGGGTGCAACCTTCGCCTCGGCCTCCTGGCCACGCTGGATCGAACCCTTGATGATCGTGCCGCGATGGCCGCGAACCTGGGCCACCGCGAACTGGGTATCAGCGACACGGACGGCTCCGGTTGCCGTCTCGATCACCCCCGCATCGCCCACCTGTCCACCTGATTCCGCGTAGAACGGGGTGACGTCGAGGAATACCTCGACCTCGCTTCCCTCGTCAGCCCGGTCGACGGTGTCACCCTCGCGGATGATCGAGAGGATGGTTCCCGTCGAGGAGAGCTCCGAGTAGCCGACGAACTCCGTTTGGTCGACACCTCTGAGCAGGGTTCGATACACCTCTGCCGTGTCACCCTGGTTTCCCCCTTCGAAGGCCGTGCGAGCCCGGGAGCGCTGGTGCTCCATCGCCTCGTCGAAGCCTGCCCTGTCGACGGCGAGGCCCCGTTCCGAGGCGATCTCCATGGTGAGTTCGATCGGGAAGCCGAACGTGTCGTGGAGCCTGAATGCGGTCTCCCCCGGTATGGGTTCGCCTGCCGGGAGCTCTGACATCGCGGTGTCGAGCATCTGCTCGCCGGTGCGCAGCGTCCGAACGAACTGGCTCTCCTCGCGCTCTGCCATTTCGACGATGCGGTCGCGTCGTGCAGGGAGCGCCTGATGGGCCTCCCCCATCTCGGTGATCGTCACGTCGATGAGTCCCTCCATCACCGGTGCCTCCGCCCCGAGCATGTGGGCGTGGCGCACGGCACGACGAAGCAGCCGCCGCAGGATGTAGCCGCGTCCCTCGTTCGACGGTACGACGCCATCGGAGATCAGGAAGGTGACGGACCTCGCATGGTCAGCCATGATCCTCAGTGAGACGTCGGCTCGATCGTTGGACCCATACGACGTCGACGTCTGGTTCTCAGCCACGGCAAGAACCGCACGAAGCGTGTCGGTCTCGAAGATCGAGTCCACTCCCTGGAGGAGGACCGCCATGCGTTCGAGGCCCATGCCGGTGTCGATCGATTTCATCGGGAGATCGCCGACGACGTGGTACGGCTCATCCTGGACGTACTGCATGAACACGAGGTTCCAGAACTCCACGAACCGCTCCTCGTCGACGATCGGGCCACCTTCCGGCCCGAACCTCGGTCCCTTGTCGAAGAAGATCTCCGACGAGGGCCCCGCAGGCCCCGGCACGCCCATCTGCCAGAAGTTGTCCCTGTCGCGCCTTTGGAGCCGGTCGGGGGACACGCCGACAACGTCGAGCCAGATCTCCGCTGCCTCATCATCGGACTCGTGCACTGTCACCCATAGGCGGTCGGGATCGAGGTGAAAGTGCTCAGTCGTGAGTTCCCAGGCGTAGGGAATCGCCTTCTCCTTGAAGTAGTCACCGAAGGAGAAGTTGCCGAGCATCTCGAAGAAGGACAGATGCCGTGCCGTTGTCCCGAGGATCTCGATGTCGGCGGTGCGAATGCACTTCTGTGACGTCGCCACGCGGGGCGAAGGAGCGGTTTCCTCACCGAGGAGATAGGACTTGAACGGCACCATTCCTGCCACATTGAGCAGGAGTGCGGGATCGACGGGGATGAGGGATGCACTCGGCATCACCGTGTGGTCCTTCGATTCGAAGAACTCGAGGTATGTGGAGCGGATGTCGTTCGTGTTCACGAGGAGCGAGGTTACCCCGCGCCGGTCCGGGATCCGTCAGGGGCAACCCTCAGCGCAGACCGCTGCAGCCTCCGTCCGATCGCCTCGACACCGTCTGCGGTCATGACAGCCGCCACCCGCACCACTCCTTCGGCGTCGATCCTGTCACGGATCGCCCTGGCGCGTCGAATGGCGACGGTGGCGACGACGATCGTCGCCACCGATCCGTAGACGAACCATCGGAGTCGCACGAACATCCTGCAAGCGTACGGCCACATCTCGTCGTACGCACGGACGGATGGTGACCGCTGCCCCGGGGCGTTCGAAGAGCGCTGCCGTAGCACCCGGCGACGGTGATACTGGTGGGATGAATTCCTTCTCGCCATTCACGGATCTCGACGCACGGATCACCTCCATCGGCAGGTCGTTCAGGGTGCTCGGCCACCTCGCCTGGCCAGAGTCATGCAAGGACGTGTTCCTCACCCATTGGAGGTCGGGCTCCCCCACCCTGCCCGAGCCCGACCTCTCGCCGATCGACACGGCCGAACAGGTCGCCGAGATCGAGGATCTGATGCGCGCCTGTGATCGGGAGCACCCGATCGGGGACTACCTCTGGAAGACCGCGTGGAGCTACGCCACCGCATCGCGCATGTTGGCGTCGATCGGTACGCCGGAGTTCACCGAACACTCGGTTGCCCTGTACGGCCGCCCCGACGTCGTGTACGAGCGTCAGGGCCTCTCGGTGCTCGATGCCGCGGATCCCATCATGGAGGTCACGTCCGAACTCGTGAGTGGGGGTGTCGTGCGCTCCGCGGAGCCCACGATCCCCGCCGAGGAGTTCGGCGTCCGTCTGAAGGCCGCTCTCGATGGGTTCTTCACCGAGGACGATGTGGCCGTCGTGATCGACCCCGGCATGGCAGCAAAGGCCGCCGCAGGGAGCAGGCGCGTCAAGTTGCGCGCCGGTGCGCTGTTCTCCGATGCGGACTTCCACCAGCTCCTCAATCATGAAGCGTTGATCCACAGCCTGACGTTGCTCAACGGCCGCCGCCAACCACTGCGAGCCCTCGGCCTGGGATCACCGAGGACGACGCGCACCCAAGAGGGGCTCGCCGTGTTCTCGGAGCTCGCGACAGGATCGATCGACCTTCCCCGCCTCCGCAGGGTCGCGCTTCGTGCCCAGGCCGTATCGAAGGCGCTGGCGGGCGCCGACTTCATCGAGGTGTTCGAGCACTTCCTTGCGGAAGGACAGTCCGAGGACGAGGCCTACCACTCCGCACAGCGGATCTTCCGCGGCGGAGACGTCAGGGGCGGCGTCGCGTTCACCAAGGATGGTGCGTACCTGGAGGGGCTCATCCTCGTCCAGACGTTCCTGAGGAAGGCCATCAGCGATGGCAGGGAGGAGCTGATCCCGCACCTCTTCGCGGGCCGCATGACGCTCGGCGACGCCGTGGTGCTCGAGGAGCTCTTCGGATCGGGCGAGCTGGTGGAACCCCGCTACGTGCCACCGTGGGCGACAGGCCTGAGCCAACTCGCGGCGTCGCTCGCCTACTCGCTCTTCAGTGCGAGGATCAAGCTGGACGTGGTCGAGATAGCCCGATTCGTGGACCTCGACGCAAGGTGACCGTCGCTGCCTGATCCTCGGTCAGCCTCCTTGCCGTTCACGGGGACGGCGGCCGATCCGTCGAGGTTGACCTGGTCGTCCGACCGTCCTTTCCTGCGATGGCGTCGAGCTCCGAGAGGCGATCCGCCAGTCGCGCTTCGTCGCCGTTGCGCTTGGGACGGTACAGGACAGCCGATTGCAGGCCATCGGGGAGGTACTGCTGTCCCACGACGCCTCCGTCGGTGTCGTGGGGGTAGCGGTAGCCGACGCCGTGACCGAGCTCCCGATCCCCGGCCGTCGCACCCGATCTCAGGTGGGGTGGAACCTCGGTCCTGGGACCGTTGCGGACGAGGTCGATCGCAGCCCCCATTGCTGCGGTGACGGAGTTCGACTTCGGTGCGAGCGCCAGAGCGATCGCTGCGTGTGACAAGGCGTGGTTTGCCTCGGGAAGCCCGACGACTTCGAGGGCCCTGAACGCATCGATGGCGATGCCGAGGGCGCTGGTATCTGCCAGGCCGATGTCCTCGGAGGCGAGGATGATCATCCTTCGGGCGATGAACTTCGGGTCCTCTCCCGCCTCGATCATCGTTTGGAGCCAGTAGAGGGCAGCGTCCGGATCGGATCCGCGGAGGGACTTGATGAAGGCGGAGATGACGTCGTAATGCCGATCCCCTGCCCGGTCGTACCGGATCACCCTGCGCTGGAGGGCCTCCTCGACGATGGCGACGGTGATGGTCCCCGTTCCCCGACCGGCGCTGATCGTCGCGGCTGTCTCGAGCGCGTTGAGCGCCAGCCGTGCGTCCCCGCCCACACGTTCCGCCAGGGCGCTGACTGCCTCATCGTCCATGGCCACACCGGGCAGGCCGCGCATTGCATCGTCGAGCGCGTTTCGGACCAGGGTTCCGATCTCGTCCTCGGTGAGCGGCTCGGTGCGGAAGATGCTCGATCGTGAGATGAGGGGTGAGTTCACCTCGAAGAACGGGTTCTCGGTTGTCGCTCCGATGAGCGTGACCGTCCCGTCCTCGACACCGGGGAGCAGCGCGTCCTGTTGCGCCTTGTTGAAGCGGTGGATCTCATCGATGAACAGAATCGTCCGGCCGCGGCCCTCACCCAGCCGCTGTTCGGCCCGAGAAAGCACCTCCCGGACGTCCTTCACCCCAGACGACGTCGCCGACAGACGCTCGAAGGACGCCTCGACCGCACGGGCGACGAGACCCGCGAGCGTGGTCTTCCCCGTCCCGGGGGGACCCCACAGGATCATCGAGGACACGTTCCCTGTCACGACCATCGATCGGAAGGCGGCACCGTCTGCGAGGAGGTGGTTCTGCCCGACGACCTCGTCGAGCGTTCTCGGCCGCATCCTGGCCGGCAGCGGTGCGCTGGCCCGCTTCGACTCCTCGCGCGCCGCGGCGAACAGGTCGTCCCCGGGCATCAGGTCTCGTCTGGCAGACCGGGCTCCATCGAGGTGGCCTCCCACTCGCGGCGGACTTCCGGCCTGATGTCGATACCGAGCTCCACGAGTTGGGCCTCATCGACGCGTCCGGGTGAACCGGTGAGCGGATCGGCACCCGTCTGGGTCTTCGGGAACGGCATCACCTCACGGATGTTCGGCTCATCCTGGAGAATGCTCACCATCCGATCGATGCCGATCGCAAACCCCGCATGCGGGGGCGTCCCATACCGGAGGGCTTCGAGGAACCATCCGAAACGCGCCTGCGCATCCTCGTCCGAGATCCCCATCACCTCGAACACCTTCGCCTGCATGGAGGGGTCGTGGATCCTGACGGAACCCGAGCCGAGCTCGGCGCCATTGAGGACGAGGTCGTATGCCTTCGAGACAGCGGACTCGGGCCGGTTCACCAGGTCGTCGAGGGACGCGGGGGCGGTGAAGGGGTGATGGGCGGGCGCCAGGCTGCCGTCTTCGCCGACCTCGAAGACGGGGAAGTCGACGATGAACGCGAACACGAGTTCCTCGTTCCCTTCGGGCCGACCGATGTCGAGCCTGAGCTCGCCGAGGACCTGCCGGGCCTTCTTGACGGTGTCCGCCACGATCAGGATGGTGTCACCGGGTGTCGCGTCCATCGCCGTCGCGATTCCCGTGAGTTCGGATTCCCCGAGGAACTTCGCAATCGGTGACCGCATCGTCCCGTCCTCTTCGACGACCATCCACACGAGGCCGCGTGCGCCGATCTCCTGTGCCCTCGTCACGAGCGCGTCGAGGCCCGACCGGGCGAGGCCGAGCTTGCCACCGTTGATTGCGCGTACGGTTCCGCCGTCGGCGAGCACTGCCGCGAACGCGTTGAACTCCGTGGAGGCGAATACGGGGCCGAGGTCGATGAGCTCCATCCCGAACCGCAGATCCGGTTTGTCGGTGCCGTAGCGGTCCATCGCCTCTCCGTAGGTCAGGCGAGGGATCGGGAGTGCGATGTCGACGCCTCGGATCTCCCTGACAACGTGCTGCGCGATCTTCTCGAGGGTGCCAAGGACGTCCTCCTGACCCCAGAAGGACCCCTCGAAGTCGAGCTGGGTGAACTCGACCTGGCGGTCCGCCCGGAAATCCTCATCTCGGTAGCATCGTGCGACCTGGTAGTACCGCTCGACGCCTGCGACCATCAGGAGCTGCTTGAACAGCTGTGGTGACTGGGGCAGGGCGTAGAACGTGCCCTTGCGCAGGCGCGAAGGGACGAGCATGTCGCGAGCGCCCTCGGGCGTGGATGCGATGAGCGTCGGCGTCTCGACTTCGAGGAAACCCTCACGGTCCATGACATCTCGCATGGCACGGATCGTCCGCGACCGGGCCCTGAGGTTGTCCGCCATCCTCGTGCGTCGCATGTCGAGGTACCGGTACTGGAGTCGTTTGGACTCGTCGACGTCCGATCGCTCATCGAGCTGGAAGGGAAGCGCGGCTGACGGGCTGAGCACCGTGATCGCGGACGCCACAACCTCCACTTCACCGGTCGGGAGGTCCGGGTTCGTCGTCCCTTCGGGCCGGGGTCTCACCGTTGCCTCCACTTGGACGCAGAACTCGAGACGGAGGCCATGGAGGACGTCGTCGGGTGCCGGACGATCCTCGGGGTTCACGACCACCTGGACGATCCCGGAGGCGTCACGAAGGTCGAGGAAGATGACGCCGCCGTGGTCGCGTCGCCGGGCGATCCATCCCGCGAGCACGACCGATGCCCCGGAATCGGCGGCTCGGAGTTCGCCGGCTCCGATCGTCTTCATCAGGCCCGAAGCCATCGTTGGATCTCCTTCACATCGATCAGTTCCTGTTCACCGCTCGCGAGGCGTTTCACGGTGACCTTTCCTTCTGCCCACTCCGCCCCCACGACGACGACGCCAGATGCGAGTGCCCTGTCCGCTTCCTTGAACTGCACCTTGAGCGTTCTCTGACGGTCCGTCATGTCGACGCGGAGTCCGGCTGCGCGCAGCTCCGAAGTCAGCGTTCGCGCTGTCGAGCGGTGCTCGTCGGTGGCTGATACGACGAACAGGTCGAGGAGGTGGCCCGGCACGAACGGCGGAGAGGCGAGCCGAATCCGGTCGATGCCCATGGCGAGCCCCACCCCGGGAGTGTGCTTGCCGCCGAGGACCTCGAAGAGGCCGTCGTATCGTCCTCCCCCTCCGACGCTGCTCTGCGCCGCGTCGTACGTTCTCGGCACGTACTCCCAGACGGTTCGGTTGTAGTAGTCGAGTCCCCTGACCAGTCTCGAGTCGATCGTGTGGGGGATGCCGATGTCATCGAGGCCGGAGACGACCGCGTCGAAGTGTTCAGCCGCGTCGGCGCCGAGATGGTCGAGGGGAACGGGGGCGTCGGCCACGACCTCCCTGTCGGCTTTCGAGTCGAGGACGCGCATCGGGTTGGTACCGATGCGGCGCTGCGCATCCTCGGACAGTCGCTGCCGCCTCGCCTCGAGGAACTCCTGGATCACTGCGCGATAGGTGGCCCGGTCGTCGGGATCCCCGATCGAGTTGAGCCGCAGCTCCACCTGCTCGACTCCGAGGCGTTCGAGGTAGCGCCAGCCGAACTCGATCACCTCGACGTCCGCTTCGGGGGAACTCGAGCCGAGGTACTCGATCCCGCCCTGGTAGAACTGTCGATTGCGCCCCTTCTGCGGCCTCTCGTACCGGAACATGGGGCCCCAATAGGCGCCCTTGAAGCGCGTCGGGACGCCTCCCGCTTCGATCTGTGCCCGTACGACCGAGGCAGTCGCCTCCGGCCTGAGCGTCATCGACCGACCCCCCTTGTCAGTGAAGGTGTACATCTGCTTCTCGACGACCTCGGTGTCGCCGCCGACGCCACGGGCGAAGACGTCCGTCTCCTCGAACATGGGGGTCAGGGTCAGTGGGTATCCGAAACGCTCGCACAGGTCGTCGAACGCCCTCTGCGCGTCCCGCCACCAGTGCGAGTCGGGTGGCAGGACGTCATCGATTCCCTTCGGGGCGCGGAATGTGGTCACAGGAGCTCCTGGAGGAAGGGGTTGTGGCGGCGCTCGGCTGCAAGGGTAGTGGAAGGCCCGTGACCGGGATGCACGACGGTGTCCACGGGAAGGGGCAGAATCTGTCGCGCCATCGAGTCCATCAACTGCGTGTACGAGCCTCCCGGAAGATCGGTTCGGCCGATGGACCCCGCAAAGAGGTGGTCACCCGAGAAGAGGACGCCCTCGGTTGCGAGGAGGAAACAGCAGTGCCCCGGTGTGTGGCCAGGCGTGAACACGACGCGCAGATCCAGTCCGGCTACCTCGACGATGGCATCGGCCACGAGATCGACGAACTCCGTCGTGAGGACGCTCTCCGTCGGATCCGCGAGCGATACGCCCAGCAGCGTGCGGAGCTGGTCGCCCGGATGCCTTGCCATGTCGACGTCCGAGGGATGGAGGAAGGCGCGAACTGTCGGTGATGCGAGGTGGTCGACTCCGCCTGCGTGATCGACGTGCCCGTGGGTGATCATCACGGCGACGGGTGTGAGGTCGTGCCTGGCGAGGAGGTCATCGATGCCGCGACCATCAGGTGGCGCATCGATCACGACTGCAGGTCCGCCACGCTCGGGTGCGACGACATACGTGTTCGTCTGGAAGTACCACAGTGGCGCACTGTCGAGCACGATCGGCATGTCCGGACGATAGGGATGCGTCGGTTCAGAGCACGAGACGGTACGCGTCGTACACGCCGTCGACGACCCTCACGCCGCTGAGCAGGCCTTCGAGGGCATCGCGGTCGGACAACTCGATCTCGTACCGCAGGAGCGCGATCCGGTCGCGGCCCGTGACCGACGACGAAGCGTGGATGTTGGCGCCGTAGTCGGACAGGACGGCCGTCACGTCACGCAGGAGCTTCGCACGGTCGAGGGCTTCGACCTGGATCCACACGTAGAAGGTGCCCGTCTGTTCCGCAGCCCATGCAACATCGATCATTCGCTCCGTCTGCTGGGTGAGCGAGCCGATGTTCGCGCAGTCGGACCGGTGCACGGACACGCCACGCCCAATCGTGACGAAGCCGACGATGTCATCACCGGGGACGGGACCGCAGCATTTCGCCATGCGCACGAGCATGTCCTCGAGCCCCTCGACGATCACATCGCCGGCGACACGCGATCGGCGGCGATGGGGTACCGGGAGGCGCTCAGCCTTCACAGCCTCGGCGGTGGCCTCCGGGTGGAGTTGGCGTGCGACACGCTGGGCAACGGTGTGAGCACTCGTGCGGTTCTCCCCGACGGACGTGTAGAGCGCCTCGACGGAGTCGAACCCGAAGGCGCTCGCGACGGTCTCGAGCTCCTCCTCGATGCCCTTGAGCGGGAGGCCATCACGGCGCATCGCCTTGGCGACCGCGTCCTTGCCCTCCGCGAAGGCCCCCTCGCGACGTTCCCTCGAGAACCATGCCCTGATCTTGGAGTTCGCCCTCGAGGACTTGACGAAGTCGAGCCAGTCCCTGCTCGGGTGCGCGTCCTGGGACTTCGACGTGATGATCGAGACGATGTCACCGGACTCGAGTTTCGTGGACAAGGGAACGAGGCGACCATTGACCTTCGCCCCGACGCATCGATGCCCGACGTCGGTGTGGATGCGGTACGCGAAGTCAACGGGTGTCGCGCCCCTGGGAAGGGTCTTGACGTCGCCCTTGGGTGTGAGCGCGAACACCTCATCCTGGTAGAGGTCGAGCTTGAGGTTCTCGAGGAACTCCGCAGGGTCTTCGGACTCGTCCTGCATGTCACGGATCTCGTCGAGCCCCGGGAGGTGGCCGCCGGTACCGCCGTCCTCCTTGTAGCGCCAGTGCGCGGCAATGCCGGTCTCGGCTCTCTCGTGCATGTCCTGGGTGCGGATCTGGACTTCAAGCGCCTTGCCATCGGGGCCGACGACGGTCGTGTGGAGGGATTGGTAGAAGTTGAACTTCGGCATCGCGATGTAGTCCTTGACACGACCCTGGATCGGCGGCCACATCGTGTGAACCAGCCCGAGGACGCCGTAGCAGTCGCGCACGCTGCCCACGATGACGCGGATGCCGATCAGATCATGGATGTCCTCGAACGCGAGCCCTGACGTGATCATCTTGCGGTAGATCGAGTAGAGGTGCTTCGGACGTCCGGTGACGTCGGCGTGAACACCTGAATCCGCGAGGACCTTCGAGAGCTCCTCGATCACCCGCTCGATGTCGCTCGCCCTCTCCGGTGACCGTTTGAGGACGGCCTCCTCGATCTCGGCCCTCGGACCCGGGTAGAGGATGCCGAAGCACGTTTCCTCCATCTCGTGTTTGATCTCCTGCATTCCGAGGCGATGCGCAAGCGGTGCGTACACCTCGAGGGTCTCGGACGCGACCCTCCGCTGCTTCTCCTCGGGAAGCGGTCCGATCGTTCGGAGGTTGTGGATGCGGTCGGCGAGCTTGATGACGAGGACCCTGATGTCCTTGGCCATCGCGACGGCCATCTTCCGGATCGTCGCAGCCTGGGCGAGTTCTCGGGAGGAGAACTTGATCCGGTCGAGCTTCGTGACACCGTCGATGAGCATGGCCACTTCTGGCCCGAAATCCTGCGACGCATCGTCGAGCGAGAACTCGGTGTCCTCGACCGTGTCGTGGAGCAGGGCGGCAACAAGGGTGGCCTGATCCATGCCGTATCCCGCGAGGATCTCGGCCACGGCGATCGGGTGGACGATGTAGGGATCGCCGGTCGCCCGCTTCTGGCCTGCGTGGAGCCCCAGTGCGACCGAATAGGCCCGTCTGAGCGCACCGGGATCGCCGTCGGGATGGAAGGACAGGAACTGCGCGACGAGATCGTCCGCCATCTCGTCCGGGCTTCGTCCCCGCACGGCGGGATCCACGAAGCGGCGAGGGTCGTCGCTTACGTCGGCGATCGCCGAACGTGTCTCCATCCCGGGAGCTTACCGGCGCTTCCGCCGTTGCTTGGGTGCCCTGGCGGCGGCAGTTGATGCCTCTGCGATCGTCTGGGGGGTGGGGTCTGGCACGACGTCGTCCTCGTGATCGTGGCCGTCGGTCCTCGTGGCCCTTCGCCTCCGACGCTCCCACTCGGGCTCGGTCTCCTTCCACCGGGCGAGCAGCGGAGCTGCGACGAATATCGACGAGTAGGTTCCGACGGCCATCCCTATGAACAGTGCAAGGGCGAACTCCTGGAGGGTCTCAGCACCGATGGCGAGGAACCCGACCACGAGCAGCGAGCCGACGGGCAGCAGCGACGTCAGGGACGTGTTCACCGACCGCATCAGCACCTCGTTCATCGACAGGTTCACGATCCCCGAGTACGTCACCTTGTTCGGTGCATCGTGGACGTTTTCGGTCACCTTGTCGAAGACGACGACTGTGTCGTAGAGCGAGTAACCCATGATCGTCAGGACGGCGATGATCGTCGACGGCGTCACGGCGAATCCGGCGAGCGCGTAGAACCCGGCGGAGACGACTAGGTCATGGAACAGCGCCGCGAGCGCGGCGAGGGCCATCTTCCACTCGAAACGCCACGCAATGAACGCCGCGACGACGACGAGGAAGATGACGAGAGCCTCGACTGCGCGCCTCGTCACCTCTGCTCCGAAGGTGGGGCCCACCGCCGACACGTTGACCTCGCTGGTATCGGTGCCGGCCGCTCTGGCCACGGCCGAGGCAAGGGCATCCTGGTCGTCGGGCTCGAGCGCCTCGGTCTGGACGTTGATGAAGCCATCCCCGGTGATCTGGACCCGAGCCGTTGCATAGCCGACGTCGCGAAGGTCGGCGCGAATGTCCTCGACGGTCGCGCCGGTGGTGTTCTCGACCGTCACGATCACCCCACCCGTGAAGTCGATGCTCAGGTTGAATGGTCGGATCAGGATCAGGAGGAACGACGCGACGATGAGGACACCCGACACGAGCAGCGTCTTGCGGGAGGCCGCGACGAAGTCGAACTCCGTTTCGCCTCGGTACATCCGCGTGAGGACGCTCATGGTGCAACCTCCACGAGGTCGTCGGCCTGGACGATGTCGCCGCGTCCCATCGCGCCACGTATCGAGAACACCCCACCGTCACCGAGCGGTCCCCGTCCGAGCAGGTAGGTCGCGGGACGCGTGTAGAAGTAGAACACGACGACGTCGATGACCGTCGCGATTCCCAAGATGAGTGCGAAGCCCTTGACCGGGCCAATGGCGAGGACGTACAGCAGCAACGCCGCGAGGAACGTCACCGTGTCGCCCTTGAGGTTTGTCGAGAACGCGGATTCGAAGGCGTGGCCGATCGCCCCGCGCAAGCCCCGGCCATGTCGGAACTCCTCCTTCGTTCGTTCGAAGTAGACGATGGACGAATCCGCTGTGATTCCGATCGACACCACGACACCCGTTACACCTGCAAGGGTGAGGGTGGTCCCGTTCACCTCCCCGAGCAGGATGATTCCACCGATCAGGTACGACCCGAACACGGAGAGGCCGATGACAGCGAGGAGGCCGAGTGCGCGGTAGTAGAAGACCAGATAGCCGGAAACCAGCAGCAGGCCGACCATGCCGGCGATGAGGCCCGCTCGCAGGGAGTCCTCTCCGAGGGATGCAGACACGGACTCCACCCGTTCGCGCTCGAAGGTCGTGGGGAGGGCACCGTAGCGCAGCAACGCGGCGAGGGACTCCGCCTCCCTCTGTGCGTTCTCCCCTCCCCCGACGGTGATGATGACACCGGCCGGGTCGAGGCCCTGGCCCGTCGGCACGTCGGATGCGATCGTGGGTGCGGAGAAGACGTCACCATCGACGACGATCGCCATCTGGCGCCGGGGATCACCCGGCGGATACGTCGAGAGGTACGCAGTGGCCTGCCTGAATTTCTCGCCTCCCACGCTGGTGAACTCCGGCACGACGACCCACTGGCCGCCGACCCCGGTCGATGAGAACTGTGCAGACGCACCGGCAATATCTGAGCCCGTCGGGAACTCGACCGATGTTCCGTCCTGGAGCTCGACGGTGATGCCGCCGACCTCATACACGAAGTTCGTCTCCCGCTCGGCGAGCAGCGAACGCAGGGAGATGTCGTCGACGATCGACAGCCCTGTCACCGCATCGGTGGCGTTGAGCGGCGAGAGGATGGGGTTGACGGTGTCGTCGCCGTCGGGAAGGACCGATTCTGGATCGCTGAGCACGGGGGACGCGGCGTACTGTGCGATCACAGGGCGAAACGACAACTGACCGGTCGTGCCTACCGCCTGGAGGGCGCGTTCACGATCATCGACACCCGGAAGCTGCACGACGATGGCACGGTCGCCGACGATTGCCACCTCCGGCTCCTGGACGCCTCCGAGGTTCTCGATGCGGAGTCGCATGATGTCGGCAGCCGTTTCGAGGGTCGCGGCGTCAGTACCTTCGGGAGCAACGAGCGTCACGGCGAAGCCACCCTGGAGGTCGAGGCCGAGCCTGGGTGCCCACCCGATCGCGAGCATCGCGGCGAGTGATCCCCACGCGAGGACAACCGTGATGATCAGCGTTGTCCACGCCTTGCGACGGTTCACGAGCCGTCTCTGTCGATTCGTTCAGCCACGGCTCGCTTGACGACACGCATGTTCTGGCCACCGATGTCGATGGTGAACGTCTCGTCGTCCTCTCCCACGACAGAACCGAGGATTCCGCCGATGGTCCTGATCTCGTCGCCGACCTGGATCTCGGAACGCAGCTGCTCCATCTTCTTGGCACGACGCCGTTGCGGGAGGATGAGAAGTACATAGAAGAGACCACCGAGGATCACCAGGGGAAAGAGGAACGCGAGCGCTGAACCGCTCTCGGCGGCTTCCTGGGCGAGGATGAATTGCGGTGCGACGGCGAGCACGCGGACGCCTCCGTTCGATGTCGCAGAGTCTTTGGATCGAACGCGATGCTAGCCCGGGGGCCGACCAACTCCTTGACTGCGTCTGGCCACGAGGTCCTCCGACCACTCCGCGAAGGTCCCGTCGGCGATCGTTTCCCGGATATCGGACATGAGGCGATACATGTACGTCAGGTTGTGCAGGGTCAGCAGTCGGAGCCCTGTGAGCTCCTTGGTCCGGTGGAGATGGCGGAGATAGGCCCTCGAGTGTCGTGTGCAGACCGGACATGGGCAGTCATCCTCGATCGGTCGGCTGTCGACGTTCCATGCCTTCTGCTTCACGGACACGTCCCCGAGCCTCGTGAGCGCCTTTCCATGGCGTGCGACGCGAGTGGGGATCACGCAGTCGAAGAGGTCTATTCCCCGACCGACGGCATCGATGATGCCTTCGGTGTCACCGAGGCCCATCACGTACCGCACGGCGTGTTCGGGGAGTTCCGGCACGACGGCTTCGATCGCACGCGCCCTGTCGATCGCGCTCTCCCCGACCGCGAGCCCCCCGATCCCGTGCCCGGCGAATCCGAGATCCGCGGTCTCGCGCGCCGAGATCGAGCGCAGGTCGGGATCGGCTCCACCCTGGACGATCCCGAACAGTGCACGATCGGTGCGTCGCTTGGCCGCGCGCGCCCGTTCTGACCATCGGAGGGTTTGGTACATTGCCGCCTCAGCGTCCTCCCTCGAGGCGGGCAGGCGGACCGGCACATCCAGCACCATGGCGATGTCCGATCCCAGCATCTCTTGCACCTCCACCGCCCTCTCCGGGGAGAGCTCGACACGGGATCCGTCGTAGCTCGACCTGAAGACGAGGCCGTCCTCTGAGATCCGAGGTTCGAGGCTCAGGACCTGGTAGCCGCCGGAGTCGGTCAGGATCGGCTTGTCCCATCCCATGAATTGGTGAACCCCACCGAGGTGCTCGACGACATCGGCTCCAGGACGCAGCATCAGGTGATAGGTGTTCGCAAGGACGATGTCGGCGCCAAGGCGCTCCAGGTCCTCCGAGTCGAGGGTTCGAACGGTTGCTCGCGTGCCGACTGCCATGAAGTTCGGGGTCGGCACGGACCCATGGGGCGTCATGAGCACACCGGATCGGCCGCCATCACCGGTGGCGGTCTGGGTCCACGTCACTGGGTCGGTCACCTGTCCACCTCGATGTACATCGCGTCGCCGAACGAGAGGAACCGGAAGCCGTGCTCGATCGCATGGTCGTACGCCATCCTCCATCGGTCACCCATGAGGGCGGCGATCATGACGAGGAGCGTGGTTCGTGGCGCATGGAAGTTGGTCAGGAGGCCGTCGACGACACGCATGTCGTACCCGGGTGTGATGAAGAGGGAGGTCGAGCCCGTGTATGGGTCGATACGGCCACTCTCGTCGGCGACGGACTCGAGGGTGCGTGCCACCGTCGTACCGACCGCGATGATCCGGCCTCCAGCAGATCGGGCACCGTTGACGGTCCGCACTGCGTCGTCACGGACAACGATCTCCTCCGTGTGCATGGTGTGGTCGGCAACGACGTCCACCACCATGGGTCGGAACGTGTCGAGCCCGATGCGGAGCTCCACCTCGGCGAACACCACGCCCTTGCCCAACAGTGACGCGA
The DNA here is from genome assembly GCA_035461905.1 of Acidimicrobiia bacterium. Taxonomy (GTDB): domain Bacteria; phylum Actinomycetota; class Acidimicrobiia; order Spongiisociales; family UBA5794; genus SZUA-442. The sequence continues at coordinate 4,767 of DATHUV010000060.1, read as the reverse complement.
CGACTCCCTCGGTGAAGTGCAGGGCTGCTGTGGGAGCCGCAGCGGATCCGACCTCCTTTGCGAAGATCGTCTGATAGCGCTCGGGATCGGGGAGGTCCCCGTGGAAGTACGGCGGGAGGGGGACGACACCCACGGCATCGAGGAGGTCCTCAACACCATCTGGCGGTTCGATCGCAATCGTTGCGACACCGTCGACGGGGTCCGTGAGGAGCGTCGCGATCCGGTCACCGACACGTATCCTCGCGGACATCCCCAACCTCCGGGACGGTCGCAGCATCGCCTCCCACCGCGTCGCGTCGAAGCGACGGGTGAGCAACACCTCGACCTTTCCGCCCGTGTCCTCACGCGTTCCGCGAAGCCGTGCGTGGCGCACGCGTGTCGTGTTCACCACCAGGCAGTCTCCCGCTTCGAACAGCGACGCTACGTCGCGAAATGCGATGTCGTCGAGGGATGACGCGATGAGAACTCGAGCTGCGTCCCGTGGTTCGACCGCCTCCTGGGCGATCCGTTCTGGTGGCAGGTCGTAATCGAAGTCCGACGTCTTCATCCAGGTCCTCGATCTAGAGGAGGGTGCCCTGATCGTCAGTAGGCGTCTCTATCCCGAGGTGGGTGTATCCGCGCCCAGTTGCGATCCTGCCTCGCGGCGTCCGCTGGATGAAGCCCTCGAGGATGAGATACGGCTCGTAGGCGTCCTCGACCGTCTCGGGGTCCTCGCCAACTGCGATCGCGAGCGTAGAGAGGCCGACGGGACCCCCGTCGAACTTCACGATGATCGCTTCGAGGATCGCCCGGTCGACCTTGTCGAGGCCGTAGTGATCGACCTCGAACACCTCGAGGGCGGCGTCCGCGGTCGCCTCATCCACTGTGCCGTCCGAACGGACGGCGGCGTAGTCACGAACGCGCCTGAGCAGGCGGTTTGCAATTCGCGGTGTGCCTCGTGATCGGCGTGCGATGGCATGGCTGCCACCGTCGCTGACCTCGGTGTCGAGGATGAGTGCCGATCGTCCGACGATGGACGCGAGGTCGTAGGTGTCGTAGTAGTCGAGCCTGGCGACGTAGCCGAACCGATCGCGCAGAGGTGGGGCCACCCGACCGACACGTGTCGTCGCCCCTATCAGGGTGAACGACGGCAGATCGATCTTGATGGACCTCGCTGCTGGGCCCTTGCCGACCACGATGTCGAGCTGTCCATCCTCCATTGCCGGGTACAGGACCTCTTCGACCTGGCGCGGCAGCCGGTGGATCTCGTCGATGAAGAGCACGTCCCCTTCTTCGAGGTTGGTGATCACTGCCGCGAGGTCACCCGGCCGATCGAGGGCAGGTCCCGACGTTGATCGGAATGACGCCCCCATCTCGCTCGCGACGATCCCGGCGAGGCTCGTCTTCCCGAGCCCCGGAGGTCCCGAGAAGAGCAGGTGGTCGACGGACTCCGATCGACGGGATGCGGCCTCGATGAGGATCGAGAGGCGTTCCTTCAGGTCCCCTTGGCCGACGAACTCGTCGAGGCGCCTCGGGCGGAGGCCGATGTCGAGGTCGATGTCCTCGGGAGTACGAGCCGTGGCGAGGAGGCCTTCCTCGCGCATCAGCTACGCGCCTTGCCGAGCGCACGCAGTGAGCGTCGGAGCATCTCCTCGACGGGTAGGTCGGTTGGCATGTCCGCGAGCGTACCGCGGATCTCCTCGGGGGCATATCCGAGGCCTGAGAGGGCCTCCCGTACCTCCGAGAGGGGTCCCGATGCCTCGATGAAGGAGTCGGCCACGTCGAACCTCGGCTTCAGTTCGAGGAGGAGTTTCTGTGCGGATCGCCTACCGATTCCGGGAACGGCGGTGAGCGCATCGAGATCGTCCGACGAAACGGCGACCTGGAGCTGTTCGTAGCTCATGGTCGCGAGGATCGCGAGCGCAACCTTGGGACCGACACCCGTGACACCCAGCAGCATCCCGAAGACGTCCTTGTCCGCTATCGATGCGAACCCGAACAGGGCCAATTGGTCCTCCCTCACGTGGAGGTGGGTGTGGAGGACGGCCTCGTCGCCAACGGGGGGGAGCACGCTGAGGGTGCGTGGTGTGACGGCGATCTGGTATCCGACGCCGTGGACGTCGATCACGACGCTGTCGGTGCCACGGTTCGCCACGATCCCTCGAATGCGCCCGATCATGCCCGCATCCGAATGATCGCAGCGTGCTGGCTGTGGCACAGGGCGATGCCGAGGGCGTCGGCAACGTCAGCGGGGCCCGCCACCGGTCCGAGCCCGAGGCGCATCGCGACGACGGCGGAGATCTGCTCCTTGTCCGCCGCTCCGGAGCCTGTGATGGCCATCTTCATCTCGGACGGGCTGTATTCGGCGACGGCGATCCCGCGCGCTGCGATGCACGCCATGATCACGCCTGATGCGCGAGCGACGGCGATCGCTGTGCCGCGGTTGCGGTTCACGAAGACCTGCTCGATCGCGGCACTCTCGACCTCATGCTCATCGAGGACACCTCCGATGTCCCTCTGGAGTTCGAGGAGCCGATCGGCGACAGGTTGGGCGTGGTCCGTGCGTATGACACCAGCGGCGACAGCCCTTTCAGTGTGGCCAACCACCTCGATGACACCGTATCCGGTGCGGGTGAGTCCGGGGTCGATTCCGAGAACGAACATATGTTCGGAGCGTACATCGGTGCACCGACATAGCAAAGGATCACACCCTTGGCTGGCCTGCGCGACGGTCAGCTGTCGATGGCCTCGAGCACATCGTCCGGGATGTCGAAATTTGCGAAGACCTCCTGGACGTCATCGAGCTCCTCGAGTGCATCGACGAGGCGCAGAACCCTCGGTGCGGTGCTCGCGTCGAGCGGCACCGTCGTCGAAGGCAGGTAGGTCACGTCGGCCGATACGACCGTGATCCCGGCCGACTCCATCGTGGAGCGCACCTCGGCGAGCTCTGCGGGGCCGCACACGATCTCCCAATTGCCGTCACCGCCGGTGATGTCGTCGGCGCCACCTTCAAGGGCGGCCATCATCACGGCGTCCTCGTCACCCGAGGCGAGGATGTAGCCCTTGTGCTCGAAGAGGTATCCGACGGATCCCGGTTCGCCGAGGTTGCCGCCGTTCTTGTTGAACGCGGCTCGGACATCGCTTGCGGCTCGGTTGCGGTTGTCGGTGAGGATCTGGACGTAGAGAGCGACGCCGCCCGGCGCGTACCCCTCGTAGAAGGTCTCCAGGTAGTCGACCCCGTCGACGTCGCCAGACCCGCGGGCGATCGCCCTGTCGATGTTGTCCTTCGGGACGGAGTTGTCCTTCGCCTTCTGCACCGCTGTTGCGAGCGTTGGATTGGCGGAGAGGTCACCACCGCCGTTCCTTGCCGCAGACTCGATCGCCTTGATCAGCTTTGCGAACAGCTGGCCGCGCTTGGCGTCCTGGCGTCCCTTCCGATGCTTGATGTTCGCCCACTTCGAGTGTCCCGCCATCAGCCCTCCCCGGCGTCGATGAGGTCGATGAGCATCTGATGAAGCCTGGTGTCGCCTGTCAGCTCGGGGTGGAACGATGCTGCAAGGATGGAACCCTGGCGTACGAGCACGGGATGCTGCTCGCCGTGGGGATCGACGACCGTTGCGAGTACCTCGACATCCGATCCGACCTTGTCGATCCACGGTGCACGGATGAAGATCGCGTGCATGGTTGCATCGAACCCTGCCACGTCCAGATCGGCCTCGAACGAGTCGACCTGTCGTCCGAAAGCATTCCGCTGCACGGTTGCGTCGAGCACACCCAGCTGGGGTTGATCGTGTTCGACGGTGGTCGCCGCGAGGAGGATCATGCCGGCGCAGGTTCCGAACATCGGCGTACCGGCACGTGCACGGGCACGGATGGGTTCGATGAGTCCGTAGAGATCAGCCAGCCTGCCGATCGTCGTCGATTCACCACCGGGGAGCACGAGGGCCTCGACCGTTTCGAGGTCTTCGGGGGTTCGAACCTCGACAGCCTCGGCACCGAGGCTCTCAAGCATCGCCACGTGCTCCCGGAAGTCCCCCTGCAGGGACAGCACACCGATCTTCATGAGCCGCGCAGCTGCATCAGCTCGCTATCGGGAAGGGTGTCGATGTTGATGCCCACCATCGCCTCTCCGAGGTTCCTCGAGACCTTTGCGATCTTCTCAGGGTCGTTGTGGAACGTCGTCGCCTCGACGATCGCGGCGGCTCGCACCGCGGGATCCCCGGACTTGAAGATCCCCGAACCGACGAACACACCGTCGCATCCGAGCTGCATCATCAGTGCAGCATCCGACGGCGTCGCGATGCCGCCCGCGGCGAAGTTCACGACGGGCAGCACGCCGCTCGACGCGACCTCCTTCACGAGGTCGTAGGGTGCACGAAGCTCCTTGGCCGCGTTCATGATCTCGTCGGGCCCGAGCGTCGACAGCCATCGCATCTGGGAGTTCATCCTGCGCATGTGCTTCACGGCCTCGATGACGTTGCCCGTTCCGGGCTCTCCCTTCGTCCTGATCATTGCGGCACCCTCACCGATGCGACGCAGTGCCTCTCCGAGGTCCTTCGCTCCGCACACGAACGGCACGGTGAACGAGTGCTTGTCGATGTGGTGCTCATCGACGGGCGAGAGCACCTCGGACTCGTCGATGTAGTCGACACCGAGGCTCTCGAGGACCCGTGCCTCGACGAAGTGCCCGATCCGGGACTTCGCCATGACCGGGATGGACACAGCGTTGAGGATCTCCTCGACCCGCGCCGGATCTGCCATCCGTGCAACCCCGCCATGGGCCCGGAT
>DATHUV010000059.1:0-3660 GCA_035461905.1 Acidimicrobiia bacterium | reverse complement strand
CGCTCCCATCGCTCCGCACCCCACAACCTCTTCACGTCCACCCTGCGCGTTCGCGAATGGGCGGACGAACGTGGATGGCCGGATGAGAGCCCCGGCAACATGTTCACCTTCGGCGAGCCGACTCCTGGTGAGGGTTCCGCGACGACGATCGAGGTCCCATTCTCCGGTACGCCTCCTTCAACGTGGGCGTGGGATGGCGAGCAATACCTGCACTATCAGGGCACGGAACCCCACGTGTGGGTCTCGGAGGACGATGAGGAGACCGGCCAGGTGGCGTTCGACACACTCGTTGTGATGAAGATGACCAAGTACTCCGCGCGTCCGGCTTCGGGCTCGGGAACGCCGATCCCAAGTGTCGAGACCGTCGGCACGGGCGACGCGTTGGTGTTCTACGGCGGTCAGGTCGTGGCGGGATCCTGGGAGCGCGGGTCGATCGAGGATCTGTTCACGCTGACCGCGCAGGACGGGACCGAGCTGGTGCTCCCGCCGGGCAGGGTGTGGATCCACCTCCAGCCTGACACCGAGACGGTCACCTGGGAGTGACCCCATGGAACCTGCGGTCGCCATCGCATCGCAGGTTCGCACAGGACGACTCCGCGCAACCGACGTCGTGGCCTCCGCCCTCGAAGCGGCCCGCGAATCCCACGACGACCTGAACGCGTTCACGCTGATCGACGTCGACGGAGCGATGCGACGGGCCGAGGCGATCGACGAGCTCGTCGCCTCGGGACGGGATCCGGGGCCACTCGCAGGCGTCCCTGTCGCGATCAAGGACATCATCGATGACACGGGCCTCCCGAATCGCCTCGGATCGTCGTTTCCCGCAGCGCCCGCCCGTGCGTCCGCGACCGTGGTGCGAAACCTGGGCGCTGCCGGCGCGGTGATCATCGGCAGAACCGGACTCCACGAGTTCGCCTTCGGGTTCACCTCCGAGAATCCATGGTTCGGGCCAGTACGCAACCCCTGGGACAGGGACACGTCGCCCGGCGGATCCTCCGGCGGCTCCGGTGCGGCGGTGGCGGCAGGGATCGTGCCGATCGGCATCGGCACGGACACGGGGGGTTCGGTGAGGGTGCCTGCCGCGATGTGCGGAGTACTCGGGCTCAAGGTCACACACGGTCGGGTGTCCCTCGACGGTGTCTTCCCCCTCGTGCCCTCGCTCGACACGGTCGGACCCCTCGCTCGCACGGTCGCCGACCTCGAACTCGCCTACCGAGCCATGGCAGGCGATGACCCAGCCGATCCATGGAGCCAGCCCCGGTCGATCGAAGCAGCACAGCGTTCGGCGAAGGGTGCGCTTCGCCTCGGGATTGTGAGCCAGTGGTTCGAGCCACCGATGTCCGCCGATGTCCGGGCGGGAATCGATACGTTCGTTGCCGCATGCACCGATCTCGGTATCGACGTCCAGGAGATCTCGGTCCGTGAGCTTGCTCCTCTGCCCGAGGTGGCGGCGGCGATCGGGCCGGAGATCATCGCGGTTCACGGTGAGCGCTATCGGACCCACCCGGACCGCTACGGCGCCGATGTGGCAAGCCGGATCGAAGCATCGGCGGCGGCGACCGCCAATGACGTGCTCACGGCAGAGCGTTGGGGCTCAGCCGCCAGGGCAGCCATCAGCCGCCTGGACGAAGCCGGCTTCGACGCACTCATCGCACCAACCGTGGGGGCAATGACGAAGGTGATCGGCGACGACGATGTCGACATCGACGGGAAGAAGGTGTTCCACAGGGAGGCCCTCGCCCGATTCACCGCCCCGATCAACCGCATCAGGGTCCCGTCCCTGTCATTTCCCGTTGCTGGCACTGCCGGCCAGGGCGTTTCGGTTCAGCTCGTCGGACCCATGTGGTCCGAATCAAGGCTGCTCGGGATCGCATCCACGCTCGAAAGCGAACGCGTTCTGGAAGTGCGGCGACCTCCCATATTCTTGGGCTGAACGAAACGAAGAAAGTGGCGATCCGCCTGCGGTCGAATATGCTCTCACCGTTTGGAACCAAACGGTGCCGGCGCGTTCCGATGCGCGGCTGTGCCCGGAGTGACGCTGAATGACGACCGATGAAGATGTAGTCCCGAAGAGGAGTGGAACACGTGTCCGATGAGACCCTGACCCAGGAACGACCTGCGCCCGAGCAGATCGAGGACGTGGTCATCCGCTTCGCCGGCGACTCCGGCGACGGCATGCAGCTCGCCGGTACACAGTTTGCGTCATCCTCGGCGCTCTTCGGGAACGACCTCTCGACGCTTCCCAACTTCCCTGCGGAGATCCGTGCCCCCCAGGGCACCATCGCAGGCGTCTCCTCGTTCCAGGTGCACATCGCCGACTGGGACATCCTCACACCCGGTGATAGCCCCGACTGCCTCGTCGCCATGAATCCCGCAGCCCTCAAGGCGAACCTCCATGACCTCGTCAAAGGGGGTCTCCTGATCGTCAACACGGACGCCTTCGAGGAGCGGAACTTCGCCAAGGCAGGGTACGACACGAACCCGCTCGAGGACGGCTCCCTCGATGCGTACCAGGTTGTCGGCGCACCCATGGAGGAACTGACGAAGGAAGCGGTCGTGGAATCGGGCGTCTCAGGTCGGGCGACCCTTCGATCGAAGAATTTCTTCGCGCTCGGGCTCGTCTCGTGGATCTACACGCGACCCCTCGATCCCGTCATCGAGTGGTCGGACGGGAAGTTCGGGGCGGACTCCCCGGTCGGCAAGGCGAATGTCATGGCGCTCAAGGCCGGATACAACTTCGGGATCACAATCGAAGCGCTCCACCACACCTATGAGATCCAACCAGCCCAGCTCCCGCCCGGCGAGTACACGAACGTGGTCGGGAACACCGCAACGGCGTGGGGGCTCATCGCCGCCTCCGAGAAGGCGAAGTTGCCCTTGTTCCTCGGTTCGTACCCGATCACGCCGGCGTCGACCATCCTCGAGGAACTGGCGAGGCACAAGAACTTCGGTGTCAAGACGCTCCAGGCAGAGGATGAGATCGCAGGGATCGGCAGCGCCCTCGGCGCGGCATTCGCGGGGAGGCTCGCCGTCACTTCGACGTCGGGGCCCGGACTCGCCCTCAAGTCGGAGACCCTCTCGCTCGCCATGATCATGGAACTCCCCCTGATCGTGATCGACGTCCAGCGGGGAGGACCATCGACGGGTCTCCCCACAAAGGTCGAACAGTCCGATCTCCTCTTCGCCATGTACGGCCGTCACGGGGAGTCGTCACTTCCCATCGTGTCGACCTCGTCGCCCTCAGACGCATTCGATGCCGCGTTCGAGGCAGCCCGGATCGCGATCAAGTACATGACTCCCGTGATCCTGCTCACGGACGGCTACATCGCGACGAGCTCGGAACCATGGCGGCTGCCCGACGTGGAGGATCTGCCGGATATCTCCCACCCGTTCGCCGAACGCGTCGAGGGCGAGAAGTTCCTCCCGTACCTCCGGGACGAGGTGACCCTGTCACGACCGTGGGCCATCCCCGGACAACCGGGCCTCGAACATCGAATCGGTGGGCTCGAGAAGGACGCCGTCACGGGGAACGTCTCCTACGACCCTGACAACCACGAGACGATGACCAAGATCCGGTCACGCAAGATCGATGCGATCGCCAACGACATCCCCGAAGTCGAGGTGCACGGCGACGGGTCCGAGCTCCTCGTCCTCGGGTGG
>DATHUV010000058.1:0-12264 GCA_035461905.1 Acidimicrobiia bacterium | reverse complement strand
ACGGAGAGACCGACGAAGGAACCGAGAATCCGTTCGCCCCACATTCGGGAGGCATCCCCGTGGCGATCTGCGATGAGCCGATGCCCGACCCAGACAGCGCCCCAGGTGACCAGGCCCACCAGGGCGATCCCGAGGAGTCCGTCGCCGGTCAGCGCGTGGCCCAGCAGGCGGGAAGCTTCGCTCACCACGCCGATGACGGATCCGACGAGGGCAACCGTGAGGTAGAAGGCCCAACCGAACGACCTCCCCTCGGCTGGGTCGGAGCGAAGGCGCGAACGCGTGAACAAGCCAAGGCCGGCGAGAACGGGCAGGCCCACGACGAGGAAGGCGACTGACCTGGCGAGCGTACCGGTGTCTCGTGTCAGCCCGCCCACATCCTCGAGGATCACCTCGAGGATGCCGATGACCCCGAACGCGGATAGCCCGAGGGCGACCAGCATCACTGCGTACTGAAACATCCGCCGGATCACGATGCCGGGACTTTCGGACGCTTCGTCACGTCGTGCCCCGCTCGCCTTCACGATGAGGTAGACGATTCCTCCAATGACCAACAGTGGTAGCAATCCTGCGAACATGTTCACTCCTCAGGGCCATACAGCAACCATGGCGCTTCGATGGAGATCAGCCTCGGATCCCCGACGGACTCCACGGTGGCATCGATCGCCGGGCCCGTCGACCGACGCCGGACAGACACGTCCATATTCCCATTGTCCGCCGCGCAGGCCGCAACGTCCACTGAGAATGGACTCGATCAGCCCACGCACCGAGTGCGAACCCGATCTTGCGGCTTCACGCGGCAGCGTGCTTCACGAGGTAGTTCGCCGCGCCGTCGATCGTGAGGAACTCTGAGGCGTCGCGTTGCGGGATGTCGACCGCCGTCACCTCGCTGATGCCGATCAGCCAGTTCAGGAAGTCCATCGAATCGAGGTCGAGCTGCTCGGAGAGGTCGACACCGTCATCCACGGCGGCAGGATCGATCTCGGGTGCGATACCGGCGAGGACGTCGAATATCACGCGGCGTGCTTCATCAGTCGTCATAGTTTCTCGGGCTCCTGGAGTAGTCGATCAATTGCGAGGAGGAGGAGGCCCCCCGTGTGGCCATCCGTCACTCGGTGGTCGCCGGCGAGGGACGCCTGCATCACAGGGTGGACCACCACGGCGCCGTTCACTGCTACCGGTTCCTCCGTGACGCTTCCGAACCCCACGATGGACACCTGGGGCGGAATGATCACGGGAAAGACCGATGCGACCCCGCGGTCACCGAGGTTGGTCACCGTCGAGGTGGGGTCCGTCATCTCGGATCCCTTGAGCCTGCCTGCCCTCGCGCGAGCGACGAGATCCGACAGCGCGGACATCATCTGGTCCAGATCGAGTGTGCTCGCATCGTGGATCGCCGGTGCGACGAGCCCGCCGCCTCGCAAGGACACCGCAACCCCAAGGTGCACGGAGCTGCTCGGAACGAAGGCTCCGTCGATCCAGTGACCGTTGAGGTCCGGATACTCGCCGAGCGCCAGCGCCGTCGCCTTGATCAGGAGGGCCGCAGGCAGGATCCTCCTCGTGACGGGCCGATCCTCGTTCGCCCGATCCACCCACGCCATCGCCGCTGCCATGTCGACGCGATGACCGAGGTAGTAGTGCGGGATCTCTCGCTTGGATCGTTCCATCGACCTCGCGATGGCTCTCCGCATCGCCTTGACCTTCTCGAGCGGATCGGAGGGGCTCGGCTCGGGAGGCCCCTCACGTGATCCCTCGATGTCGGCGGCGACGACCAGCCCATCCGAGCGGGTGGCAGCGAGGACTCCCGGATCGATTCCACGATCGATGGCGAGCTTCCTCGCACGCGGCGAAAGGCGCGGGCGGTGGCTGCCCACGCGATCGCGTTCGACGAACTGTGCGGACTCGGTCGCTGCCCTGCGTACGTCGTCCCGGGTCACGACGCCCTCCGGTCCGCTTGCGGCGACCTGTGAGAGGTCGACCCCGAGCTGGTGGGCGAGATGGCGAACGGGCGGCCGGGTGTGATGCCCGTGCTCATGGTGCACTTCGCCGCCTGAACGGGCTGGCTCCGGCGTGGCTTCCGGGAGAGGCTCCTCGACGCGCACCTCCATCACGGTCGTGGCGGTATCGGGGGACCCGTCACCCGAGCCGCTCACCTCACCGGGCGACCTCAGTCGTGCGATCGGCGTCCCGACCCGAAGGCGCACTCCGCTCGGCTCGACGAGTAGCTCATCGATGATCGCGTCCTCCCACACCTCGACCTCGATGATGCCCTTGTCGGTCTCGACCTCTGCGATGACCTGTCCGCGAGTGACTTCGTCACCCGGTCCGACCAGCCATGCTTCGAGCATGCCCTCGTCCATGTCGGCACCGAGCGAAGGGAGCGCGAAGTCTTTCATCACGCGACCACCCTGCGCACTGCCCTGAGAATGCCGTCGACCTGTGGGATCGACGCGGCTTCGAGGTGCTTTGCATAGGGAATGGGAACCTCGACGCCGCAAACCCTCGCGATCGGTGCATCGAGTTCCCACAGGGCGTCCTCTGCGACCATCGCCACGATCTCGGACGAAAGGCCAACCGTCTTCCATCCTTCGTCGACGACGACCAACCGGTGCGTCCGCGTGACGCTTCCGATGATGGTGTCCGCGTCCAGCGTCCGGAGGGACCGGAGATCGATCACCTCTGCCGAGATGCCCTCCGTGGCGAGGGCGTCCGCCGCCTCGAGGACCTTCCACAGGCTTCCGCCGTGCGTGACGATCGATACATCGTCGCCGGGCCGTCGGACCGCGGCGGAGGTGATGTCGACAGGTCCGCCATCGAGGGGTAGCTCCCCCGTCATGTTGTAGAGACCGGCATGCTCGAACATGATCACCGGATCGGGGTCGTCGATCGCCGTTTGGAGCATCCACCGGGCATCCTCGACCGTAGCGGGCGCGATGACCTTGAGACCCGGCACGTGTGCGTACCACGCCTCGAAGGAATGTGAATGCTGCGCAGCGAGCTGGCGCCCAGCCCCCGTCGCCATCCTGATGACGATGGGTACGTTGAACTGCCCTCCCGACATGTGGAGGAGCAGGGCGGCGGTGTTGACGATCTGATCGAGTGCGAGCAGCGAGAAGTTGACCGTCATCACCTCGACGATCGGCCGCATCCCGCCGAGGGCCGCGCCGATACCAGCACCGACGAAGCCCGACTCCGACAGGGGTGTGTCCCTGATGCGTTCCTCGCCGAACTCGGCGAGGAGACCCTTGGAAACGGCGAAGCTCCCGCCGTACCGTCCCACGTCCTCGCCCATGAGGAACACCCGATCGTCGAGGCGCATCGCCTCCGAGATCGCCTCTCGCAACGCTTCGCGGTACGTGATCGTCCTCGTTGCGCGTTCTGCTTCGGTGATCGTCATGCCCTCACCTCCTCTGACATCACGAATCGTGTCAGATCATCGATCGACTCGAGCGTCCCCGCCTCGGCGAAGGCGACGGCGGCCTCGACACTCTCGGCGACACCGGCTTCCATCTCGTCCCACTCAGTGGCGGTCAGGTTCCCCCCGGTTTCGAGCAGGGCGCGGAATGAGTCGATGGGGTCATGCCCCTTCCACTCCTCGACCTCACTCCGGTCCCGGTAGAGCTCAGGGTCGAACATCGAATGGGCGCGGAAGCGGTATGTGCGGAGTTCGAGGAAGTGCGGGCCTCCCCCCGCACGAATCGACTCGACCGCCCGCCTCGCCGCCTCGGCGACAGCGAGGACATCCATGCCATCGACATCCCACGCCGGCATCTCGTACGACGCAGCCCTCAGAGTCAATCGCGTCTGGGTCTGTGATCGATCGAGTGCCGTGCCCATGGCATACAGGTTGTTCTCGCAGCAGAAGAGCACAGGGAGGTTCCACAGCGCGGCGAGGTTCATCGCCTCGTGGAACTCGCCCTCCGCCGCCGCTCCCTCTCCGAAGAACACCGCGGTGACCCTTCGGCGTCCCTGCATCGAGTCGGCGAGCGCGAGACCGACGGCCAACGGAAGGCCGCCGCCGACGATCGCATTGCCGCCGAACAGGTTTGCGTCATCATCGAAGAGGTGCATCGACCCACCACGTCCGCGACTCACCCCCTCGACGTTGCCGTACATCTCGGCCATGATCCGTCCGGCGTCGACCCCGAGCGCGAGGGCGTGGCCGTGCTCGCGGTAGGTGGCGACCACGCCGTCTTCCGGACCGAGCGCCGAGATGATCCCGGTGGCCACGGCTTCCTCACCGATGTAGAGGTGGAGGAACCCACGGATTTTCTCCGCCTGGTAGAGCTCGGCGCACTTCTCTTCGAACCGACGGATGAGGAGCATCGTCCTCAGCATCCCGTGGAGCGATTCGCGGTCGTTCATCACGCCTCCTCCCCCTCGAGGCTCGACAGGTCACCTGTCGGCAGCCCCAGTTCGCGTGCCTTGAGAAGGCGTCGCATGATCTTCCCCGATCTCGTGTGCGGTAGGTCCTGCTGGTGCTCGATGATTCGTGGCGCAACCGAGGCGCCGAGATGTGTGCGGCTCCATCCGCGGAGCCCTCGCTCGAGCTCCTCCGACCACTCGTATCCGGGATGGAGCGACACGAAGGCCTTCACGATCTCACCGGCCACGGGGTCGGGAACGCCGATGACTGCCGCTTCGGCGACAGCCTCATGTGCGACGAGAACCGATTCCACCTCGAAGGGACCGATCAGGTGCCCGGAGGACTTGATCACGTCGTCGCCACGCCCGATGAACCAGAAGTACCCGTCACCATCGACGGCGGCCCTGTCCCCGGTGCGATACCAGCCGTCGATGAAGCTCGCGGCGTACCGCTCCTCCATGTCGAGGTACCCGCGGAACATCGATGGCCAGGGCGTCCGAAGTGCCAGCTCTCCTTCGACATGTGGTTCCGTGACCTCGAGGACGTGGCCGTCCGAACCCACGATGACGGCGCCTCGATCATCGAGGGCCAGGATCCCTGCGGTGATCCCCGGAAGCGGTCTGCCCATCGATCCCGGCTTGATCGTCTCGGCGCGGTAGTTCGCGATCATGATGCCGCCGGTCTCGGTCTGCCACCAGTTGTCGTGGATTGGCATGCCGAAGGCCTCCACACCCCACACGACCCCCTCCGGGTTGAGGGGCTCGCCAACGCTGGCAACGAACCGAAGCGACGACATGTCGTACTCGCGAGCGATCCCCGAGCCTGCCTTCGTCAGCATCCGGATTGCAGTCGGCGCCGTGTACCAGACGGTCACCCTGTTCTCGGCGATGATCGAATACCAACGGTCTGCGTCGAGATCGCCCTCGTCGATGATGTTCGTGACGCCGTGGACGAACGGGGCGATGATCCCGTACGACGTTCCCGTCACCCATCCGGGATCCGCGGTGCACCAGAAGACGTCGCCGCCGTGCAGGTCGAGCGCGTAGTACGCAGAGATCCAGTGATGGAGTACCGCCCCGTGGACGTGGATCGCTCCCTTCGGCGTTCCCGTGGTGCCACTCGTGAAGTGGAGCAGCGCCATGTCCTCGGGATCCATGGGCTCGGCTGCCATCGAGGGGTCTCCACCCTCCATGAGGTCTCGGAAGGTGACCGTTCCCGGTATCTCGGGTTGGTCAGGCTCGTCGATGATGATCACATGCTCGAGATCAGGGAGCCGGTCCCGGATCGCCGCCACCTTGGCCCTGTAGAGGCGGGCGGTCGTGACGAGCACGGTGCCGTGACCCATCTCCATTCGCGTCTGTATCGGATCGGGGCCGAATGCCGAGAACAGGGGCGCGAACACGCTCCCGTTCTTGAGCGTTCCAAGGGCGGCGATGTACAGCTCGGGAATGCGGCCAGCGAGGGCGAAGACCCTGTCGCCCTTGGCAACTCCCAAGCCGCGGAGGGCCGAAGCGAACCGGGACGTGTCCCTCATCAGCTCGGCATAGGTGAAGTCGATGACATCCCCGCTCTTCCCGATCCAGCGGAGGGCAAGGTGATCGGCGAGGGGCCCGCGGCCATGGCGATCGATCGCCTCGTAGGCGATGTTGATACGACCCTCTGGCAGCCCGTCGAGATACTTGCCGACCTGCTCCCAGTCGAACGAGGCGCGGGTGTCCGCATAGCTCGTGAGATTGGGATCGATCGCGGAGGAGCCGGTCTTGTGGATAGGACGAAAGTCCATGGCGGAAACCCCCAAACACAACACGGCGCTTGCACTTCATCGTATCAAAATATCCTTAGTTCGTGACTCAGTATCTATGGCTGTCGACTTCTGCAACTCCCAGTGGATCGGACGCGCGTCGTGGGGGCCACCGTCGGGCCAGGTCGATGGGGCACGGCACCGGTTGAGAGCAGTCGTGTGCAACGACGACGGAACCCCTGATGTGCTCTGGGTGAGCGATGGGACGACGCGCATTGAGCACGAACCTGGGGTCGATGGCATGATTGGGCCATGACCCCGGCACAGGAAGATCTGCCATTCGACCCGTCACCGGGAGGACGGGTCCGCGTCGGGGTGTGGGTACTGCACCTCGCGCTCCCCGTTCTCGCCTTGTGGCTGCTGATCGCTCAGCCGGATCTCGATGTCCGCTGGGAGCACCATCCGAGCCACTTCTGGCTCGTGATCGGTGTGGCGACGATCAGCCTCATCCTTGCCATCTCGGTTCTCCGCGCGGCAGGAGTGCGGAGGGATGCACGGCTCGTATTGATCGGTTACGCCTTCTCCGTCGCCGCAGGCTCCTTGTTCCTCCATGCCCTCGCGACACCGGGCGTGATCGTCTCGAGCGCGAACACGGGATTCGAAATTGCCACACCCGTCGGGCTGGCCCTCGCCTCCATCCTCTTCGTGGCATCCTCGGCAGAGCTCCCTCCCGGAAGGGCGTCGTCGGTGCTTGGTGCCGACCCCGCCATCCGGTGGATCCTCGTCGTCGTCATGGTTGCGTGGGCGGCGCTGTCCCTCGCCGAGCTTCCACCACTTGCCGACCCCATCACGGAGAGTGCAGAGGGCCCGTTGCGGTGGGTTGCCGTTGCCGCGATCGCGCTGTACGTCCTCGCTGCCGCCAGATTCTTCGCATCACATCGGAGGAAGCCATCGGTCATGCTCGTGGCCCTCATCACGGCCGCAGCGCTGCTCGCCGAGGCGATGGGAACCATCGTGTGGGCGCGAAATTGGCAGCTGTCGTGGTGGCTGTGGCACATCCTCATGGCTGCGGCGTTCGGCTTCGTGGCCTACTCCGCATACGTCGAGTACCGCAGGGAGGGAGGGTCCGCGGGCCTCTTCGACGGTGTCGTGTCGCGCTACACGGCGAACAACCTGCGCCGCGAGTACGGTGGGGCACTCGAGACACTGACCGCCACGCTGGAGCGATCATCCACATCAGGTGTCACCGACCAGGAGCTTGACCTCATTGCCGCGGGGTTGCGAGCGCGCTTCGGCCTCACCGAGGGCCAGACGGACGTCCTCGCCAGGGCGGCACAGTCGCTCGCGGGTGAACGGAGCCAGGTACGGCGTCTCGGTGCGCTCGCCCTGATCGGTACCGAGACCAGGGTCGAACGCTCCGAGGAGGAGCTCTTCGCATACATCGTCGAGGTCGTCAGGGACCGCTTCTCGCCAGACGTCATGCGGATCGGCCTCGTCGGGGCCGAGGGATTCTCCTACCCCGCACGGCTCATCACGGGCACGTGGCCCGTGGATGGTGATCGCCTCACCGCGGACATCGTCGTCGATGATGAACCCGTGGCTGTGATCGAGTTCGCCCGAACGGTGGACAAGTTCCGACCCAGGGACAGGGCCATCATCGACACGCTCGCGGCCGAGGTCGGGATCGCCCTCGCCAACGTCCGGCTGTATCGGCAGCTCGATGGACTGTTCCGCATCTACCTCTCCCCCGATGTCGCCGACACGTTGCGCGACGATCCGTCCCAAGCGGGTCTCGGAGGATCGGTGGTCGCACTCACCGCGCTGTTCGCCGACCTCCGAGGGTTCACGTCGTTCACCGAACGCACGGATCCACAGGAGGTGACCGAGATGCTGAATCGCTACTTCTCGGCTGCGGTTCCGATCATCCTGGGCAATGGAGGCACAGTGGTCCAGTTCGTCGGTGATGCGCTGCTCGCCGTATTCGACGCCCCTCGACCGCGTCGGGACCATGCATATCGTGCCGCCAGAAGCGCGCTGGCGATGCAAGAAGCCATCGAGGCCCTCGCTGGTCGGGAGGCGGAATGGCCACGGTTCAGGATCGGTGTCAACACCGGACTCGCCCTCATCGGCAACATCGGAAGCGCAGAGTTTCGGAGCTTCTCGGTGATCGGCGACGCCATCAACTCGGCAGCTCGCCTGGAAACCGCCGCTGAACCCGGCACGGTGGTTATCGGCGAGGCGACCCATGCGGAGATCGAGGATCGCGTCGAGGCGACGCCCCTGGGAGCCCTCTCGGTGAAGGGCAGGGAGCAACCGATCGTCGCCTATCGGCTTGATCGACTCCGCCCGCAATCCGGGGACCAACGCGAGGTTCCCCAAGAGGGCACTTCACCGACAGCGCAAAGCGAGTAGCGTCCGAATGGTCCACGAAGGAGAAGGCAATGCCCGAATGGCAATCGATCGATCTGCCCGACTCCCAGGCTGTCCGCCTCGCATCCAACTACGGGCACCGGCTCGAGGTGTACTGGGTGGAGTTCAACACGAACAAGCCTGATGAGCGCAACGACCTGCTGTCGTTCCTCATGCACCCGCTCGCGAGCCTCAGAGGGGACGAGACCGAGAGTGACGATGCGGGAGCCAACGTCTCACAAGGCACCATCGTCCCCGGACTCTCCATCGACGGTGTCGACGAGACGTGGCGCGTGATCACGACGATCCACAACCATCATCGCGGGCTGAACCCGCGGATCACCCGATTCATGGCCACGGTCTCCGACGACGAGAAGACGGTGTACCTGGAGGCCCACAAGCAGCCGGACGGGTAGCCCGCGGCTGTCCCGTGCGATCCGGGGTCGATTCGAACGCGACCTGACCTGCCGATCGGAGGCGAGGCACTCGTCGCGCGGGCATCCCGTCCGGGACGGTCTGTCCTCCTCGAGAACCGATCCGGGACATGGACCGTACTCATGTCCAGACGCCGAACGAGGAGTGAACCATGCGACGATTCGTGATCGCACTCGCCATCCTGACGGTGGCGACCGCTTGCAGTACCGATGAACCAACGGGCGAGACGACGGTTGCACCCCAGGAGACGACGACCTCGGCCGCCCCGTCGGAGTCGGCGAACACCCTGTCGGTGGGCGCCTCGTCCCTCGGTGAGATCCTGGTCGATGCGGACGGCCGCACTCTCTACCTCTTCGTCCCCGACGCCCAAGGGGACAGCACCTGCTACGACGAGTGCGAGGCAACCTGGCCGCCACTGGTCGGCGAGGGGCAGGAGGGCGACGGGATCGACGATTCGCTGATGGGCACAGCGCCACGCACAGACGGATCCGTCCAAGTCACCTATGACGGATGGCCGCTGTACTACTTCGCTGGAGACGCCGCCCCCGGCGATACCAACGGCCAAGGACTCAACGAGATCTGGTACGTGGTCTCCCCCGACGGCGTCGCCATTGGCATGGAAACATCACAGGACGACGCCAGCTCATCGATCGAATACTGAGCGCTGTCACACTGGACGGCGCGACGGAGGACGGACATTTGGCTGATCGACCAAGCCCTCGAACAATGCGCCGTTTCCGAGACGGCGATTCGGAGGCGGTCCGCCACGTGTACGACCACTACCACCGGCCCGTGTTCACGGTGGCCTTCCGAGCGCTTGGCGACCGCAGCCTCGCCGAGGAAGCCGTACAGCAGACCTTCCTCCAAGCTTGGCGAGCGTCTCCCAGATTCGATCCCGACCGGGATCCGGGACCATGGCTGTACGCAATAGCCAGGCGGGTGGCGGTGGATCTGCACCGGCGCGAGCGCAGGCACGAGTCCGATCGCGGCGAGCCGGAGGTCGCCGTGCTCCCCGAGACGTTCGAAGGGACATGGGAGGCCTGGGAAGTCCGCTCTGCGCTCGACCGGATCCCCGACGACGAGCGCCGCATCCTCCTCGCGACGCACTTCCTCGGACTCACGCACGACGAGACCGCCGAACGCCTGGGCATACCGGTGGGAACCGTGAAATCCCGATCCCATCGCGCCCATCGGAGGCTTGCCGAACTCCTTGCGCACTTGAAGGAGGCGACCGCATGAACTGCGAGGACTTCCGTGGGACCTACCTCGCTGGGGAGAACGGAACGGCGACCGAGGCGCACCTCGCCGAGTGCGGATCGTGCCGCTCCCACCGAGCCGATCTCGACATGGGAAGGGATGCGATGCTCGATCCAGCCGTCTGGGAGGAACCGCCGCCGTCGCTCGAACACCAGGTGATGGCTCTGATCTCCGCATCCCCTCCGCGAACAGGTGCGACCCTGCACCGCCTGGGACGTTGGGCCTGGCCGGCAGCGGTAGCGGCAGTCGCAGTGATCGTTCTCGGGGTGTACGGGCTCGTTCAAACACCACCACCGGACTGGGAGATCACGATGCCGGGAACGGAGCTCGCTCCCGGTGCGAACTCGACGGTCACAGGATGGACCACCGCTTCAGGGACGCAAATGGTGCTCCAGATCGATGGCCTGGATCCCGCACCCGAGGGATACGTCTACCAGCTGTGGCTCTCGCGCGATTCGCTGCACGTCTCGGCGGGAACCTTCGCTGCAGGTGGCACGATCGAAATGGCTACGGGCGTCAGCCGCGCCGCCTTCCCGCGACTTTGGGTGACGCTCGAGCCCGTTGACGACGACGAGAGCCCCTCAGGGCACACGGTGCTCGACACGGGATCCTGAGAACGCGCCAGATCTCGGACAACGAGAGACGACGCACCTGGGAGGCCATACGCAGCCAGACGCATAGCCGGGGCCCTCAGCCGTCCCCGGTGCTCTGGGACGGCGAAGCAAGAACGGCGAGGGCGAGCTCGACCACCTCGTCGAATCCCAGGCTCGCACCCCGACTGTTAGCGTCCTCGAGGACCGCAGCCGACAGCAACGAAGCAGCCTCACCCCAGGCAGCATCCATCTCGGCCGCTTCGAACGGCGGCGACCGCAGCTCCATCTCTGATCCGGCGCGACGCGCGGCTGCGAGGAGAGCGGCCCCATCGACGGGCCTTCCCGCGGCGATGACCACCTGACCTGCAACCTGGAGCACATGGGGCGCATCGGGTCTGACGAAGTCCGCGGCAAGGCGAAGCGCCTCGCTTGCGGTGTCCATCGCCCCGCGGATCTCGCCACTGCGAAGCTCCGCTATCGCGAGGTGTCGAAGGGCCCACTCCTCGCCCATGGGGGATTCCATGGCGCGGAACATCGCAACCGCCTCGCCCAACAGGGTCCGCGATGCCGTCAGATCAGCAGTCTGCAGGGAGAGCTTCCCCAGGTAGGCCAGGGCCCACGCTGTGATGTCCTCCACCCCCGTCTCCCTGCTCTGGCGAAGGGCCTCCTCGACGAGGTGCCTCGCCTCGGAAGTGTCACCTCGGTTGATCAGGATCTCAGCCGTCGTGAGCATCGCATCGGCGATGAGGTCGGGGATCCCGAGGGATCTGCTGATCTCCAACGACTCCCGAGCGCACTCCGCCGCCTCATCCTGCGCGCCCATGTCCGCCAGGACGAGAGCCAGGTTGGTGAGGGCCCGGCTCGCCTGCACGGGATCCGAGGCTGCTCGCGCCTGCTCGAGCGAGGTTCGGAAGAGTTCCGCGGCGGCCGGCAGGTTGCCATCCTTGTGCTGGATGACAGCCAGCGCTGCCGCTGCTGCCGCCGCGACCCGCAGGTCCCCGATGTCTGCGGCCAGCCTTCCTGCGTCGTCGAGGTAGCCCTGCGCCGTGTCTCGATCCCCCTGATGCGACGCAAGCGCTCCCATGCCAAGGAGCGCCTGCACCCGTGAACGGTCGTCGGCGCCCGTCGCCGATCCGAGTGACTTCTCGAGCCAGTCACGACCTTCCGCGGGCCTCCCGCGGAGCAACCAGAACCTCCAGATCGCCGCAGACAGCCGCAGGGCCATCGGTTCATGGTCGATCGACCACTCCAACGCCGCCCTGAGGTTGTCCCGTTCCGTCTCGAGCGCAGCGAGCCACATCGCCTGATCGGGACCGTCGAGTCCCGATCCTGCCTCCTCGGCGAATGCGACGAAGTATTCGGCGTGGCGTTCGACGACCGCCGCCGGCTCACCGAGTTGGGCGAGACGGTCGGCGGCGTATCTGCGCATGGTCTCGAGCAGTCGGTATCGGCCGACGGCGACGTCG
>DATHUV010000057.1:0-9198 GCA_035461905.1 Acidimicrobiia bacterium | reverse complement strand
CCACCGGTTCGAGGTGGATGGACGTGGGGGATCTCTGGACGGGACCGAGAGAGTCATGGCGCGGGGACCGCGAACTCATCGTGCTCACTCCTGAAGTCATCATGGTGGACGAGGCGGAGGTGTCTGGCGACGTCGTCGTGTGGGACGGCGACGGCGGCCCCGTCGGCGTGGGACTCGCCGAACGGTTGGCAGCGGCGGGCCACCACGTGACGATCGCCACACCCCATCGAGTCGTTGCACCGCTGCTCGATCAGACCTTTGAAGGAGCGGGAGCAAGAACCCGGTTGAAGGATCGGGGGATCGTCTTGAGAACGGCGCTTCGGCTTGTGCGAGGAGGCCTCCGGGGGGTCCGATTCCTCGACGCCGATGATGAGTCGGAGGAGCCAATCGCCATGGACACGCTCGTGCTCGTCACACAGCGTGTGTCGAATGACGGTCTGTTCCGCACACTCAGGAAACAGGCGGACCGACTCGAGATGGCGGGAATCGGCGACGTCCTGAGAATCGGCGATTGTGTCGCGCCTCGCCACTTCGGTCTCGCTGTTGCCGACGGCCACCGATTGGGGCGCGAGCTCGACAGCGGTCGACCTGAGCGACCGCTCGAACCGATCGTCGAGCGCGATCACCATGGGGCGGTCGCCGACTTCCGGTGGACCGGTGAGGTGGAGGTTCCGATTGTCCGGGCGTGATCGATCTGCAGGGGGCGCGGAGCACCGACGGGACATCGCCGTGGCGTCGCGATCTGGTGAGCTGGCTGGTGCGGTGCTCGGGTCGCCGATCAGATGTGAGCCGTCGTGACGAAGATCGATCACGTGCAGGCGAGAACGGTCTGCGTGCCACTTCCTCGGACGACGTCGTTCTCCTCGCGAACTGTCGACCGCCGTTGGTACAGCCTCGTGCGTGTCGTCGATGGAGACGGCGGTGTGGGAATTGGATTCTGCTACGCGGGCAGCGATGGCGGATCGCTCCCTTCCATTGCCGTGAGGGACCTCTTCCGGGATGTCCTCGTCGGGGAGGACTCCGATCGCACGACCGGGCTGTGGGACGACATGTACCAAAGGGCCCTCCTGCACGGTCGAACGGGTTCCGTGATGCGGGGTCTCAGTGCGATCGACATCGCTTTGTGGGATCTCAAGGCTCGGCGAGCGTCCCGCCCGCTGTGGAAGCACCTCGGCGCACACGCACGGAGGTCGGTACCGGCATACGCGAGCGGCGGCTACTACCTCGACGGAAAGACCGTGGCCGACCTCGGGCAGGAGGTCCACCGTTACGTCGATGCCGGGTATGGAGCAGTGAAGATCAAGGTCGGCTTCGTTCCGCCTGAAGTCGATGCAACACGCATCGCGGCGGCTCGGGACGTCCTCGGCCCGAATCGGCTGTTGATGCTCGACGCCAACAACGCATGGCGTGATGTGCCCACGGCTTTGCGGGCGCTGCGAATGTGGGAACCGTTCGATCCGTACTGGATCGAGGAGCCTTTCTCACCGGATGACATCACCAATCACGCTGCGCTGGCGGCCGAGACGCCGATCGTGGTGGCGACAGGCGAGATCGAGGCGGGCCGGTGGAGACACTTCGAACTCCTGAGGAGGTCCGCTGCAGCGATCCTCCAGACGGATGCTGCAGTCTGCGGTGGCGTGACGGAGTTCATGAGAATCGCCCACCTCGCTGACGGATTCGGGGTGACGATGGCACCGCATTGGTTCCACGACCTGCACGCACACCTGGTGGCATCGATCTCGAACGGTTCGTGGGTCGAAGTCTTTCCGGGCTCGGAGGTCCTCAACTTCGGTGAGTTGATCGATCGACGGGTCGAGGTTCGCGATGGAGAGGTAGTGCTCTCCGACGATTGGGGGATCGGTTTCGACTTCGACGAAGCACGGGTTGAGCACTTCGCGACGGAGCCATGGTCATGAGCCATGCCAGCCGATCGATGACGAACGGACGTGACGCATGAGGTTCGCATCCCTCCAGACGGGCGATGGAGAACATCATTCACCGACCGGCTGAGTTGCTCGAGTTCCACACATCGATGATGCCCATGTTCCCCGGTGACATCATCTTGACAGGAACACCCGGTGCCGACGTGATCAATCCGGGTGACATCGCTGAGGCAGGAGTCGACGGATTCGCGCCGCTGGTCGTCGATGTTGTCAGGGTTCCGACGTGAGGAGGTGGCCTCTTCGGGTGCACGGTCGACTCCCGGAGGCACTTTGGCACCGGGGCGAATCGGCATGGGCAAAGGGTCTCCGCCGTCCCGCTGCCATCCACTCCTTCCTCGAAGGGCCGGTCATCATCGGAGACACGATCATGGTCCTCGACGTCGCATGGGGTCGCATCCTCGCGGTGGATCCATCGGGCCGCTTCGACGTCGTCCTGGAGTATGACGGCGCACCGAATGGACTCGCCGTCGTCGATGGGTGTGAGTTTGCGATTGCCGATGCACGACGCGGGTTCGTTTGGGTCGAGGGTTCACCTCACACGAGCCTGGCTGTGTCCCGGGTCAAGGAAGACTGGATGGGGGACTCATTTCACGGATTGAACGACCTCATCGTGACCCGAGATGGCGGGATCCTGGCGACCGATCAAGGCTCGTCAGGTCTCCACGATCCGTACGGTCGTGTCGTTCACTTGGCAAGCGACGGTACCGAGTCCGTTGTGCTCGACGGTCTCCCGAGCCCGAATGGCCTGGCGCTCGTGTCAGATACCGAGCTGCTGGTAGCGATGACACGAGACAACTCGATCTGGCGAATCCCGCTGACCGAACAGGGGGAACCGTTTCGGGTCGGTCGATACATCCAGCTCTCCGGTGGTATCGGTCCAGATGGCATCGCCGTGACCCCCGATGGGTGGCTCCTCGTCGCACATCTCGGTATGGGTGTCGTCTGGTTGTTCGATCCGGAAGGACGCCGATCGGGAGCGTTCGAGGCACCGGAGGGGCGTGCCACGTCGAACGTCGCCATCGATCTCGAACGCGGTGAGATCGTGGTGACGGAGAGTGAGACCGGATCGGTGCTCATCGCCGATATACCGCGCTATGGCTGACGCGGATGCGACGAGGAACTAGGTTCGGCGCTGCGAATCAGGATCGAGGACGAAGAGGGATTGCCAGACGACGGTCGACGGAGAACTGCTCTCGATCGCACGTCGCGTGCTCGACGGGGGAGGTAAGCGGATCGATGTCGCCTCGGATTGAATCGATGGCGTTTCCTCGGGTGTCGTGCGGCTCGTCGTGGGTGCCAACAGGACGTTCGTCAGCGTGCTCGGGAAGTCGGGGCTCGTCGCTGCGAAGCTCGGGACGTTGGCGAGTACGTCGACCCCGGCACACTTCGTGGAAGCGGCAGAGGCCATGCACGGCGACGCCACGAGGCTACGAACCGGTGAGGTGCTCATCGGTTGTATGGGTACGTTGACATCGCCATCAGCTTGCCGCTAGGTTTTCGCTAACAAGAAATATCGTTTCGAATGGAGAAACACACATGAGAATCACTGAGGTCGAGACCTTCATCGTGCATGCCGAGCTACCACGGTTCGTGACCGATGCCTTCAATGAGACCGTCACCTGGGGTCTCCCTGGGGTCATCATCAGGACCGACGAGGGAATCGAGGGAATCGGCTACACCAGTACGCTCGCACACGGTGATCACGCGATCAAGGACGTGATCGATCGCATCTACTCGCCGTTGCTCATCGGTGCGAATCCACTGTTCCACCAGCGCATATGGAACGACCTCTATTGGTCGAAAGCGCATTGGGTCGGACGCATGGGAATCAGCCATATGGCACTCGCGGCCGTGGACATCGCCGTGTGGGACATCAAGGCGAAGGCGGCAGGGCTTCCCCTGTGGCAGCTCGTCGGCGGTCACAAGGACGGCAAGGTGCCCTCATACAACACGGACGGCGGTTGGTTGAACTTCTCCCAGGAGCGGCTGATCGACGAGATGACCGGACTCGTCGAGTCGGGGTGGCGCGGTGTCAAGATGAAGGTCGGCAAGGAGGACCCGAGGGAGGACGTCGCACGGGTGGCCGCGGTAAGGGACGCACTCGGTCCCGACATTGATCTGATGATCGATGTCAACCAGCGATGGGACATCAGCCGAGCTGTCACGTGGGCCCCGCGCTTCGAGGAGTACCAGATAGGTTGGCTCGAAGAGCCGATCGACCCCGACGATGTCGAGGGCCATGCCCGTCTCGCCGACGCCACGTCGATCCCCATCGCCCTGGGCGAGCACGTCTACACACGCACCATGTTCCGCGATTACATCGAGCGTGGCATCGTTGGCTATGTCCAGGCGGACGTGACCCGGCTCGGCGGTGTGACGGAGTGGCTGGCCGTCGCGGAGATCGCCCTCGCCCACCACATCCCGGTCATTCCTCATCACGCAGACATGATGCGTGTGCATCAGCATCTCGGGACTGGCCACCCCGCATCGCCGATGATCGAGTGCATCCCCTGGTTGCAGGAACTGTTCGTCGAGCCGGCCGATATCCGCGATGGCTGGTTCCACGTGAGCGACACCCCTGGAGCGTCGACGGCCTTCGATCCCGAACAGTTCGCACGGCATCGCGTGGCTTGATCGATCGCCTCAGGATTAGTTGCGCGACGGGGAGCGGTCCGATAACGTGTGACGTATATCCCAAAGGGTTTTCTCATACAGAAAAGAAGCAAGGACCCCCACCTCCGTGAACAGAGACGATCAAGCCCATAAGGAGGCATGAACGATGTACCCCAACCGCGGTCGACGGGCAAGACTCGTCGTTTTGATCCTGGCGCTTCTGCTCGTGGCCGTGGCCTGTAGCAGCAGCGACTCAGGTGACACTACAACGACCGGTGGGACCGACGGTGACACGACCACCACGACTGATGGGACCGGCGGTGACACGACGACGACCGTTACTGTCGACCCCGGCGCACCACGGGAAGGTGGTACGGTCGTCATCGGTGTCCAGGCCGAGAGCGAGTGCTTGGACATTCCGAACTGCAACATCCACATCGACGCTCGCGCTCAGACGCATCTCGCGTATGGACAGCTCATGTCGGCAGCGTCGGACGGCAGCTACGTGCCGTACATGTTGGAGTCGGCGACACCGAACGACGACGCGACCGTCTGGACGCTGACACTCCGCGAAGGCCTCGTGTTCCACGACGGAACGCCTTTCAACGCAGAAGCGCTGCAGGTCAACTTCGACCGCGCGGCGCTCTTCAGCTTGAATACGGCCTCGTTCGACTACTACGTGTCGACGGAGGTGATCGACGACCGAACGGTCGAGGTGACGCTGAACAAGCCATATGCCGTGTTCCCGCAGGTGCTCGCGGACGGATTCGGGGGAATGGCTTCGCCCGCCGCCCTCGAGGCCCAAGGCGAAGCCTATGCGAGCAGCACCCAGAATCCCCCGGTGGGTGCCGGCCCGTATCGGATGGTCGAGTGGGTTCGGGACAGCCATCAGGTGTGGGAGAAGTTCGACGACTACGCGTTCGACAACCGTGGCTGGGCCGACAGGATCGAGTTCAGGATCATTCCTGACGATGCCGCTCGAGCGGCGGCACTTCGGGCAGGCGACATCGACATCGCCGTGACGTTGAGCCCGTCGACGATCGTATCCTTCCGGGATGATCCCGCCTACACGACGCACGAACTCGACTACGGCGCAACCGGAATCCTGTTCCAGGTCGAGGAGATCCCTGACCTGAGGATTCGCCAGGCCGTCGCCATGGCCATCGACAAGGACACACTGATCGACTTGGTGTGGCAGGGCGTCGGTGAACCGGTCGCCACACCGTTCCGACCGGACAACTTCTGGTATGCAGACGTGGACTACCCGGAGTACGACCCCGCGGGAGCGGCTGCGCTGGTCGCGGAAGTCGAGGCTGAGACGGGTCAGCCCGTCGTGGTCACCTTGACGCCTCGTATCGACGAGACGAGCATCAACTTCGGTACCGTGGTCGTCGAACAGCTCAGTGCCGTCGGCATGGACGCGAGCCTCGACATCTCGGTGGACACGAACGACTTCGTGAACCGCTACATCGAAGGTCAGTACCAGATGATGGGAACAGGCGTGTTCACGGTGCTCGATCCTTGGTTCGAATACACCCGCCGCTATGAGTCGACGAGCGTGCTGAACGGCACGGGGTTGGCGACTGTGTATCCAGACCTTCAGGCCGAGATCGACGAGATGCTGGCAATCGGAGCCGGGTCCACCGATCCGAACGAGCGCAAAGCTGCGTACGACCGGGTCCAGGAGATCCTGGCCGACAACGTACTGCAGCTCTTCATCCGCAGCGACGTCTACGGCGTCATCGTCTCGAACGACATCCTAGGATTCGGGACGCTCCCGAACCCAGATGGGTCGACGAGCCTCGGCAACTTCTTCACGGCCATCATGGCCGATGAACTCTGGAGGGCCGAGAACTGACGAGTCCGAGATCGACGAACCCCTAGCGAACGACGATGAGGGTCCGTTGAGCAACCAGCTCAACGGACCCTCATCGCGTTGAGCGTCGGAGAAGCGAGATACGCTATCGAAGGTCGGGTCACAGTGGCCTGCAGTTGCCGGAGGTCTCGCTGGGGGCTTAGGCCAACCTCGGTGAGCGGGGTGCCGATCGGCTCGCGCGTGCCTACGTCCTCCGCGCGCTCGAGCTCGGCATCAAGCACTTCGAGCTCGCGAAGAGTCACGGGAGTCCTCGGGGTAGGGCCGAGGTCGTGTTCAGTCGAGTGGTCCGTGAGCTCCCTCGTGATGAGCTGGTGATCGCTACCAAGGCGGGCTATCCGATGCGGGATGGACCATACGGAAGAGGCGGCTTCCTTAGACATCTGATAGCCAGTTGTGACCAGTCACTGCGTCGGCCTTGCCTGGACCTGTGCTGGGCCGGACTTCGGGGTCGAGGAGCTCGCTGCCATCGACGCCCTGGTCGGCGCACCGTGAAGGAGGATGGATGATGTTTCGGGAACACGGTGGGAACCTGATGTATGCGGACGAGCACATCGAAGTGACCTTCGATGGCGCGACCGGAGGCATCTCGCGACTGCGCAATGTCCTCACGGATCAGCTCATGGTGGATGTCGCTGATCCGGTGCCATGGCGGATGCAGGCCCAGGGTCGGTCGCACCGCTGGTTCACGCCACGAGCGACTTTCACAACACCGAACGATCCGGAGCCATCGTCGTTTCGGTTCTCAGTGTCCGACGATGGAACATCCGCGGTTCTTGACTGGGACACCTCATCGCCCGGTGTGAGTATGACGGTCTTGGCAGGAGTTGCCATGCCGCATGGCATCGCGTTGTGGCCTGAAGTCTTGGTTGAAACCGACACCAGGCCGCCGGTTCAGCTGACCTATCCCGTGCTCACGACTCCTAAGGAGATGTCTTCGGACGGACTTGACGACCGGCTCGTGTTTCCCGGCCACGCGGGATGGTTGATCTCGGCGCCGCTGGCGGTCGATGGGCTGGACGCACCGTATCCCGACGGATACATCGGCGCATCGATGCAGTTCATGGCGTACTTCACGCGGGGTGTAGGTGGGTTCTACCTCGCTACCCACGACCCACACGCCACCGCCAAGCGCATCCGCTTTTCCCCGGAGGAGGCCGCATTCGATCACGAGGCCTATGACATCCGGGCGGGGGCGAGTCTCGAGTTGGACTACCCGGTGGTGCTCGCGACGCTCGACGCCGGTGACTGGTACTCGGCAGCCGATCGATATCGGGGGTGGGCACTCATCAACGCTCCGTGGTGTCGGGACCACGTTGGAAACGCCACCGATCTGGCTCGCGATGGGTCTCGTTGGCTGTTCGAGGAGGTCGGTGTCTCTGTGTGGTGTGCGCCAGCGAGGCTCGATTGGAGCCAGTGGTATCGGCACTACGCCGACGTGGCGGGAACCCCCGTCCATATCGTGCCCGCGTGGGACTGGCCAGAGTCGCTACCGCCTTCGCGAGGCGAGAGCGACGTCTTTCCCGCGACCTTCCACAGCGAGAACGTGGAGGCATGGAAGGGCCACCGCGTCACTCCCTATCTCAACGACCTCTTCGTGTCGCCGAGCGCTCCCGACTTCATCGAGAAGTGGGAGCCGAACGTTCTGTTCCCGTACGTCGTGTTTCCTTGGATGCCCTTCTCCGAGCCGACAACCGGATGGGTGGACGGTGAGCATCCCGGTCCGGACCCGGCCACTACGACGAATTACGACTTCTTCCTTTGTCCGGTCACCGGTGCCCATCAGGAGCTCCATGCATGGAGGGACACCGTCTTGGCGGAGGAGTACGGGCTCGACGGCGTCTTCTATGACATCTCCTCCGGCAACACGTGGCCGTGGTCGCGCTGCCTGCGAACCGAACACGGACACCCACCGGGGCGGGGGCGCGAGATCGTGCAGGCATACGAGACGCTCAATCGACGCTCGAAAGAGTCGGCCTGGGCCGCGACCGGCCGTTATCTCGTACAGGGAACCGAAGTCATCCAGGAACCCGTGATCGGCTCAGTCGACTTCTATGTCTCGCGAGCGTGCGCGGGACCCATGGGCTGGCTCGAGACCGAGAGATTTGGACTCGAGACCGAACCGGGTGGTGGACGCGAGCTGATCCCGCTCTTCCAGGCGGTGTACCACGACGTCGGTCCCGTGCACGAAGACGGCTGGATCACCCTCGCCGAGCGTGAGGGCGACTTCTTCTACTTCGTCGCCGCGAGGATCGCGCTCGTATGGGGCGGCATCCTGTCCTTGCAGTACTGCACGGAACCACCCGAGGCCTTCGCCGGGCAGGATCTCGAAAAGCCAGCCGAGACGATTCTCTGGGACGGTGCGAGGGTCCGTTGGGATGACTTCCCGGAGGCCGCCCCCGGAAAGGAGGCCTTCGTCAACGAACTGGCCGTTGCGCGTACCACTTTCGGGCGACCCTTCCTGTCCTATGGCAGGATGCTTCGTCCGCCAGCGATCGAAACGACGCCGATCAAGCTCGACTTCCACCAGAGATTCTACGGTTGGGGGGCCGAGGGATGGCGCAATGATGGCTCTTGGCATGTACCGGACGTGACCATCTCAGCATGGGAAGGTCCCCGTGCCGAAATAGGTATCGTCATGGTGAACCTGAGGGAGGATGCCAGCGTCGACATCCCGCTTTCGTTGGACGTGCAGTCACTGTGGTCGGTCGATCGCCGGGGGAGGGCCGTCTCGATTGTGACTCGCGATGGCTCAACACCGGTCGGTGT
>DATHUV010000056.1:0-1874 GCA_035461905.1 Acidimicrobiia bacterium | reverse complement strand
GTTAAGCGTATGTGGAGGTCCGTTCGTCGGTCAAGAGGCGGGCGGCGCGACGCGACCCGTGCTTCGCGAAGACCGCTCGCAACCCGACCGATCGTTCGCGCGCTGACCTGCCTCAAGCCCGGCGGGAGCCGTTGACGTTTCGTCATCACTACCGGACCTGACGATGGAGGAGGGGTGCCTCCGATCGCCGGCTGATGGCTACCGGCGACGAGCCAGTGCGAGGAGGGTGGTGTGAGGGACCACGACCTCGCCACCATGTGCCGTGACGATGCTGCGTACCGCCTCGAAGAGTTCGGCCCGCGTGTCCTCGGGGAGTAGGCGGTGGTCCGACTGAGTGAGCAGGAGCTCCACGAACGAGTCTGCGGTGAAGGTGACTGACCACGGGTGGTCATGCATAGTCGGCTCCCCGAACAGCCCTGATCCCTTGATCTCGTCGACCAGCCGATCGTCCCCCCGGGGCTGGGTCAGGCCCGGAAAGCCTGGGTCCTTCGCGTAGAGCTCGGGGACGAGGCGACGGTAGAGGTCCTCCAGCTCGGCGCGCAGGTCTTCTCCCTGCCACCGTGTGCGATGCCAGAAGAGCGCGAGAGTGCCGCCCCCCGCCAGGGCCTCGGCTGCCTTCACGTAGCGGACCTCGGGCGTCACCCAGTGCCAGGCCTGAGCTGAGAACACGAGATCGAAGGGGTTCGCTTCCACGGCCCAGTCCTCGAAGGTGGTGCATTCCAGTCGGACGTTGGGGAAGGGCTTGCAGTTGCGCCTGGCCACCGCCGCCATCGCCGCGCTGGGCTCGATGGCGACGATCGCAAGACCGCGAACTGCGAACGCGACGGTGGCCTTGCCGGTCCCGGCACCGACCTCTAGAGCGCGCAGCCTCGAACCATCGCCACCGGCGAAGCGCAGGACGTCGTCGATGACCGCCTCGGAATAAGCGGCCCGCGCTCGGTCGTAGAGCTCCGCCACCTCGCCGAAGACCAATCGCTGTTCACGCATTCGAGCATCCTGGGCCGAGCACGAAACTGAGGTCACGATCCGCGGGGTCGCCGTTCACTCACGCCGAGCTCGCGTGACCAGGTCTCGTCCGCATCGACTCGGTACGTCGGGGCATGATGCCAGCTCCTGGAACGCGAGTTGGGCACCAAGCCGACGGTTCAGGACTACGGGTGCGGCCTCGTCGCCGGTCTGGCGGGACTCATGTTGGTGGCATCCGTGATCGGCGGGATGCTCTCACTCCTCAACGTCGGCGCGTCGTTCGGACTGATCGTCGGCGTCGGCTTCAATGTGCGCTTCTGATTCTGGATCGCGATGGGTGGTTGGCGGCGAACCACCTGGTCGTCCACTCACGCGAGCGCATCAGGCACCGAACCGGGCTGACCCCGGGCCTCGGTGACCTCCGTTCGGCACGACGTGCCCCGGAACGCCGGCTCTGCGACGAGATCACGGTTGCACGGTCGGGGACGATCTACGGGGACACATCGAGCGTGTGCCGACCACCGGA
This sequence comes from Acidimicrobiia bacterium, assembly GCA_035461905.1. GTDB lineage: Bacteria > Actinomycetota > Acidimicrobiia > Spongiisociales > UBA5794 > SZUA-442. The sequence goes on along the minus strand of DATHUV010000056.1, from coordinate 382 downwards.
ACCTCGGTGGCATGTACAACGTCGATATGGCTACGCATTCGGGGACACCCCAGCGCTCCTCGGCATGAGCGATAGCCGTCGATCTGCGTCGAGGCCGCCGCCGAGGCAGTGGCTCAGTGTGAATACGGCGGGGGGTCGAACAACGCCAGCTCTGCAGCATCGGGGGCCTGGAAGATGGCTAGCCACTCGTCGAGATCGGCGCGACCGATTGGCTCGTTGTCCCAGGGTGGCGCCGAGTTCCGTGCCTCGATGCGCCGCCAGAGTTCGTCGGTAGTACTTCGAGGTAGTGCAGTTCGACCCCGACACCAATGCGACGAGCCACGGTTCGCATCTCGTCACGTTCGATCCGCGCCCAGAGCCCAAAATCGAGGACGACGCTCAG
>DATHUV010000055.1:0-2928 GCA_035461905.1 Acidimicrobiia bacterium | reverse complement strand
CGCTCCTCCTTGATGGCGATGCACCGGGCGCGGAACACTTCATCGGTCGAGTCGTGGTACTTCTGCGCGGACTTGAGGCATGAGACTGCCTCGATCTTCGCCTGGGCGGGGTCGTAGACACCGCAGAACAGGTCACAGTGGGCGTACGCATCGTGCTTGGGTCGGAGCATTCGCTCGACGAGGTTCATGGGTTCCTCCTGGGTCGGTTGACGACCCTTCCACCCTACCGATCGATGCAGGCCTCGGTGACGGCCGTTCACCCTTCCGGTCTGAGTAACCGAAGGCGGCCTTTCCGTGTCCCACAGATGGAGGTCGGACGGGAGACCAGGCAGGAGAACCTGATCGTGCGCACGAACCGTGTCGTTGCAGGCGTCGTCGGAACGGCACTCGTCGCGGCGCTGACCGTGCGAGGATTCGTTCGCCGGTTCGCCGTCCATGAGTCGTCGATGGCGCCCACGATCGAGGACGGGGATTGGGTGATCGCCCGGCGTGCGATCGGTCCCCTCGAGCGCGGCGACATCGTGGTGTTCGACGATCCCGCAGGATCGGGCCTCGACCTCGTGAAGCGGGTCATCGGGCTTCCCGGGGAGGTCATCGGGATCGAGGGCGGCAGGGTGACCGTGAACGGTGCGCTGCTCGCTGATCGTTGGGCCACTGGGTCGACGAGACCCGATGGCGAGTGGCTCATATCCGACGACAAGGTCTGGCTGCTCGGCGACAATCGGGCCCACTCGGTGTCCGACGGGCGGGTACTGGGGCCAACGAAGATCGCCGAGATCAGGTGGGTCGTCGTGGCGAGATACTGGCCGACGGCACGGGCAGGGATGCTGACCTGAGTGTCACATCCGGGTCAACGGGAGACGTTCACCCGCCCCACGGACCGCTACCGTCCACGACGAATGACCACTGATCCGACCACACTCCGCCGGGACAACGTAGGGACCGGGCTCATCGTCCTCGCGACCGCATTCAGTGCCGTCGCCGTGCTCGTGTTCCAGGCGCTGGGCAGCCGAACGCTGGGCACCGAAGGGTTCGCACCCATCGCGGTCCTTTGGACGCTGATGTTCCTGATCTACACGATTCTCCAGCTGCCTGCGGAACAGCACCTGACTCGTGCACTCGCCGTCACACACGACCGTACCGCCATCCGTCGTGTCCGGAGCCAGATGGCCGGCGCCTTCGGGCTCGCCGTCGTGGTCGGCCTCGGGTTCGTGTGGTTCACCCTCGATCGGTTCTTCGAGGGCGACCTGCGGTACGTGCTCGTGACGGGTCTCATCATGGTCACCCGGTCGATCCTCGCGGCGGGCCGTGGGACTCTGGCGGGTCACCGACGATTCGCCGGCTATGGAGCGACGATCGCGCTCGAGGCAGCTGGCCTTCTCGTTGGCGGGATCGCGATGGCGCTCCTCGACATGCCCGCGATTGCATTCACCGTCGTGCTCGTTCTGGCGCCCCTTGCGAGCCTGCTTGCACGGCCGTTCGCCGAGATCATGGGATCTGGTCCTCCGCCGGGCATTGTCGCTCAACGTGGATCCTTCCTGGTCTGGCTGATCCTCGCGACAGGCTCGAGCCAGCTGATCATTGCGGGTGGCCCGATCGCCGTGAGCTTTGTGGGGGGCTCGGCTGCGGCGGTGAGCATCTACTTCACGACGTTCGCTCTTCTTCGCGGACCGATCACATCCGCATACGCCGTCGTGGCTCGGGTGCTTCCCGACTTCACCGCGCTCGCGAACAGTTCCGATCCGAGTCGCCTGTGGGCGTGGGCGCCGAGGCTCGCTGCGGCGGGCGCCGCCCTCGCCGTCCTTGGTGCAGTCGGCGCCTGGCTCTTCCTCGATCCGATCGTGTCCGCGATCTACGGGCCGGCGTTCGTTCCCCCGACGGCGGCGGCGGTGTTCGGAGGCGCGGGCATCGGCCTCGGTCTCGGGGCGCTGTTCGCGACCCAGATCTACAGCGCCGCTGACCGAGGCCCGTTGCTCGCAGCTGGATGGGGGATCGCCCTCCTCGCTTCGATCACGGTGCTCGTCGTACTGGACACGGATCCCATCGAACGCGCTGCCCTGGCGTTCGCTGTCGGTGAGGGCGTAGGTCTCGCAGCGCTTGGCTTGGTGTTTCCTTGGATGGCGGCGCGTTCCGGACACCGAGTTGGGGAGTCCCCCACCTAAGCTGCCCCGGATGATCCGCAAGGCCCCCACCCTCGTCCTTGGTCTCGTCGCGTTCGCGCTGATCGCGGGTGCATGCTCATCGGGTGGTTCCGATGATTCGACGACGACCACGACCACCGAAACGACAACCACGACGACCACACAGGCTGCGACGACCACGACCGCACCGGCGACGACTACCACCGTGCCGGGCATCGAGGTCTCAGGCGCAATCAATGGCCTGCCAGCCGACGAGTCGCTGGTCGAGCGCAGGGTCGTCGCCATCAAGATCGACAACCACATCAAAGCCCGGCCGCAGTCCGGTCTCGAGGTCGCTGACGCGGTTTTCGAGATCCCTGTGGAGGGCGGAATCACCAGGTTCATCGCACTGTTCCACCAATCCGACTCCGACTACGTCGGACCGAACCGGTCGGGGCGCGTGACGGACTCGAAGCTCATGGCTTCGATGGCAGGAGGACCGATCCAGATCTCGGGCGCCCAGCCCTGGGTTCAAGCCGTCTTCCGGTCCGACGACGTGAACGTGTCGTACGACAACGGATTCACGACGTTCCGCCGCTCCCATCGCTCCGCACCCCACAACCTCTTCACGTCCACCCTGCTCGTTCGCGAGTGGGCAGATGAGAGCGAGTGGCCGGACGAGAGCCCCGGCAACATGTTCACCTTCGGCGAGCCGACCCCCGGAGAGGGTTCCGCGACGACGATCGAGGTGCCGTTCTCCGGTACGCCTCCCTCGACCTGGGCGTGGGACGGTGAGCAGTACCTGCAC
>DATHUV010000054.1:0-26857 GCA_035461905.1 Acidimicrobiia bacterium | reverse complement strand
GTGGCAGGCACGATCGAGCTGGAGCGGCCGGCCTGGGAACCCGCTTCATTCACATGGGACGGCGCGATCGCCCAATACGACGTGTCGATGGACCCGTTGGTGGTCCATGCCATTCGCGCGTCCCCAGAGGACGTACTCGATGCCGATCGGTGGGAAACGATTCTCTCGCTGACCGACGTGACGGGGATCAATGGGATCGTCGTCGATCTGAAGACGGAGAACGGCACGGTCGTGCATCCGACCGAGATCGAGCGCGCGAACGCGATCGGAGCGGTGAGCCCGTACTTCAACGCACGGGACGTCGTCGCAGCAGCCGACGGCCGAGACCTCCACCTCATCGGACGGATCGGGGTCTTCCAGGATGACTTCCTCGCTGCTGCCGAGCCCGACCACGCCGTGACGAACGAGGACGGTTCGCTCTGGCGTTCGGCGAACGGGTTCGCCTGGCTCGATCCTTCCGACCCGTCGTCGTACGAGTACTCGATCGCACTCGCCGAGGAGGCCTGCCGCCTCGGGTTCGACGAGATCCAGTTCGACTACGTGTCGTTCCCCTTTGGAGGCGATGTCTCGACGGCGGTGTTCGACGCCGAGTACAACCAGGAGGTCAGGGTGGCCTCCATCGCCTCGTTCCTGTCGAGGGCCTACGCCGTGCTGCACCCGATGAGGTGTGCTGTGTCGTCGACGCTCCTTGGCATCGTGCTCGAGTCGGGCACGGACGAGGGCGTTGGCCAGCGACCGGGGACCATGTCGCGGATCGTCGACGTGCTTGCGCCAACCCTCTATTCGACGAACTACGGACGGGGCTGGAAGGGGTTCGAGGACCCGAATGCGCACGCGGCGGAAATCGTCGACACCGCTCTGGCGGGCGGTCGCGGGAAGCTCGACGGCCACGGGTACCTCCGCCCGTGGCTCCAGACTTGGACGATCAGCGTCGGTGACCAGCGAGCCGTACAGTCCGTCGTGAGTGATGCCGGCCATGGATGGATGCTGTGGAGCAACAACGCGAGCTATTCGGCGGACGCCCTCCCTCCACGCTGAGCGCGCTGGCAGACGCCCTGATCGAGTGTCGCGCCTGCCCACGGTTGGTGGCATGGCGCGAGGAGACAGCTCTGACCAAACGAGCTGCCTTCGCAGCGGACACCTACTGGGGGCGACCGGTTCCCGGCTTCGGGGACCCCGCGGCCCGGATCGTCGTCATCGGCCTGGCACCCGCCGCACACGGGGCCAACAGGACCGGACGCATGTTCACAGGCGATCGTTCGGGGGAGTGGCTCTACCGAGCCATGCACCGTGCAGGGCTGGCATCACAACCCGAGTCCGTCGCGATCGACGACGGCCTCACGCTCACCGACGCGTGGGTGACGGCTCCCGTGCGATGTGCACCACCGGGGAACGCACCCACAACGACCGAACGCGACACGTGCGCGTCCTGGTTTGATGCCGAACTCGCCATGCTCACCGAGGCGAGGGTCTTCGTGACGCTCGGGAGGTTCGGCTACGAGTCGTTGTGGCGCCACCTCCTCCGGAGTGGGATTGCGCTGCCCACACCCAGGCCTGCGTTCGTCCACGGTCGTATCGTCGATGCGGGTGATCGGTCCGTCGTGATGAGCTACCACGTGTCCCAGCAGAACACCTTCACGGGCAAGCTCACCGAGGAGATGCTCGACAGCGTCTTCTCCGCCGCCACCGAGCTCGTTGGGAACTGCCGAGGCGACGTCGACGGAAGCGATCGCCGCCTCACCGGGGAGTGACCGCGGCGGCAGGGATGCGCATCTGGCGGTTCCACACATCGCGCAAGTGCGGATACGGGTTGATCTTCTTCCCCGCGAACGCGATCTCGAAATGGGTGTGGGGATGTCTGCCCTCCGCGTTGCCGGAGTTCCCGACGTACCCGATCACCTGTCCGGCACGGACCACGGCACCGACGGTGATGAGGGGGTGCAGCGCGGTCCAGATGCCACCGTTGCCGTCGTCGGTTCCGAGGGTGTCGTTGTTGAGGTGCATGTAGGTCGAGGTCCAGCCGCCGCCGTGGTCGAGGCGCAGGTACACGCCAGAGAGGCGATCGGTACCGAAGGCGGTGACCGTGCCTTCCGCGACGGCGACGACCCTCGTGCCGCGGGGGCTGAGGATGTCGGTGCCCGTGTGGCGCCTCCCTCCCGATCGCCTCGCACCCCACGAGTCCCAGAAGTTCACGGCCGTCGTGTCGTGGGGAAACGACGTCAGCACGAACTCGGGCTGCTCCGTCGAGGCGCTTGCCTGTGCCGAGCCGGTGAATGCGCAGGCCTCCACGGCGGAGAAGCCGATGATGAGGGTCGCGATGAGCGCGAGCGCGTTGATGCGTGTGAACTGCATGGAATTCGACCTCCTCGGCCGCTGGTTCGTGACCAGGTGCGGCTCGATCGTGATCAGAGCGGTGAACCGTAGGAGTGCAGTCCCGTTAGTGGCACCCAGATTCTCCTATGGTGATGGTGGAAACCGACATCGTCATCCCGCGCCGTCGGTATCCTCACCTTCACCAACCGCGACGACCGAAGGAACCGCTGTGGCAACCTCAACGATCGGCGCTTCCGACGCCCCCTGGATGGCGGAGAAGCGCCTCCACGCCTCCGCCGAGATGGAGTCGCTCACGATGCCGTCGACCCGTGACGAGATTTGGCGGTATCTCGACCTCGACTTCGATCCTCGCCTCGATGATGCGGTGACCGGTCCTGGATCGCCTTCGCCTGACGACGCCATCGTCGCAGGCTGGACGGGAGCCACTGTACGGATCGTGGATGGATTCGTGATGACACCGGGCGTTCCGCTCGTGTCTTCCATGCCAGAACCGATCGACGGCGGTCGGGGTACCGATCTGTTCTCGACCGCCCACGTCGCCCTGTCTCCGGGAAGCGTCCTCATCGGATCCGACCTCCTGGATTCCCCGGTTCTGGTCGACGTCCAGTCATCGACAGCTTCTCCATCGTTTCCCGGTGTCCACGTCGACGTTCCGCCGGGCGCCGACGCATCCGTCATCGTGCGACTGCGTTCGACGACCGATGCCGGGAGCACGGTCGTTCCGGTCATATCGGCCGAGGTCGGCGCAAACGCCCGCCTCTCGCTCACCATCATCCAGGATTGGAACTACCGAACCCGATCGTTCGGTCGCGGCATCGTCCGCCTCGGTCGGGACGCCGGACTCGTGATCTCCGAAATCGGACTCGGCGGGCGGCTCGGACGACTCCACCTCGACGTCGACTTCGTCGGCGACGGGTCCCATGCCAAGGTCTACGGTGCGTACTTCGGCGAAGCGGACCAGACCCTCGACTATCGCTACTTCATGAACCACATCGGTCGCAACACACGATGCGATATGTTCCTCAAGGGCGCCGTCGAGGACTCGGCTCTCTCGGTGTTCACTGGGCTCATCCGGATCGAGGAGACCGGTCAGAAGACCGAGTCGTTCCAGACCAACCGGAACCTCATCCTCTCACCTGGCGCCTCCGCCCAGTCCGTACCGAACCTCGAGATCCTGGCGAACGACGTGAAGTGCGGCCACGGATCCAGCGTCGGCCCCCTGGACGCGGAGCAGCGCTACTACCTGATGAGTCGCGGTCTGACACCCGAACGTGCGGATCGCCTCCAGGTTCGCGGCTTCTTCGAGGAGGTCATCAGCCAGCTACCCGACGAGGGAATCGCCGCATGGGTTCGCACCCGCATGAACGACAAGTTCATCACGGCACAGGAAGAGGGCAGGGTATGACGACCATCGAGCTCGGTCCGATCGCCGCGATGCCAGACGGAATAGGCATGAGGATCGACGTCGGCGACGATCGGATCGCGGTGTTCCGCGTGGGGGACGAGGTTCATGCGATCGGCGACCGGTGCAGCCATGCGGAAGCATCGCTCTCCGAGGGTGAGGTTGTCGGGTACGAGGTGGAGTGCCCTCGCCACGGCGCGCTGTTCGACATCACGACGGGAGCGGTGTTGTCGCTTCCCGCGACGAAGCCGGTGCCGACCCATCGCGTCGAGATCCGTGAGGGCATCGTCCTCCTGACCGTAGGGGAGGAGTCCCATGTCTGATGCACTGACCGTCACCGATCTGCGAGCCAGAATCGGCAACCTCGAGATCCTCAAGGGTGTCGACCTCTCGGTTCCGTTCGGGGAGGTCCATGCGATCATGGGTCCGAACGGGTCGGGGAAGTCCACCCTTGCGCACGTCCTGATGGGTCGCTCGATCTTCGATGCATCGGGCTCTGCCCTGATCGGCGGGAACGAGATCATGGGGATGACCACGGACCAACGTGCGCGTGCAGGCCTGTTCGAGGCGTTCCAGTATCCGACGGAGGTCCCTGGGGTGACGCTCGACGACCTGACTGCGGAGATGGCAGGGAGCAATCCGCAGGATCCCGACTACGAAGCGAGGATCGCTGCCGCATCCGAACGCCTCTCGATGGATCGATTCAGGAGCCGCGCCGTCAATGTGGGCCTGTCGGGTGGAGAGAAGAAGCGCTCCGAGATGTACCTGCTCGGCGTTGCGAGTCCCAAGGTCGCGATCCTCGACGAGATCGACTCCGGCCTCGACATCGATGCCGTTCGCGAGGTCGCCGCCATGGTCGAGAATCTCCGGGGTCCCGACATCGGTATCGTGCTCATCACCCACTACAGCCGCATCCTGCGGTACATGGCCGTCGACCGGGTCCATGTGATGGCGAGGGGAAGGATCGTGAAGTCCGGTGGTCCCGAGATCGCCGAGGAGCTCGAGGGGTCCGGGTACACGGAGTACATGGTCGCCTCGGCATAGCGGAGGGCCTTTCGTGAACGCCGAGACCGCCCGCCTCACCAACCTCATCTCCGCCTCGCATCGGATCCTGCTCATCACCGGAGCCGGCGTGTCCACCGGATCAGGAATCCCGGACTATCGAGGCCCGAATGGTGTGTGGCAGACGCAGCGACCGGTCGAGTTCGGCGACTTCCTCGCATCCGAGGACAAGCGCATCGAATACTGGGACCAGAAGCTCGCTGCGGCTCCGCTCATCCTGGCTGCACGGCCCGGTCGGGTGCACTCCGCCTCCGTCGATCTCGAACGCGCAGGACGTCTGGCTGCCATCGTCACCCAGAACATCGATGGGCTCCACACCGAGGCAGGTTCCTCGTCGAGCGTCGTGATCGAGGTCCACGGGACGGGCCGTGAGGTCTCGTGCCTCGGATGCGGTGTCCGTGGAGGAATCGAGCCGATGCTCGAGCTCTTCGCATCCACTCGCCGAGCGCCCCGGTGCTCGGCGTGCGGCGAGCTCGTGAAGCCTGCGACGATCAGTTTCGGACAGCAGCTCGATCCCATGACGCTCGCCAGGGCGGCACAGGCCGCAGACCGATGCGATCTCGTCATAGCGCTGGGTTCCACGCTCTCGGTGTATCCCGCAGCGGCGATCCCGCTCGATGCCGCGCACAGGGGTGTGCCGTACGTGATCGTCAATCGTGGCAGGACGGATCACGACGATCTCCCTGCGGTGACGTTGCGGATCGAGGGTGACGTCGAGGAGGTTTTCGGAGAGGCGGTCGCAGACGCGCTCTCGCGGTGAGGACCCCCTCGCCCCACGAGGTACGGGTGCCGGTCACCGCTAACGTGAAGTCGGATTCCGAGTCGAGCGGGAGGACGCACATGAGGATCGAGCGTGACTCGATGGGTGAGGTTCCGGTGCCTGACGGCGCGTACTACGGCGCATCGACGCAGCGGGCCGTCGACAACTTCCCCATCTCGAACCTGCGGTTCGGGAGGACCTTCATTTGGGCGCTCGGCCTCCTCAAGGCATCGGCGGCGGTGACGAACAAGGCGAACGGTTCCGTCGACGCCGCCATCGCCGATGCGATCGTCACCGCTGCGGAACAGGTCATGGACGGCGACCTCGACGAGCACTTCGTACTCGACGTGTTCCAGACGGGCTCGGGCACCTCGACGAACATGAATGCGAACGAGGTCATCGCGAACCGCGCCTCCGAGCTCCTCGGTGGCGACCTCGGATCGAGGCTCGTCCATCCGAACGACCACGTGAACGCCGGGCAATCGTCGAACGATGCGATTCCAACGGCGATCCACGTCGCCGCGGTTGCCGGTATCGAGCAGAAGCTGCTCCCCGCACTCGATGCGCTCGCGGACTCGCTCGAGGCGAAGGCGACGGAGTTCGACGATGTCCTCAAGTCGGGACGAACCCACCTCATGGATGCAACCCCTGTCAGGCTCGGGCAGGAGTTCAGCGGCTATGCCATGCAGGTACGCAACGGTGCCGAACGCGTCCGCAGGGTGCTTCCCGAGCTCCTCGAGCTCGCGCTCGGCGGAACGGCCGTGGGAACGGGCATCAACGCACCGGATGGCTTCGCACGTGACACGATCGCCGAGATGGAGAGGCGTTCCGGGTTCGCCTTCGTCGAGGCACCGAACCACTTTGAGGCGCAGGCGGCCAAGGACGCGACCGTGAGCGCCTCGGGTGCGCTCAAGACCGTGGCGGTGTCGCTGTTCAAGATCGCCAACGACCTGCGATGGCTCTCGAGCGGTCCCCGCACCGGCATCGCCGAGATCTCGCTCCCTTCACTCCAGCCGGGGAGCTCGATCATGCCTGGAAAGGTGAACCCCGTCATCTCTGAGATGATGATGCAGGTTGCATCGCAGGTGATCGGGAACGACACCGCGATCACATGGGGTGGGGCGAACGGGAACTTCGAACTCAACGTCATGATGCCACTCATCGCACACAACCTCCTCGAGTCGATCGACCTGCTCGCATCTGGCTCGGTCGTGATGCGCGAGAAGATGGTCGACGGGATCACGGCCGATCCCGAACGCGCCAAGTGGCTCCTCGAGCAAAACGTGATCATCATCACCGCCCTCGTCCCGATCATCGGCTATGACCGGTCCGCGGAGGTCGCGAAGAAGGCGTTCACCGAGGGAAGGGGAGTGCGTGAGGTCGCGCTCGAACTCGGTGTACTCCCGGAGGACGAACTCAACGCTGCGCTCGACCTCCGACCCATGACAGAGGGCGGCGTCGCAGGCTGACCGTATCCGAGCAAAGCGGTCGCGGCCATGGGGCCGCAACGGGTCAGGAACCGAGAGGAGCACGATGGGCGATCGGAGGGACCTCACGGAGGGCTTGCTCTTCATCGACCAATACCAGCTGACGATGGCCCAGCTCTACTGGAAGAACGGTCTGGCCGAACGATCCGGCCAGTTCGACTACTTCTTCCGCTCGTACCCTGACTACGGCGAGCATCAGGCGGGGTATGCGATCACGGCGGGGCTCGGGTGGCTGCTCGATTGGCTCGAGCGCGGGTGGTTCCGTCCCGCTGATCGTGATGTGCTGGCAGCCCAGACGAACCCGATGGGCACGCCGCGATTCGATGTCGGGTTCCTCGACTTCCTGGCTGGCCACGACGGTTTCGCGTCGCTGCGCATCCGTGCAGTCGCCGAGGGCAGGGTGGTGCATGCGAACGAACCGATCGCCGTCGTCGAGGGTCCCCTGGCGGTCGCCCAGATCCTCGAAACCTCGCTCCTCAACCATCTCAACCACCAGACGCTGATCGCGACCAAGGCGTCACGCGTCGTCGAGCAGGCACGCGGCGGGCGGGTTCTCGAGTTCGGCATGCGTCGCGGGCCGGGTACGGGTGCAAACTCGGCCACCAGGGCTTCCCTGATCGGTGGGGCTGATGGAAGCTCGAACGTGGGAGTGTCGCACTCGCTGGGAGTCGACCCACGCGGTACCCATGGCCACTCGATGGTGCAGCTGTACATGGCACTCGGCGAGGGTGAGATCGGGGCGTTCCGTGCCTTTGCCGAGTTGTATCCCGACGAGTGCGTCCTGCTCGTCGACACGATCGACACGTTGGAGAGCGGGATGCCGAACGCCATCACCGTGTTCGAGGAGCTTCGTGCTCGGGGCCACGAGCCCCTCGGCATCAGGCTGGACTCCGGCGACCTTGCGTACCTCGCCGTTCGGGCGGCCGGAATGCTCGATGCAGCCGGCTTCCCCACCGCGTCGATCGTCCTGTCGTCTGACCTCGACGAGCTCGCCATGTGGCAGATACGTGAGCAGATCGCCGAGGAGGCCCCACGCTACGGGGTGACGGCCGAGTCCGTTCTTCAGCGGCTCATGTACGGCGTGGGGACGCGCCTCGTGTCATCGCATGGACATCCCGCACTCGGCGGCGTGTACAAGCTGGTTGCGATCGAGGCAGAGGGAGTGTCGGTACCTGCGATCAAGGTTTCCGACACTCCCGAGAAGGTGCCGATCCCCGGCAGGAAGCACCTGTGGCGCATCTACGACGATCGCGGGCTCGCAACGGCGGATGTGATCTCGGCAGCGGACGAAACCGTGGAACCCGGGGACGAGCTCACGATCCACCACCCTCATCGGGCGACTGTCGCACGGCGCCTCTCGAGGTCCGAGGTCCACGAGGTCGAGGAGATCCTCGAACCGGCGTGGGATCAGGGACGAAGACTTGACGGAAATCCCGATCTCGACACCATGCGCCAGCGCAGGGTGGACGACCTTGCACGCCTCGACCCCGGCGTGCGCAGGCTCGTGAACCCCCACCGCTACCACGTCTCGGTGACCACCAAGGTCAGGGACCTCCAGAACAGGCTCGTCACCGAGGCGCGCCGGGAGTGACTATTCGACGGTGACACCGGACGCGATCATGGATGCGATCGCTCGGGCACCGTCGCCGGGTTCGATGTCGACGGACCCGATACCGTCGGCGAGGAGGATCGTGGCGAATCCGAGCCCGGCCGCATCTCGTGCGGTCTCCTTGACGCAGTAGTCGGTTGCCAAACCGCAAACGACGACGTCCGTGATGCCACCCTCCCGGAGGATTCCCTCGAGTCCGGTATGGGACTCCTCGCCCGTCTCGGGATCTCGCACGGTGAATGCCGAGTAGCCGTCCTCGCCCCCGACTCCCTTCCTGATGACGGGACCTTCGACACGCAGATCGGGATGGAACTCGGCTCCCCACGAACCTGCCACGCAGTGCACGGGCCAGACGCCGCCGTCCTTGGCGAAGTGCGGCGTCGACTCGGGATGCCAGTCCTGGCTCCTGATCACCGAGGCGCCGGATGCCCCAGCAAGAGCCGCCTGATCGTTGATGAAGTCGATCAGGCGGGGTGCAGACTCGACGAACAGGGACCCGGCCGGATCGGCGAAGTCGTTCTGGAAGTCGACCACGATCAGGCAGGACTGCGGCGAGTACGCGGTCATGTCCCTGCGCGTTCCACCTGGTGGAGTGCGTCCTGGAGCGTGGCCCACGGGAGATCGGCGCACTTGATCCGAACCGGGAACTGCTTGACTCCCTGGAGGGCCTCGAGATCGCCGAGCGCGGCGCCCGGGCGGTCGCCTTCCAACGGGTCGACGCCCTCCTCGATCGTCATCATCACCTTGAAACGGTGGATGAGGTCCTCGACCTCCTCGACCGACTTCCCGACGATCGCGTCCATCATCATCGATCCTGAAGCCTGTGAGATCGAGCATCCCTGACCCTGCATCGCAGCATCGGTGATGATCCCGTGGTCGATGGCGACATCGATGGCGAACTCGTCACCGCACGATGGATTCGTGCCTTCGGCGTGGATGTGGTCGATGCCCAAGGTCCCGCGTCGGCGTGGATTGCGATAGTGGTCGAGGATGACCTGGCGGTAGAGCTCGTCGAGTTGGGACATGGGTGACCTGGCGCTGTCTGATCCGTTGGTCGTTGGCCTCAGGATACGGTGCTTCGAGGTTCCGTCAGTCGAGCCCGAACACGCGTCGCGCCCCGAGAAGCGAATGGACGAGCACATCGACCTCATCGGTCGTGTTGTAGACGGAGAACGAGGCCCGTGCGGTTGCCGGGACCCGCAGGTACTGCATCAGTGGCCGCGCACAGTGGTGACCCGCTCGGATCGCGACCCCGTCCTGGTCCACGATCGTGGCGAGGTCGTGCGGGTGGATGTCGCCGAGGGTGAAGCTGATCGCCCCTCCTCGGTTCGTGACGTCCGACGGGCCGTACACCGTGAGGTCGGGAACGGTGGCGAGGCGGCCGAGGGCGTACGTCGTGATGTCCCTCTCGTGCTCGACGATCGCGTCCATGCCGACCGCCGTGAGGTAGTCGACGGCGGCGCCGAACCCAATGGCCTCTGCGATCGGCGGAGTCCCTGCCTCGAACTTGTGCGGTACGGGTGCCCACGTCGAGTGGTCCCGCTCCACGGTGTTGATCATCTCACCGCCACCTTCGGCCGGCTCCATCTCCTCGAGCCGATCCCTCCGCCCCCACAGGCACCCGATTCCCGTCGGACCGAGCATTTTGTGGGCAGAGAACGCCATGAAGTCGACACCGAGGTCATCAGGGGCGGCACCGGCATGCGGGACGAGCTGAGTCGCATCCATCACGGTGATCGCATCCACGGCAGTTGCGGCATCGACCAGGGGACCGATGGGGCCCATTGCGCCCGTGACGTTTGACATCCCCGTGAACGCGACGATCCTGACGCGTTCGTCGATGACCTCGTCGAGGTTGGCGACGTCGATGACGAGGTCCTCGTCGAGTTCGAGGTAAACCAGCTCTGCACCCGTGTAGCGGGAGATGAGCTGCCACGGCACGATGTTGGCGTGGTGCTCGGAGACCGACAGCACGATCCGGTCACCGGTGGTGAGGTGGTTGAGTCCCCACCCGTATGCGACCTGGTTGATCGCCGATGTCGCCCCGCGAGTGAAGACGACCTGTGCGGCTGACGTGCCGAGGAGGGCGGCGACCTTGGATCGGGACTGTTCATACGCCGCAGTCGCCTCGTACGAGAGCGTGTGGGCACCCCGGTGGACGTTGGCGTTGTATCGCTCGTAGTAGTCGGTCATCGCGTCGATGACCGCCCTCGGCTTCTGCGTCGTGGCTGCCGAGTCGAGGTAGACAAGTGGATGGCCGTTGACCTCCCTCCCAAGGATCGGAAAGTCCGAACGCAGATGGGAGAGGTCGGTCACCCCGATGTCACGGTCGGCCGATAGCTGTCGTAGCCGGATTCCTCGATGCGATCGGCGAGGTCGGCGCCGCCGGAGTCGACGATGGCACCGTCGAGGAAGACGTGGACGAAATCGGGTGTGATGTACTCGAGCATGCGCTGGTAGTGGGTGATGATGAGGAACCCTCGATCCGCGGTGCGCATTCGTTCGACACCTTCGGCGACGGTTCGAAGGGCGTCGATGTCGAGGCCGGAGTCCGTCTCGTCGAGCACGGCGAGCTCGGGTTCGAGGACAGCCATCTGGAGGATCTCGTTCCGCTTGCGCTCTCCTCCTGAGAACCCTTCGTTGAGGTATCGATCCGCGAACGATGGGTCCATGCCGAGTTCCTGCATGGCCTCACCGACCTTGAGGCGCAACTCGAGGACCGTGTAGTCCGTCCCCGTCCGATTCGAGAGGGCGGTGCGGAGGAAGTTGACGACGGAGACACCCGGGATCTCTTCGGGATACTGGAATCCGAGGAACATCCCTGCCTGCCCTCGCACCTCGGGAGCCGCCTCGGTGATGTCCTCACCCTTGTAGGCGATGGTGCCACTGGTGACCTCGTACAAAGGGTGGCCGAGGAGGACGTTGGCGAGTGTCGACTTGCCGCTCCCATTCGGTCCCATGATCGCATGTGTCTCGCCGCGTTCGATCGTGAGATTGACGCCCTTGAGGATCTCCGCCCCTTCAACGGACGCGTAGAGGTTGTCGACGACGAGGAGTGGCGGCTGCGGGGAGGTTTCCAACATGGTCATGAGTGTAATACGGATCCGCAGGACTCAGGGCGACGACAGGGCATCGAACGCGACATCCAGGGCGTCGAGGTCGATGTCGTCGAGATGCCTGTACTCCTGGATGTAGTAGCGCCCGATCCCGGCATCGGCCATCCTGGCAATGGCCTGTCGTGCCTGATCCGGCAGGCCGTGCGGGACGAAGCGCTCCGTCAGGAGCGACGAGTACTCCTCCGGCGTCATGTCCCTCCTCGATGCCCGCTCGGCGAGCGCAGCGCGGTAGTCGCTCTCGGTCGCGAACACCAGTGCTGGTCCGGCGAAGGACACGAGGATGTCGTCAGCGTTGCGTCCTGCCTCGGCCGCCGCGCCACGCATCACCTCCAGGCGTGCCGCGAGCGTGTCTGGATCCGTGACGAACATGTTGTATTCGTCGGCATGGGTTCCTGCGAGGGTCGGGGTCTTCTTCGGGCCACCTCCACCGACGACGATGCCGAGTCCCGGGCTCGCCGCGGGCGCGACGTCCTCGAGGTCGAACGGGTAGTACCTCCCCTCCAGCCTGCCACCACCGTCGAACACTGCGCGGATGTACGCGAGCGCCTCCGAGAGCCGATCGAATCGCTCGGCGAGCGGAGGGAGGTCGAGCCCGAACGCGCTGTGCTCTGCCTCCATCCATCCCGTTCCGACACCGAGTGTGAATCGCCCACTGGAGATCTCATCAAGCGTCGTTGCGGACTTCGCCATCACCGCGGGGTGGCGGAAGGTGATCGGTGACACGAGCGTCACGAGTCGGATCGAGGTCGTCTCGGCCGCCACGGCGGCGAGCGACACGAGGGCATCCGTCGCGTGGGCCGATTCGTCACTGTTGAGGTAGTGGTCGGAGCGCGCGAAGGCATCGACACCGTGTGCCTCGGCCCATCGCGCAAGGTCTGCGAGCCGCCGGTAGCTCCCCCCGACCTGTGGTTCGACGAAGAGCCCTAGTTCCACACCTGCCTCCGATTCACCATCCGCGTGCCACCCAGTCTCGCAGATGGGGTCGCTCCGTACCGATGGTGGTCGACGCACCGTGACCGGGGATCACCACGGTGGCATCCGGGAGGGTGAACAGCTCGGTCCGTATCGACTCGATGATCTGGCTGAACGAGCTGTGATCGAAGCGAGTGGCACCGGGACCGCCCGGGAACAGCGTGTCGCCCGTTATCACGACACCGTCGAAGACGAGTGAGACGGATCCGGGCGTGTGACCGGGGGTGTGCGCCACGGTGAAGGGCATCGAGCCGATCGTGTGCGTCCCGGGCGAGAGCGGGGTCGTGACGTGGTCGACCATCGCCGCGTCTGCGGGATGGATCATGACGGGGACCTCGAGCGCGTCGGCGACGCGACCGGCGGCCTGGTGGTGATCCCAGTGGCCGTGGGTCGTATAGACGGCACGAACGACGACGCCCTGGGCCATTGACAGGATCGCGTCGGGATCGTCCGCGGCATCGACGATGATCGCCTCCAATGTCGATCGATCGGTCACGAGCAGGACGTTCGTGTCGAGGGGTCCCGCAACAATGCGCTCGATGGCGAACGCGGCGGCGGAGTGGAGGACGTCCATCGGCGAGACAGGCCGCGCCGCTACTCGAGTGAGTCGAGGATCTGGACGAACTGCGCGGTCTCGAGGAGCCCCGCTGTGCGCACGGCCACTGTGCCATCGGAGTTGACGAAGACCCAGAAGGGGAATCCTCCCGCACCGAAGTTGAGCAGCACCGAGTTCTCGTTGTCGTCGCGGATGACGGGCGGCGTCCAGCCCTCGCGCTCGAACCACGCGCTCGGGGGGTAGTTGTCCCTCCCGGAGTTCATCGACGTCGAGACGGTGTAGATGTCGACGTCGGGGTCCCCACCCGTCGTGTCGATCCAGTCCTGGACGAGGGGCACCTCCTGCTGGCAGAACGGACACCAGTGGGCGAGGAAGGCGATCGCCTTTGCGCGACCGTCGTCGTTGGGGATCGTCACCGTCGACCCATCGAAGTCCTGGCCGGTGACGGAGGGATACTCGAGTCCCGCCGCGGTCGCGTCGATGGTCTGGTTCGGTGGCATGAGGGGAAGGCCCTGACCCTCGATGGTCGGGTCACCGTACTCGGCTCCCACCTCAGTGTTGCCGAAAAGGACGGCCGCGATCAGGAGTACGACGACGAGGCCACCGGCGAGCGCGATGATGATTCCCGTCGTGTTCCGGGGCGGCGCCGTCGGTGCCGTCGTGCGGGCGTTCTTGGTATCAGCCATGCAGTTCCCTCGTGTCGGTCGGGTCGAGTCGGGTCGGGACGGCGGTCCTCAGTCGGTGACGGGTTCGTCGTCCCGGCCTGTTGCGTGCAAGCTTGGCACGGTTCGCGGGCTAGTTCGCCGATCCGCGTACATGAGGGCGATGATCAGGAGGAAGGCCGACAGCGCCATGTACGGGATCGTCACGAACCCGAACTCCTTGATCAACGGTGATGAGCACGAGGGCCCGACCGCACTGCACGAACCGGAGTCGAGGGATGGGAATGCCTCGAGCAGACGGTGGTATACCGCGATGCCGGCACCGATCGTTGCGAGAACGACGACATACAGCCGAGCCTTGGCGTCCTTCCGGAACGCAGCGATGGGCAGGATCACCGCAAGCGGGTACATCGCGATCCTCTGGTACCAGCACAGCTTGCATGGGATGAGCCCGACGGACTCGGACAGATAGAGGCTGCCGATCGTCGCGAAGGCCGCGACCGCCCCGGCGAGCCACATCGTCGTGCCGCGAAGCACTTCGAAGGGATGGCGCCCCTCGCGGCGGTCTATGATCGCCATCACGACGAGTGCGATGGTGATCGCGTTCGCCGCGAGTGCAGCGAGCGCGAAGAACGTTCGCATCGTCTCGAATGCCATCGCGCACCTCCCGGATCCTCGGCCTCCGAGAAGCTACCACCCGACAGGCGATAGCTCGGCTGACCCTACGATTCCCGACATGAGCGGACCATTGTTCTTCGGTGTCATGATGGTGGTCGTCCTCGCGTTCGGCGTCGCCGTGTTCTGGCAGGAGTCCAAGCGGATGCGCCAGAGCGCGGCCATCTACGGGGTGGAAGACTCGATCGAGTGGATCTGGGAAGGGCTCGGCGAGGACACGATGGGGCTCACTCGCGGCGACGTGCGGCGAATCCTCGAGTGGGAGATGCACTATCTCCAGCAGCCGGATGTGTGGAGGGCTGACGGAGCCCCGATCGTCGGGGGTCAGGCATCTGCAGCCTATGCGCAGGAGCGAGCCCTCGCCGACGGATACCGGTACGAGCCGGTTCAGATCTACGCCGTCCTCGATCTCCAGGCCTCGTATCTCGTCGCGATCGGGGCGGTCGGTGATCCCGTCGATGCCGAGGATCAACCGACCGATGTCCGGCACGAGGACCCCGGCGACACCGCCTGACGCAACGGGCGCACGTCGCGATCCGAGACCGGTACCCGGAAGCCGAACATACAATCGCGCATCATGAAGCCCCTCTCGATCAAGTCCCTCGTCCTCGTCGCCCTCGTGGTCCTCCTAGCCGCGTGCACCGCTGAGTCCGTGCCAGAGGAGTCTGTCCTCACGACGATTCCCGGAGAAGCCTCCGACGAGCCCCTCGTGTTCGGCAGCGGCTCGATTCCGGCAACCGTTCCGGCCGACTTCCCGATTCCCTCCGAGGCACGGGTCGGATCGACGATGGTCGACAGCACAAGGGGAGTGACCGAGTTCATCATCGTCTTCCCGGCGGGCATCACCGAGGTGGTGGAGTACTTCGGGACGAACCTCCCGGCGACCGGTTACACGGTCGACGAGTCGTCAGGATCGGGAACCCGTTGGGTGATCGAGTTCTCGAGGGATGGCCTCGACGGCAACATCCTCGTCGAGGTGTCGGCCGGCGGCGTGTCACAGGGCACCATCCGCGTCGTCCAGCCGGTGACGGAGTAGGCCCCGTGGCTCGCCTCGCCCGCTTCGGTGATCACCGCTACATCGGTACCCGCGACGACATGGCGTTCTACGACTGTGACGACCCCGATGAGTTCTCCTCGCTCGAGGCACGCATCGATGAGGAAGGCCTCGTGACTGCGAGGCTGGTACAGACCTTCGCCCCGGATGAGCCATCGGAGGCCCGGAACCGGGGATTCAGGCCCGTTCGTCGTCGGTGAGGGTGCCTCACGAACCGCCGATCGCATCCAGGACGTCGACAGCCAGACGATCGTGGCGCATGAGGAAGAAGTGGTCCGCGGTCTCGTACCGGATGACGCGTGCCGCTATGGACGCCGCGTAGTCGACCAGTTCGTCCGCGTCCACGAATTGATCGCGATCGCCGATGATGAAGGTTCTCGCTGCGGGCGCCAGTGACCCGGGAGCGGGCAGCGGAGGTGTGAGCGGGCTGGCGACGGGGGGTGCGATGCCCACGTATGAAAGGTCGGACCCCTTCTCTGCTTGCCACACGAGCGCCGTTGCAGCGCCGAAGGACCACCCGACGATCCCGAGCGGTTCCGCACCGGAGTGATGCGCGAGGCCCACCGCGGCATCGATGTCGAGGATCTCGGCCTGTCCGCCGCCGTGGCGGCCCTCGGACCCTCCAACGCCGCGGAAGTTGAATCGGATCACGTCGATGCCCCGCTCGAGGGCCTCGCGCATGATCGCGACGAGCATCGGATGGCGCATGGTGCCCCCGTGTTCGGGATGCGGGTGGCAGACGACGACCGACCCCGTGGCCGATTGTGCGTGATCGATGATCACCTCGAGGGATACGCCGTCGCTCGTGACGAGTGGGGGCCGGGACACGGCGTGGCCGCTCACAGGGTCGAGAACCACAGTGCGGTTGCGCCAAGGATGAGGAGGCCGGTGGCGAGCGACGCGAGGATGAGGTACCGGGTCTGCATGGATGCATCGTATCGAACGCGGCTCGGCGAACCACCGTCTGCCAGCGCGACACCCGACACCCTGCCCCGGGGATTGGGTGGGCGAGTGCGGCTAACCTTGCAGGGTTCAACCGTTTCGAGCAGGTGGGCCAATGTACGACATCGTCATCATCGGAGGCGGCCCCGGCGGCTACGCATCGGCCCTCTACGCCCACAACTTCGGGCTCAAGGTCGCGCTCATCGAGAAGGACAGGGTCGGGGGCACCTGCCTCCTGCGTGGGTGCATCCCGGCGAAGGCATGGATCGAGAGCGGAGCCGTCTATTCGACGGTCGCCGGCGCCGGGGAATTCGGCGTCCTCACGTCGGAGCCGGAGTTCGCGTGGCCGAAGGCCCTCGAGCGCAAACAGAAGGTCGTCGAAGGGATCGTCAAGGGCCTCATCGGCACCCTCAAGTCACGTGATGTCGAGATCATCGATGGACACGGGCGGATCGCGGGCGAGGGAAGGGTCGAGGTCGTCGCTGCTGACGGAACGACGTCGACCCTCGAGGGACGCGCCATCATCGTGGCCACCGGATCCGCTCCTGCGACGATCCCCGGATACGAGATCGACGGCTCGCGCATCGTCACGTCCGACGACGCCCTCGACTGGGAGGACCAACCCTCGAGCGTGGCGGTCATCGGCGGTGGTGTCATCGGCTGCGAGTTCGCCTCGTTCCTCGGCGAAGTCGGGACGAAGGTCCACCTGTTCGAGATGGAGGACCAGCTCGTACCGGGAATGGAGCCGGAGGCCGCCAAGATCCTCCAGCGGGCGTTCCGAAAGCGATCGATCGACGTCCACACGGGGGTCCGTGTGGGTCCTGCGTCGTTGGGGGATGCCTCGGTGACGATTCCGTTCGGCGATGATTCGATCGACGTCGACGTGGTGCTGATGGCAGTGGGCCGCACGCCCGTCACGAGTGACGTCGGTCTCGACACCGTCGGAATCGCCACGGACCGCGGATTCATCACCGTCGATGCCGCGACGATGGCGACGAGCGCCCCCGGCGTGTACGCCGTGGGGGACATCGTTGCGGGAACACCCCAGCTCGCACATGTCGGCTTCGCCGAGGGGATCGCCGCCGTGACCCACATCGCAACGGGCGAGCACGCAGCGGTCGACTACAACGCGATCCCGATGGTCGTGTACACCCACCCCGAGATCGGCTGGGTCGGCCGGACCGAAGCCGTCGCCGTTGCTGAAGGCATGGATGTCCGTGCGGTCGAGCACGGCATGCGCGGCATCGGCCGCGCCATCATCCAGGGCACCGTCGACGGCACTGTCAAGGTGGTGTCGCAGGTCGACGGGCCGATCGTCGGTGCGACCGTCGTCGGCCATGGCGCAGGGGAGATGATCCACGAACTGATGTACGCGGTCGGCTGGGAGGCCCTCCCGTCGGAGGCGGCAGCATTCATCCACGCCCACCCCACGATTTCGGAGGCAGTCGGTGAGACCCTCCTCGCTGCGGCGGGGAGACCCCTCCATTGAACGGACGATGACGTTGATCCCCCAACCGCACCGCGTGCAAGGAGCTGAAGGCAAATGCCGGTAACGATTTCGATGCCCCAACTCGGCGAGACCGTCACCGAGGGCACCATCCTCGAGTGGGTCAAGCAGGTCGGGGACCACGTCGCGGAAGATGAGGTGATCGTCGAGATCTCGACGGACAAGGTCGATACCGAGGTTCCCTCACCAGCGTCCGGCATACTGACGGAGATCCTCGTCGCCGCCGGGGAGACCGTTGCCGTGGGTACCGCCCTCGCCGTCCTCGGCGATGCCGACGACGCACCCGCCGCGTCGGAAGCCGCCGAGGTGACGGAGGCCCCCGCAGCCGAACCGCCGAAGGGGGAGGAGTTGCCGAGCGAGGGATCAGGGTCTGAGGGATCTGTCGTCGAGGTCGCCGTCACCGAGGTCAGGAACGAGTCTGCCCCGGCAGAGGTGGTGTCTGCACCCACGGAACGGCCAGCGACCAGCGATGACGCCCCTCGGCGTGGTGTCCTTTCACCCGTGGTGCGCAAACTCGCATCCGAGCACGGCATCGACCTCGACATGGTCCAGGGAAGCGGCGACGGCGGTCGCATCACCAGGAAGGACGTCGAGGCTTTCGCGGCGGGCGCTTCGCCTGCGAGTGGGGCGGCTGTGGCCGAAGAGCCACCTTCACCGGCCCCTCCCACGCCCCAAGTTGCCAAGGTCCCCCAGGCGCCTGCATCCGGTGGTCACGGTTCAGAGGTGAGGGACATTCCCCGCATGCGGCAGCGCATTGCCGCGAACCTCCGCAACGCCAAGGACACGGCGGCTCACGTCTGGACGAGCGTCGAGGTCGACTTCGAGAACGTGGAACGGGTACGCCAGCGCCACAGGTCCGATTTCAAGGCCGCCGAGGGATACTCCCTGACGTATCTCCCATTCATCGCACGGGCGACGATGGACGCACTGTCTGCATATCCCGTTGTGAACTCCAGGTTCGAGCTCGATGCGGGCACGTGGACGTTCAACCGAGCCGTGAACCTCGGCATCGCGGTGGACCTCGACCAGGACGGGCTCGTCGTCGTGAACATCAGGGACGCTGACGCCATGACGCTCAAGGGCCTCGCTCGATCGATCCGTGCGATGGCCGTCGCCGCGCGGGACGGCAAGGCTGTACCGGACGACCTTGCGGGCTTCTCGTTCTCTATCACGAACCCCGGTCCCTTCGGTTCGTTCATGTCCGCACCGATCATCCCCGTACCGAACGCCGCAATCTTGAGCACCGACACCGTGACCAAGAAGCCCGTCGTTGTCGAACTCCCCGATGGGTCCGATGCGATTGCCATCAGGCACATCGGTTACCTCGGTCTGAGTTGGGACCATCGCGTCTTCGACGGATCGACGGCCGTGCTATTCCTCGACCGGATAAAGAAGAACCTTCAGGAATGGGACTGGGAACAAGAGCTGTCGTGAGCTTCTCGACGGATCCCACCCTTCGCGTCCGATGGCTCGGTCGCGTCGAGTACGAGGAGGCGTGGGATCTCCAGCGGGCGATCTGGGAAGGGAAGACCACAGGTCGCTCCGACGACGACTACGTGCTGCTCCTCGAGCATCCCCACACCTACACGATCGGACGCAATGGCGACGCATCGAATCTGAGGATCCCGAGGGAGGATCTCGCTGGTCTCGGTGCCACCCTCCACGCCGTCGACCGTGGCGGCGACATCACCTACCACGGGCCCGGTCAGCTCGTCGGATATCCGATCGTCGACGTTCCGCGACTCCCGGGAGGCTTCGATGCGGTCGGCCATGTTCGCCGGATCGAGACGGCGCTCATCGACACCTTCTCGGACTTCGGTGTCGACGCGTGGTCCGAGGACGGGTACACGGGTGTCTGGACGGAACGGGGAAAGGTTGCAGCCATCGGCGTGCGGGTATCGAGGGGCGTGTCGATGCACGGATTCGCCATCAACGTCGATCCCGATGTCGCCTACTTCGACCACATCGTCCCGTGCGGCATACCCGACCGATCCGTGACGTCGCTCAGTGAGCTCACGGGGCGACGGGTCTCCATCGAGGAGGTCGTTTCCGCCATCGTGCCCCGTCTGGGCGGCCTGTCGCGCCGCACCGGCACCGAGACCCAGCTCGGAGCGTTCTCGAGGGGGGCGGGTACGCGATCGTTCGAGATCGACAGGCTCGTCGATGCCGGTGTCTTCTCACCCCAGGGTCGAGGTGTCGTACCGCTCATGATTCGTGGCGTCATCGACGGCGAGCCCGAGAAGCCTTCATGGATGAAGGTGAAGGTGGACCTCACCGACGCGAGGTTCAAGGAACTCAAGGCACTCAACAACGAGCTCGCGCTCAACACCGTATGTGAGGAAGCAGGCTGCCCGAACATCTACGAGTGCTGGTCGAGTGGCACGTCGACCCTCATGCTCCTCGGAAGCGTGTGCACGCGCGCATGCTCGTTCTGCAACGTCGACACCGGACGACCGGGCGAGGTCGACTGGGACGAGCCGGCGAGGGCTGCAGATGCGATCGCCGCGATGGGCCTCGCCCACGCCGTGCTCACCTCGGTGAACCGGGACGACCTCGCCGACGGGGGAGCAGCCGTGTTCCATCGAACGATCGACGAGATCCGCGATCGAATCCCTTCGTGCGCCGTCGAGGTCCTCATCCCCGACTTCAA
Source organism: Acidimicrobiia bacterium (assembly GCA_035461905.1). GTDB lineage: Bacteria > Actinomycetota > Acidimicrobiia > Spongiisociales > UBA5794 > SZUA-442. The sequence goes on along the minus strand of DATHUV010000054.1, from coordinate 6,069 downwards.
GGGTGATCGGGGAGCCCTCGACATCGTGATGTCGGCGAAGCCCGACGTCCTCAACCACAACACGGAGACCGTGCTCCGTCTCCAGCGCGAGATCAGGACGGCCGCGAATTACGCCCGATCGCTCGCCCTCCTCGCACGGGCGAAATGGGCGCTGCCGTCCGTCACCATCAAGTCCGGCCTCATCGTCGGTATGGGGGAGACGGACGACGAGATCGTCGGAGCGCTCGCGGATCTCAACGCGGTCGGGGTCGAGGTCGTGACCATCGGGCAGTATCTGAGACCGACAGCGCGCCACAGGATGGTCTCGCGGTACGTCGAGCCCCCGGTGTTCGACGAGTACAAGGAGGTCGGTGAGGCGTTCGGCATCCCGCATGTCGAGTCAGGACCGCTCGTGCGCAGCTCCTATCACGCACGCGAAGCCCTCGAGGCCGCAGTATGAACGACCACGCGGCACGGCTCGATCGTGCCCGAACCGAAATGGACGTCGAGGGGGTCGATGCGCTCTGCCTCTCGGTCGGGTCCGACCTCCCATACCTCACGGGATACCGCGCGATGCCCCTCGAGAGGCTCACCATGCTGGTAGCCGTCGGCGCAGACCGTCCCGTGCTGGTGGTTCCGGAGCTCGAGGCACCTCGTGTTGACACAGGTCCCGACACGTTCGACGTACGCCCCTGGTCCGAGGGCGAGGATCCCATCGCCATCGTCGATCAGATCCTCGGGAGGGCACGTCGTGTCGCCATCGGCGACGAGACGTGGACGAAATTCTCCCTCGCACTCCAGAACGTCGGTGAGGCTCGTGCGTGGGTTCCTGCCGGGGACCTCATGGCGCGGCTGAGGGTCATCAAGTCGAGCAGCGAGATCGCAGCGTTGCGGGCTGCAGCCCGCACGGTCGACGGTGTCGCGGACGCAATGGCGACGGTTGAGTGGTCTGGGCGCACCGAACGCGAGCTGTCGAGGGAGTTCATCGATCGGACCATGGCAGCAGGACACGAGTCAGTCGACTTCGCGATCATCGCATCCGGCCCGAACGGTGCATCCCCACACCACGAACCCGGGTCTCGCACGATCGTCCATGGGGACGTCGTCGTCGCCGACTTCGGCGGACACCAGGGGGGATACTCGTCCGACACGACGCGCATGTTCGTCGTCGGTCGACCACCCGAGGGATTCGACACGGTGTTCGCCGTCGTGCGTGACGCCCAGCAGTCCGCAACCGACGCGGTTCGCCCCGGCGTCACCGCTGCCTCCATCGATGCGATCGCACGCCGGATCATCGACGATGCGGGGTACGGCGACCACTTCATCCATCGCACGGGTCACGGTATCGGGCTCGATGTCCACGAGCACCCGTACATCGTCGAGGGCAACGACCAGGTGCTCGAGTCGGGCATGGCATTCTCGATAGAGCCGGGGATCTATCTCACAGGGAGATGGGGCATTCGGATCGAGGACATCGTGACCGTCACCGACACAGGTGTGGAACCGCTGAACCAGTCTGACCACGACTATCGGCTCGTGTCGTGACTGGCAGCATGGACTCCTCACGCGTGGGACCCATGGATGTGACGATCACCAAACTCGTGCACTCATGCGTGCTCATCGAGGCGGGGGGTCGGAGAACGCTCGTCGATCCGGGGTCCTTCACGTGGAACGACGACCGTTTCGACCTGTCGGCCGTCGAGGGCGTCGACACCATCCTCATCACGCACGAGCACGCCGACCACGTCAACATCGACCTCGTCAGGGGAGTGCTCGAACGCTCGAACGAAGCGACCATCCAGACGACGGAAGCGCTCGCCGCGATCCTCGGCGATCACGGAATCGAGGCAACGTCGGAAGGCACGTCGACGTTCGTGGCCCCGCATGAGCGGATTCCGAGCGGTCCCGGGCCACAGAACGTGGGCTTCCACATTGCCGCGTCGATCAGCCACCCCGGGGACAGCCACAGCTTCACCGAGTCCATGCCTGTCCTGCTCATGCCGTTCGTCGCACCGTGGGGGTCGCTCGTTGGTGGGGTCGACCGGACGCGGGCGGTGTCCCCGAGGTTCGTGATCCCTATCCACGACTGGTTCCTGAGTCCCGACGGACGCGGGTTCCTGTACGGTCTCGCACGAGCTGCCCTCGCGGAAGACGACATCGAGCTCGTCGCGGTCGACGACTTCACGTCGGTGGAACTGCCCGTCGAGGGCCACGGGGCACGATCACGCTGAGGGTTACTCTCCGGTTCGAGGAGGTTCCATGACCAGATCGATCGAGCAGCGCGCCGCTGACACCATCCGCGCCCTTTCCATGGATGCGGTGGAGAAGGCGAATTCGGGCCATCCGGGGATGCCGATGGGAATGGCCGACATCGCCGTCGTCCTCTGGTCACGGTACTTGACCGTCGATCCGGACGCACCGACATGGCGGGACCGCGACCGATTCGTCGTGTCCAACGGCCACGGATCCATGCTGCTGTACAGCCTCCTCCACCTGAGCGGGTTCCCCCTCACCATGGATGAGATCGAGAACTTCCGCCAGTGGGGATACGAGACGGCGGGCCACCCCGAACACCACCCCGGCATCGGAATCGAGACCACCACGGGCCCTCTGGGTCAGGGCTTCGGAACGGCCGTCGGGATGGCGATCGCCGAGGAGCACCTTCGAAGCATCCATGGCGAGGAGCTCGTCGACCATCGCACCTTCGTGTTCTGCAGTGACGGCGACTTGATGGAAGGCGTCTCGTCGGAGGCCTCATCGGTCGCCGGCCACCTCGGCCTCGGTCGGCTGACCGTGTTCTACGACGACAACTCGATCACGATCGACGGTTCGACCGACATCGCCTTCACGGAGGACGTTCCGGCCCGGTTCGCTGCGTACGGATGGCACACGATCACCGTCGACGGCCACGATCGGAAGGCGATCGCGTCAGGCATCGACGAGGCGTTGGCGGTGGCGGACCGCCCGACACTCATCTCATGCAAGACGCATATCGGTTTCGGCGCACCGAACAAGGCGAACTCCGCATCTGCGCACGGGTCGCCCCTCGGTGCGGATGAGATCGCCCTGGCGAAGGATGCAATGGACTGGGATCTCCCTCCGTTCCGCGTGCCGGACGACGTCTACTCCTTCTTCCGAGACGCGATGGATCGCGGGCGACGAGCACGGCTTGCGTGGGAGGACCGGCGTGCAGCGATTCGGGCGGTCGACCCAGTGCGAACGGAGGCGTTCGACACTTGGTGGGATCCCAAGGCAGTCGCCCTGGATCCTCCGGACACGGGAACCTCATCCTCCATGGCGACGCGCAAGCTGTCCGAGGCCGTCATCCAGGAATTGGCATCGGCGAGACCTGACGTGCTGGGAAGCTCGGCAGACCTCGCAGGTTCCAACAACACACTCATCGCCTCATCGGGGTACTTCTCGCGTGACGATCGGGCGGGAAGGAACCTCGCCTTCGGGATCCGCGAGCATGCGATGGGTACGGCCATCAACGGCATCACCCTCCACGGTGGCCTCCGTGCCTTCGGTGGGACGTTCCTGACGTTCTCGGATTACATGCGCCCGGCCGTGCGGCTCGCCGCCCTCATGGGGGTCCCGTCGATCTTCGTGTGGACGCATGACTCGGTCTTCCTCGGTGAGGACGGTCCGACCCATCAGCCGATCGAACACCTCCCATCCCTGCGAGCGATCCCGAACCTCGACGTCATTCGCCCCGCAGATCCCGTGGAGACCGCCATGGCGTGGCAACACGCGATGAATCGCCTCTCGGGCCCGACATGCCTCATCCTCACCCGGCAGGGCCTCCCGATCCCCGCATCGAACGCCGATCCGTCGCTCGTTGCGCGGGGCGGCTACGTCCGGAAGGACGGAGCCGAGGTGGTCCTCATCGCAACGGGCTCGGAGGTGCCGCTCGCCGAATCCGTAGCTGAAGTGCTTTCGGGCGAGATCTCCGTCCGTGTCGTTTCGATGCCGTGTGTCGAGGAGTTCGAACGCCAGGACGAGGCATACCGAATCCACGTCCTCGGCGAGGACATGCCCACCTTCACGCTCGAGGCAGCAGCGACGTTCGGATGGTCGTCGTACACGACGAGAGGCGGAATCGCGATCGGTATCGACCGGTTCGGTGTCTCGGCTCCCGCAGCGGTGCTCGCCGAGGAGCTCGGGTTCACTCCCGAGGCCATCGCCGAGGTCATCCGACAGGCCGGACACCAACGACGACAGATCGGAAGCACATGATCGACATCATCTGCGGGGACCCTTCGGACGCCAGCTTGCTCGTGGTCCCTGTCCTCGACAATCGCACCTTGGCGACCCGGTCGGCTCTCGCCCCGAACCTCGACGACCTCTCATCGGCGCTCGACGCAAGGGAGTTCTCGGGCGAGTTCGGACAGATGGCGTTCGTTGCCGGCGAGGGCGCTGCATCGCCAGAACTGCTCTTGGTCGGCCTCGGGGACGAGATCGATATGGAGCGCATTCGGCGCGTCGCAGGTTCCGTTGCCCGGACCGTGAGTGGGTACCGGTCGGTTGCGACGCTGCTCCACGACGTGGACATCGATGAGGCAGACGAGGCCGTAGCCCTCGGAACACAGCTCGGCGCCTATGCATTCAATGAGTACCGATCGACCTCGAAGCATCGTGCGTTCGAGGAGCTGATCCTCGCGGGAGGCAACGCCACCGATGGGGCCGTTGAACGGGCCAACACGATCGCTCGCGGCGTCATGCTCGCCCGGGACCTCGTGAACCGACCGGCCTTGGACAAGCCTCCCGCGGCCATCGCCGACATCGCGTCCGGCCTGCATCGGAGCGTCTCGGTCACCGTCTATGACGAACGCCAGATCGTCGAGAAGGGATTCGGCGGCCTCGTCGCTGTCAACCTCGGATCGGACCGGCCTGCACGGATGGTCGTCATGGAGTATCGGCCACCGGGTGCATCCAAGACGGTCGCGTTCGTCGGCAAGGGAATCGTGTTCGACTCGGGCGGATTGTCGATCAAGCCGGCGGAGGGAATGGAGACCATGAAGACGGACATGGCGGGGGCGGCTGCCGTCATGGGTGCCATCCAGGTCATCGCAGAACTCGGCACGCCCGTCAACGTCATCGGCATCACTCCCCTCACGGAGAACATGACGGGCGGATCGGCGCAGCGTCCCGGCGACGTGATGCGCGCGTACAACGGCAAGACGATCGAGGTGCTCAATACTGATGCCGAGGGCCGGCTCGTCCTTGCAGACGGCCTCGCGCTGGCGTGCGAGTTCCAACCGGACCTCATCGTCGACATCGCGACCCTGACGGGGGCATGCAAAGTGGCGCTCGGCCCCGGCATCGGCGGGCTGTTCTCGCCTGATGACGAGGCTGCTCAGATCGTCGAGTCCGCCGCCCGTGGGGCTGGCGAGAAGTTCTGGCGCCTACCGATGGATCCCGACTATCGAACCCTCGTCGACTCCGACATCGCCGACATGAAGAACACCGGCGGGAGGTGGGGAGGCGCCATCACGGCTTCGCTGATCCTTGCTGAGTTCGTCGATGACGTGCCGTGGGTGCATCTCGACGTTGCTGGGCCTGCCAGGGCGGAGTCGACGGAGCACTACGTGATCAAGGGCGGCTCCGGATTCGGGACCCGCACCCTCGTCGCGGTCGCCGAGGCTCTCGCCGACTGATCACTCGCCGCCCGGGATCCGAGGGCTGCGCGGTACTGACCATGGACGACGCATCCCTCAACTGCCCGCGCCCCGATACCGATACGGAGAGGAGTGGTTCGACCACTAACCGTGGGAGGTATTGCGATGCGAACGTCCAGCAGGGTCCTGGTGCTGTGTGCGGCAGTTGCCGTCATGGTCGCCGCATTCGCCGTTCCCGCCCATGCAGGACCCGAGGGAACGCTGCTCTCTCGCATCAACGCCTCGCGAGCCAACGCCGGCAAGGCTCCCGTCGAGGCCTATTGGGATCTTGCGGACGACGCCAGGAACCACGCCTCCAACATGATGTCGGCGGGATCGATCTACCACAACCCCGGTCTCAGCGGCGTCACCGGTGTCTGGCAGGCGCTGGGGGAGAACGTCGGAGTCGGTGCCGATGCGAACTCCCTCCATG